>DASYBM010000016.1:300000-600000 GCA_036500765.1 Candidatus Sulfotelmatobacter sp.
ATGGCGCCGCCGCCGCCGGTGGTGATGATTTTGTTGCCGTTGAAGCTGAAGCAGGCGATGTCTCCGATTGTCCCGGTGTTCCGGCCGCGATATTTCGCACCCAGGCACTCGGTGGCGTCTTCAATCACGGTAAGACCGAATTCGTGGGCCACGGAGACGATCGGTTCCATATCGACGGGATGACCGAGAATGTGCACCGGGAGGATGGCTTTTATGCGGCGTCCCGTGCGGCGGTTGCGCAGCTCTCTTTCTCCCTGCGAGTATTGGCAGTTCTGGCGCAGAAAGTCCTGCGTTTTTTGCGCATCGAGTTGCCAGTACTGGGGCTCGGCATCGATCAGGACCGGCCATGCTCCGGCGTAACGAATGGCATTGACGGGCGCGATAAACGTGAGGGTCGAGACCAGCACTTCGTCATCGGGCTGGACTCCGCTGACCAGCAGTGCTATGTGCAGAGCCGAGGTCCCGTTGCTGGTGGCGACCGCCGACTGCGCTCCCACCGTTTCAGCGATCATAGTTTCCGCGAGCATAGTTTCGGCGAGCATGCTCTCGAAGCGATTTACGTACTCACCGACCGAAGATACCCATCCCGTGTCGAGGCAGTCTTTGACATACTTCCACTCGTTGCCGCGAATTTCAGGGGCGGAGAGCGGAATGTATGCCGTTGCCGTGTTGGGTTTCACAGGGCGTAGACTCCGGTCCGATAGCGGTCGAGATTCGAGCGCATCCAGTCCAGGGTGTGCTGCAAGCCCGCGCGCAAGCTCACCTCCGGACGCCAGCCTAATAACTCGTTTGCCAGGCGATTGTCGGCGAGGAGGCGATCGACTTCACTTCCGGCGGGCCGAACGCGCTGTTCCTCCTGGATAATTTTGCAATCACTGCCGACGGCAGAGCAGATCGTGCGGGCAAGATCGCCGATGGAGATTTCAGTGCCGGTGCCGAGATTGACGACACGGCCGACGGCTTTCTCACTCGCCGCATTCAATAGAAATCCTCGGACGGTGTCCGCCACGTAATTGAAATCTCGCGTAGGAGCCACGTTCCCGACGCGAATCGGCTCCCCGGCCAAGGCCTGCGTCATGATCGTGGGAATGACGGCGCGGGCCGACTGGCGCGGACCGTAAGTATTGAAGGGACGAACAATGCTGACCGGTAGCCCAAACGCGCAATGGAACGACTCCGCCAATTTATCCGCCCCAATCTTGGTCGCGGAGTACGGCGACTGGCTTTGCAGAGCGTGGTCTTCCGAGATCGGGATTTGGCGTGCAGTTCCGTAAACTTCGCTGGTCGAGGTATGCACGATTCGCGACACGCCGGAACGCAGCGATTCCTGAAGAATATTCATGGTGCCGATGATGTTCGCGCTGACGTACGACGACGGCGACACATAAGAATAGGGGATGGCGATCAGAGCGGCGAGGTGGAACACCACGTCTACGCCCTTCAGCGCGGCCTTGACGCTGTCCGCCTCACGGATGTCGCCGGCCATAATCTCCATGTCGTCGCGCAGATCGCTTTCATCCATCCAACCGCGGCGCCCCGAGCTGTTGTAGTGAACGAGTGCGCGGGTCTGCGCGCCAGCGCGAACAAGCGCTTCGGCGAGATGACTGCCGATGAAGCCGCCTGCGCCCGTGACCAGTACCGATTTGGATTTCCAATTCACTTGGCGGTTACTCCACGGTTCACAGTCGCCCCTCCCATGCTTTGCACGTCGTGCTGGGCGCGCTCGTAATCCTCGTGGCGGCCGATGTCGAGCCAATACTCCCACACCGGAAAGCTGACCACCTTACTCCGAGACTGAACGAGAATGTCGATCAGTTGGGGCATGTCGAAATGCTGGCCCGACGGAATCAAGGCCCGTGCCGAGGGAGAAATCAAGTAGATGCCGGCATTGACGAAGAACTTTACCGTCGGTTTTTCCGTGACTGCGGTGACGTGCAAACCATCGGTTTCGACGACGCCATAGGGAACATCGAAGCCGTATTCGCGCACCGCAACCGTCATAGCGGCGGCGTGCTCGAAATGGAAGTCGAGGAAGGCCCGGAAATCGAGAGCGGTCAGGATGTCGCCATTGATCACCAGGAGCGGATCGTTCCCTGAGACCAATGACAAGGAACCGGCCGTGCCCAGGGGTTGATCCTCAGTTACGCATTCGACTTCGATGCCGAAGGCTTCACCCTTGCCGAAATGCGCGGAGATCTGATCGCCTTTGTAATTGGTGCTGATATTGATGCGCGCGATGCCGGCTTGCTTCAGTTGGTGTACCAGGCGATCGATTAGCGGTTGCTCGCCCACGGGCAGCATGGGTTTGGGTGTGTCGGCAGTCAGTGGCATCAGGCGCGCACCCAGGCCGCCGGCCATTACCACCGCGTGAACTGGGGCGTGACGCTCGGCCACCAGATCGTCGAGTACGGCGAGTTCGAGCACGCATCCGTCGCCATCCACGAGCGGAATTTGCCTAACGGCGCGGGCTTTCATTTCGCTGAGAATGGCGTCTTTCGGGCTGCCTTGGGGAAGCGTGATCGGGTTGCGGTTGTCCTGCGTGCGGCGTTTTGCAATCAGAGTCGCAACCGGAAAGTCCAGGCCGATTCCAGCCAGCACGGCGCGCCGTAAATCTCCATCGGTCAAAGTTGCGATCAGGCGCTTGCGTTCGTCGACCACCAGCGCGATGCCCTTGGCGCCGCGATCGATGCAGGCCATTACTTCACGCAGGCTGGCCTTTTCGGTCGTGCAAATTTTCTCGATGAACTCCATCAGTGCCCGATCCTGTTATGGATGCGAGTAAATCTTATCATCGAGCAGCAAAGCTTCGTGGGTGAAGCGCAGGTCGGTTGAACGGGAGATCCTTCATTCCGCCTGAAGAACGGCTCCGTGCAGGATGACATTGCAGTGTGGGGGAAGCCGATTCCGTCTCGCCTATAATGTCAGGCGATGGAAATTGGCGGCAAGAAAATCGGAAGTGGGAATCCCTGCTTCGTCATTGCCGAAGCGGGAGTGAACCATAACGGCAGTCTGGAAACGGGGCTGCGTCTCGTCGATGCGGCTGTCGAAGCCGGGGCCGACGCCGTGAAGTTCCAGACTTTCAAAGCTGAAAAGCTGATTTCAGCCGCCGCGCCGAAGGCCGACTATCAGAAGGCGACGACCGGAAGCGCGGAAGCACAACTGGAAATGGTGCGGGGGCTCGAGATGCCGGAGGCGATGACATACGCCGTCGCTGAACACGCCGCGAGGCGCAGAATTATTTTTCTGTCGACGGCGTTTGATGAAGAAAGCGCGGATTTGCTCATGAGGATCGGAGTTCCCGCCTTCAAAGTCAGTTCCGGGGACGTGACTGACCTTCCGCTGTTGGCGTTTCTGGGCCGAAAGCGGAAACCGGTAATCCTGTCGACTGGGATGTCGTACCTGGAGGAAGTTGAGAGCGCCGTGGAGACGCTGCTCGCTTCCGGCTGCCCCGAACTGGCGCTTCTGCATTGCGTTTCAAGCTATCCCGCCACTCCCGAGTCGGCCAACTTGAAGGTCATTCCGGCGATGAAGCGGCACTTCAACGTGCCCGTCGGATTCAGCGACCACTCGCTCGGAAACGAGTTGGCCATTGCCGCGGTCGCGCTCGAGGCAGATATTATCGAGAAGCACATCACGTTAGACATCAATCTGCCGGGGCCCGACCACAAGGCGTCTCTCGCACCCGATGCCTTCAAGAATATGGCTCGATCGATTCGGTTGATTGAGGCAGCGCGAGGCGACGGGGTAAAAAGGCCTACGGCCGCCGAGCAGAATGTGCGAGATGTAGCTCGGCGCAGCATCGTGGCGGCGCGCACGATTGCGCGGGGCGAGGTAATCACTCGGGAGATGCTTGCTTTTAAGCGGCCGGGCACCGGTATCTCTCCTGCCGACTGGAAAAAGATAGTGGGTAGAAGCGCCGCGCGCGAAATTTGCTTCGATACGCCGATCGCTGCCGGTGATCTGGCATGACGCTCCGGGTTGCCGTTGTGACGGTGGGCCGATCGGACTATGGAATCTATTTTCCGGTGCTGCGCCTGCTTCAGGCTGACCCACAATTCGAATTGCAGCTGATTGTGGCCGCGGCCCACTTCGATCCCACCCAGGGAAGCACCGTTCAGGAGATGGAGAACGATGGGTTCGCCATTGCTGCCCGAGTGCCGATGCGACTGCCGGGCGATTCAAGGCAGGACGCAGCGGTCGCCATCGGAGCCGGCGTGCAGGAGTTCGCCACGGCCTACGGAGAACTTCGATCTGACATTATCCTTTTGCTCGGAGACCGGTACGAGATGCTGTCGGCAGCCGTGGCCGCGCTGCCTTGTCGGATTCCGATCGGCCACATTCATGGCGGAGAACTCACTTTCGGCGCGATCGATGACGCCATTCGACACTGCATCACCAAGCTTAGTCATGTGCACTTCGCCGCCACCGCGGAATATGCCCGACGCATCGAGCAACTTGGGGAAGAGTCGTGGCGGGTGCATACGACGGGTTCTCCCGTGATCGATTCGATCTTATCGATGGAGGCGATACCGAGGGAGGAACTGGAAGCGGAAATTGGACTGGACCTGTCGCAAACCCTTCTGATCACCTACCATCCGGTAACGCTGGAACAGAATCCCGCGGAGCATATCTCTGCGCTGCTGGCAGCGGTCTCGGCACCGGGCTACTCGCTGTTGTTTACGCACTCCAACGCGGATCCGCATCGCTCCGAGATTGTCGCCAGCATAGAAAAGTTTGTCGCGAAGACCCCGAACGCTCGGCTGGTGAAAAATCTTGGCCATCGTACGTACCACAGCGTGCAAAGACATGTCGCGGCCATGGTGGGAAATTCCAGCAGCGGCATCATCGAGGCCGCAAGTTTTCGCCTGCCCGTCGTGAATATAGGAATTCGTCAAGAGGGCCGCGTCCGGTCTGCCAATGTGATCGACGTCGGAAACTCGCCGGAAGAGATCGCGCGCGGGATTGAGAAAGCCGTGAGTTCCGAGTTTCGAAAGTCGCTCGCGAACATGCAGAATTTGTATGGAGATGGCTGTGCTGCGGAGAGAATTGTATCGGTGTTGAAGAAAACCGAGATTGGGCCGAAGTTACTGATCAAGAAATTTGCCGACCACCGGGTAGAATGAGCCGCATGACTGAGCCTGCAAAACTGGTGATTCTCGGCGCTGGCGGCCTGGGCCGGGAAGTCCTGGCCACGGTAAGAGCGTGCAACGAAGCCGGCCGGCAATGGGATGTCTTGGGTTTCTTGGACGCGGATGAAAAGCTTGCCGGGAAGAAAGTGGGAGGAGTCCCGGTCCTCGGCGGGGACGACTGGTATCGAAACAATCAGTACGAATCGTTGCGATTTGTTTGCGCGATCGGAAAGCCCGAAGTGCGATCCAGAGTCGTTGAAACGATGTCAGCGGTGAAATCAAAATTTGTTTCGGTCGTTCATCCGGCCGTTCAAGTTGCAGAATCGGTCGCAATCGGAGCCGGCACCGTAATTATGGCGGGCACGCAGTTTACCGCCGATATAAGGATCGGATCGCATGTTGTGATTTATCTGAATTGTTCGATCACCCACGACGTTTGCGTAGGCGATTTTTGCGTGATTCCTTCCGGCTGCAATCTCTCCGGTGGAGCAATATTGGAAACCGGCGTCCTGCTCGGGAGTGGCGTGAGTGTGCTGCCTCGCCGGCGAATCGGGGCCTGGGCGACGATTGGAGCGGGAAGTGTTGTGGTCAAAGATATTCCTCCGAAAAGCACTGCGATGGGCGCTCCTTGTAGGGTGATCGAGCAGCGGCCGGGATCATGATGGCTCGGATCATGATGCTCGGGATCGTGAATGTCTAGACTACATCGCGATTGCGAAACAGTCGGACGCTGAAACTCCGTAAACGGGAACCGGGGCTCAAAACTTGGTCAAGCGACGATGAGGATTGATTGATGAGAATCGTCAGTCCCTTCCTGAATAAAGTGTTCTATCCCGCACTGGCGATGGCCGGCGTTTTTCACCGCGCCAGCGCCGCAGGACTTGCGGTGGTGACCTACCACGGTGTCCTGCCACAAGGCTACGAACCGATCGACGCAGCCTTGGATGGAAACCTTATCGGCGCTGAAATGCTCCGCCGGCAACTGCGCCTGCTGAAGGCGCACTATAACGTGATCTCCCCTGACGATGTGTTGGCCTGGCGCGAAGAGCGGGGCGCGCTGCCGCCGCGGGCGGTTCTTCTGACTTGTGACGATGGCCTTCTCAATTGTCTGACCGACATGTTGCCCGTTCTGCAACAGGAGGAAGTGACGTGTCTGTTCTTCGTGACTGGGGCTTCGGTCGCGGAATCGCGAAGCACACTGTGGTACGAAGAGTTGTTCCTGCTGTTTCTGCTCGCTCCGGCAGGACCGTTCGAGATTTCAAGCGTAGGGTTAACTATTCGGGGTGAACTCAGATCAAGTGAACCGCGATCGCGCAAAGAACGGCGCGCGCTCTGGTGGAATTCCGTGAAGCGGCTTTCGCAGGTGGATGAGGGAGCGCGAGCGTCGTTTCTTGCCGCCGCGCGGATGCAGTTTGGGGGGCAGAGAGATTCCCGCCAGGACAAACCCGCCTGGTGGCGCCGGTTCGGGCTGCTCACACGCGGCGAACTTCGAGAATTGGCCGCCTCCGGAATGACGGTCGGCGCGCACACGCTGAGCCATCCGATGCTGTCGCTACTTCCCGCGGAAGAAGCGTACGCCGAAATTTCCGAAAGCCGGATTCGTTTGGAGGGAGCTCTTCCACACCGACTTTGGGCGTTTGCTTACCCCTTTGGGAACCGAGAATCGGTTACGCCGGAAGTATTGGCGATGCCGCAGAAAGCCGGTTACGAAGCTGCCTTTGTGAACTTTGGAGGGGGGCTTGGCGTCGATCTGCCTCCCTATGCGCTGCCTCGGGTGCACGTTACGGCTGAAATGAATCTGGCCGAACTTGAGGCGCACGTGTCAGGGTTCCACGTGCGCATGCAGCAACGAGCCGGTCGCCCGACTCGAACCCTGGGAGCATTATGCAAAAATTCACCATCGAAGTGACGAGGAGTATCGCCGAGACTAATCTGCACCCACGGCGATGCTCGGGCAGCCGCTGGTGAGGTGGCCGCTCGCTCTGCGATGGGTTGATACTATTACCTATTCAGCGAACCTTTCGCGAAGTGAATTCAATCGTGCGCGTCGTACTGCTTAAGGAAATTCCGGAAGATGCGAATCTGCGGCAGCAGTGGAATGCACTGGTGCAGCGAGTGGATCAGCCTCAGGTTTTCTATACCTACGAGTGGTCCCTGGCAGTACAGCGCGCTTACGATGCGACCCTGCGGCCACTGCTTTGTTTGGCGTACGACGAGAGCGGAACGCTGTGTGGAGTCGCGTCCCTGGCCACCGATTCCGATCGAACTCACGCCTCTTTTCTTTGCGCTACTACGGGAGACTACTGCGATTTTCTCAGCTTGCCGGCTCATAGGGACGGGTTGATTGCGTGGGTGTTAGGGGAATTAAGGAAGCAAGGCATTTGCGACATTACGCTCACCAACCTGCCCGCCGACTCCGATTCGATCGCGGCCCTGCAAACGGCCTCGCAGGAAAACGGTTATCGATGCTTCGCGCGCACAGCCTACATCTGCGCTCAGGTTTTGCTAAGCAGCCTGGAACATCGTCCCGGTGAGAAGAAACCGGTCTTGCCAGGGAACAAAATGGTACGCCGGTCGCTGAAAGCGCTGGGCAGTGAATCCCCCGTACGGCTCGACCATGCCCGCACCTGGCCAGAGATTGGGCCCTTATTGCCTGCGTTCATGCAGGCACATGTGGCGCGCTTTCTGGCCACTGGCCGCGTGAGTAATCTGGCGAACCGTGAACGCCAGCAGTTCGTGAAGGAATTGACGAAACTGCTGGCGGAGCCGGGGTGGGTGGCGCTCACGCGGATGATGTCGGGCTCGAAGGTTCTGGCGTGGAACTATGGCTTTCAGTTTTACGGTACCTGGTTTTGGTACCACCCTACATTCGACAGCGATTTGGAAAAATATTCTCCGGGCTTTTGCCTGCTGGCGAAGATAGTCGAGGAAGCGGCGGAGAACCCCGATTTCACCACGGTCGACCTGGGACTGGGGACGGAGGAGTACAAAGAACGGTTCGCGAATCAAAGCCGGGAAACGCTCTACGTAAGCCTACGGACGTCCGCAGTTCAGCACGTGCGGGAGATTTTGCGTTACCGCGCCGCGAAGATCATCAAGACTTCTCCCTTGGTGGAGGCCGGGGTTCGCGCCATGATCGGGCGTTGGAAGAAAACGAACCGAAAACATGTAGACTAAAGCGGCGCAACTATGACGCTGCTTTCAGATCACATAAACCGGAGCGAGGAGGTTCGTCAGCCGCCGCCGGCAGTCTCAACCAAAATCAGTTCGTCCCCCGGATCGGAGAGTGTCAAATTCACGACGGAGATGGGGCGCATTGCCCGCCAATCCGGAGTTGTATTTACGGGGACGATTTTTACCGCCGGGCTGGGTTACGCCTTCAAAGTTTACCTGGCCCGGGTTTTGGGGGCGGAGGCGCTGGGTATCTATGCCCTGGGGATCACGATCATCAGTTTCCTGGGCATCTTCGGCGTGATGGGAATTCCCGAATCCGCGGTGCGGTTCGTGGCGGTTTACTCGGCATCGAAGAAATTTCAAGCGTTGCGGACGCTGCTGTGGAACGGCACCTGGATACTGTTGGCGACCAACCTGATCTTCTCCGCAATTTTGCTGGAAGCCGGTCCCTGGGTGGCGCGGCGTTTTTATCATTCTCCTCAACTCGCGCGCTACCTGCCGCTATTTGTGCCGATCATGATCACGTCGATATTCACCACATTTTTCGGAGATATCGTCGCTGGCTACCGGGAAGTAGGCCGTCGCACCATGATCACGAGGTTCGTTTCCAGCCCGGTCACGATGGCAGTGTCGGTGCTTTTGATCGGGCTTGGAGGAGGATTGTGGGGATACCTGGCGGCGCAGATTGTGAGCGCGTGCGTGGTGCTGGCGCTGCTGATTTCGCTGGTGTGGCGACTGACCCCGGTCGAGGCCCGGTCGCCGGATCTGAAAAGGCTTGGAATGGACCGGGAAGTATGGTCGTTTTCCGCAGCCATGTTCGGGGTTGGCTTGATGACGTTTCTTATGGGCCAGACCGACCGCATTGCTTTGGGCGTCTACCGGGGCGCCCGCGAAGTGGGAGTTTACGCGGTGGTCGCTGCGTTGGTCGCGTACGAAACGATTATTTTGCAGTCGGTGAATCAGATCTTCTCGCCCGTAATCGCGGATATCCACTCGCGCGGGGAGAATATTCTGCTGGGGCGCTTGTTCCAGACGCTTACCAAATGGATGCTGGGCCTGACCTTTCCCCTAGCCATTGTGATGATTATTTACGCGCGTCCGATCATGGGCATGTTCGGCCACGACTTCGAAACGGGATGGCTGATTCTGATCGTCGGAACGTGCGGGCAATTGGTAAACTGCGGCGTCGGCTCGGTCGGTTATCTCTTACTGATGTCCGGCAACCAGCGGCGGTTGGTTCGGGTGCAGGCTGTGATGGCGGTGGTGATGGTAGTGCTGTGCTTCCAGTTGGTGCCGCGCTGGGGCGCGCTGGGTGCGGCTATGGCAGCGGCCCTTACCAATATCGGTACGAACACGTGGAATCTCTCCGAGGTGCACAAGGCCCTGAAATTGTTCCCCTATAACCGCAGCTACCTGAAGTTATTGCCCTCCACGGCAAGCGCTCTGCTGATTACGCTACTGGTAAGCAGGATTTCAGTCTGGAGGCGGGCGGAGTGGGTCGCGGTGATTGTCTCACTGGTGCTGGCCTACGGTGCATTCTCAGGGGTGGCGCTCGCCATGGGATTGGATGCGGATGACCGTTTGATCGCCGATGCGGTTTGGGGTCGAGCGCGGGCTTTCTTAGGGCGATGAAGGGGCCGCATCTGGTTTTGGTGAAAATATGACGGAAATGAGGGAAGTGCGGCTCCCGGCGGACCTGTGCGCGATTGCGGAAAAGAAATTCGGTCATGTATTCGGCACTTTGGAAGAGTTGCTGATATTTGTCTTGCGCGAATTTTCCCGTGACGACACTTCCAACGCGGACCTGGCCGAGCAACGACTGGTGGAGCAACGGCTGCGCGAACTCGGCTATCTCTAGGTTTCGCAATCTCGGATTTCGCGATCTTCGATCGGATGTCAACGATTCGGCGATCTTGAATTCGGCAATTATGAATTCGATCTATGACTCAGTTATTTCTGACGCGGATGTTCTGAAGCTCGCGCATTTCAACCTCGCATCGGGAACCTCCTGTTAAATTGTTTTTTCGAATTCATGAACAGCATGGAGACTTTGGGCAGCGTCGCTCGCGAAGGAAGAGATCGGCTGTATCCTTCCCTGACCAATCCCAACTGGCTGGTGCTGCGACGGCGGCGCGAGATTTTCCGGAAATGGCTCGCGGCCCCCAAACTGGATAGCCACGATCTGGGCGCCCGGAAGCTGAATGGCCGAAAGCTGGACGTCCTCGATCTGGGGGGAAGGATTCAGCCTTATCGGCCCTTGCTAGAGGACCGGGTCCGCCGATATGTGGCGATCGATTTGCGCTGGACGCCGTTGGTCAATATCGTGGCGCGGGGAGAACAAATTCCGTTGGCTGGCGGCCAATTCGATCTCGTAATCTGCACGCAGACCCTCGAATTTATTCCCGAACCGGCGGTTGTGATTGCAGAGATTCACCGCGTGCTGAAACCTGGGGGCTGCCTTTTGTTAAGCGCGCCTTCGGTTTATCCGTGCGAGTCTGATTCTGACCGTTGGCGTTTTCTTCCCGGGAGCCTGCGTCAGTTGGTCGCGGTCTTCGGCGAGTCTGAGATTATTCCAGAGGGCGGAAGCATTGTGGGCTTCTTTCGGACCGTCAACATTTGCCTCAATACTTTCGTGCGTTATCCTGTTTTGCGCTCCATTTTCCGTTGGACAATCTGTCCGCTGCTCAATCTGTCCGGCGAATTGCTGACGCGCGTTGCCGGCAGCGCCAACGACCAGTTTGCCGCCAACTACAGCGTCTGGGCCAGGAAATAATGGCGGGAGTAGAACCACGATGAATCTGGCGCAGAAGCTTTGGCAGCGCGGACGCGACCTGCTTCCAATCGACGGGTTCTATTTTGACCGGCCCATGTTGCTGTTTCAAAGCGACGACTGGGGTCGCGTGGGGCTGCGCGATGCAGAAGGGCTCGAGCGGCTGCAAGCGACGGGACTGACGCTCGGCGAACATCCCTACGATTTTTACACGCTGGAGACGGCTGAAGATCTGGCCGGTTTGAGTGCTGTACTGCAACGTCATTGCGATTGCGCAGGTCGTCATCCCTGCATGGAAATGAATTTTATTGTGGCCAATCTGGATTTTGCGAAGATGGCAGCGGAGTCGTTTCGGCAGGTTCATCTGCTGCCGCTCGCCGATGGATTTCCTGCCGGATGGGCGCGCCCGGGTCTGGTAGAGGCTTATCGCGCGGGAATCGGCGAAGGGGTCTTCCAGCCTGCGCTGCATGGAACCACGCACTTCTGCCGGCCGGCCGTCGAGCGCATCGCCAATCGCAGCGGCGAACGCTCCGACCTTCTGCGCAGGTTGTGGCAGGCGGGGACGCCTTACATTCACTGGCGCATGCCCTGGATCGGCTACGAATATTGGGATCCAGACCAAGCGGAGGACGAACGATTCCTATCGGCGGAAGCGCAGAAAGAATTGATTGGGCAGGCGGTGGGAGCATTCGCCAAACTCTTCTCCCGGTTACCGCGTTCAGCCTGCGCTCCGGGTTACCGCTCCAATGACGATACGCACTGGGCATGGGCGCAGCATGGAATTCGCGTGGCGCAAAATGGCCCGGGAGCCTTCATGCCTCCGCACTTCGATCGTCATGCGGTTTTGCATCTTTCGCGTACGGTGGAATTCGAGCCTGCGGTGAATGCAGAGTTCTCCATCGATACTTGTCTTCAACAGGCGGAAAACTGTTTTGTCCGCGGGATTCCGGCGATTGTTTCCGTGCATTCGATCAATTTTCATTCGACGGTGCGGGATTTTCGCAGCCGCACGCTTCAGTGCATCGACGATTTTCTGACGGCGCTGGAATCAAAACACGCCGATTTGCTTTATGTTCACGACGAGGATGTGCACGAGTTGATCCTGAGCGGGTCCTACCCGGCAGAGCAGGGTAGAGTGCAAGTGAAGGTGATTCGTAAGAGATTTACCAAGGCCAGCATCGCTCGGGAGCAGGCATAGAGTGAGCAAGCATAGAATGCAGACATAGAAAGGAAGTACGAAAATAATACGAAAACATGGGAGCAAAGAAATCAATCGTTCTCGTGACCGTGGATTGCCTGCGTGCCGACCACGTCGGCTTCATGGGCTACGATCGCCCCACCACGCCTTTTCTGGATTCGCTGGCCAATGAGAGTTTCGTGTTACCTACGGCCATTGTCGCGGGCGCGCCCACTTACTATTCTTTGCCGGCTATCCTGGCTTCCCGCTACCCATTGGCGCTCGGTCGCGACGTACTAGGCTTGGCGCCGGACGAATCGACGCTGGCGTCCACTCTGAAGCAAGCCGGATACGCTACGGCCGCCTTTTCCGCCGCCAATCCCTATATCTCGTCGCGGTTCGGCTATGGGCGCGGATTCGATACGTTTCGCGATTTTCTGCAACCGGAAGACGAACTGAGCCCGCTCTCAGATGGTGGCAACGATGATCGTAACCACGATGGCAGCGCGAACGCGCCCGGCGGAGGCGGCTGGGCAGGCCGTCTCAACCGAAGATTACAGAAGGCCGGCGCGGCTCTGGGGCCATGGGGAGCCATCTACGGCGAGGTTTATTTCGAATACTGTCAGCGGGTAACGCCGCCGGCGGACTCGCTCGACCAGTTGCGCCGCTTTCCGGCGGCTGACTCAATTGTGGACGAGGCTTGCGCGTGGCTGTCCTCGGTTGGAAATTCGCCGTTCTTTCTGTGGCTGCATTTGATGGATCCACATGCGCCGTATTATCCAACCGAGGCTGCTCTGGCACTCATGGGGCACGCACCCGTTACGCCCTATCGCGCACGCTATTTGA
This sequence comes from Candidatus Sulfotelmatobacter sp., assembly GCA_036500765.1. Lineage (NCBI taxonomy): Bacteria > Pseudomonadati > Acidobacteriota > Terriglobia > Terriglobales > Candidatus Korobacteraceae > Candidatus Sulfotelmatobacter > Candidatus Sulfotelmatobacter sp. The sequence goes on from DASYBM010000016.1 coordinate 313,097, forward strand.
ATTCCTACTGGAACCGGTCGGATCTCGGAGCACGGCGGCTGGCGCGCCATCGCGATGAAATCGTCGCGCTCTATGATGCCGGAGTCCGTTGGGCGGATGCGCAAATGGGGCGGTTGGTGGAAACGCTGCGAAGACAGAATCTCTGGAGCGACACTGTCTTTGCGTTTACGGCGGATCATGGGGAGGAATTTCTGGAGCATGAGGGCCGTTTTCATCCGCCCTCGAAATTGATGGAAGAGTTGCTGCATGTACCGCTGTTGTTACGCGTGCCGGGAAGCGCCAAGCAGCCGGTGAAGAAGTCTCCGTTCAGCCTGGTACATCTTGCGCCTACGTTGCTGGATATTGCGGAACTGCCAGTCCCACCAGGCTTCCAAGGCCGCAGTTATTGGCCACAGTTGCGAAAAGAGGAAGATTTTGATGGCGTTGCAATTTCGGAATGCATCGCAGGTTGCACGAATCCCTTTCGTCGCGAGAATCGGAGCGGACCTCGCATGCTGTCGGTGCGGGAGTCACGCTTCAAACTGGTGCTTCGTTTTGACCGCGCGGCGGAGGATCTGTACGACCTCGAATCGGATCCTGACGAGCAAATGCCAGTAACGCCTGACGCGGAGAAGGCAATGCGGAGACGTTTGCTCGAAATCGCGCGCCGGCACCTGCAAAGATCAATCGAGCAAGGGGACTGGCGAGCGCGTCTACAAGCGCGTCTCCGCGAACTTCAATTAGAATGGAAGAAACCAGCAGGCACCTCGGCGAGTGTATCGGGAAGCAAGCCTTCTCCAGTGGCTTCCTGGCTGTGACTGGCCCTTCCGACCCGGAAATGACTACGATTTGTGAGCCATGCCTTGCCGAAGAAGCCGACATCGGCAAGCTTGAGGCAATTTCTGTGCGGAGCCCGGAGGCTCCGAGCCGGTGAGTGGGAACCCGGAATTGCCCCCGGTTCTCCGGGATGGGCCACTCCAGAGAACACAGCGGACCGGCACTCCCCTTCATGTTCTCACCTTAACTCCGTTCTATCCCAGCGCGCACGACGATGCCGGCGGATGCTTTGTGGCCGAGCCGCTCGACGCGCTCGCCAAGGTTGGTGTGGTGAACACCGTGTTCGCGGCGCAGCCCTTCTACCGGTCAAAACTCGAGAGCAGAGAGTCAGGCGTGCGTTCGCAATGGATTCGCTATTTCTCGCTGCCCGGTGGTTATGGACTTCCCACGTCAGGCGCATTCCTTTTCGCCAGCATGGTCGGGCGTGTACGCGATTTGCAGCGGTCGCATCCTATCGATCTGATCCATGCGCATGCGCCTTTGCCGTGCGGGCACGCGGCTATGCTGTTGAGCGCGGAGTTGGGCTTGCCTTATGTGGTCTCAGTGCACGGGCTCGATGCCTTCTCGACTAGTCAGGTCAGCGGGCGGGCTGGAGAATGGTGCCGCCGCATTTCCCGGCGAGTATACCGCTCATCGCGCCGCGTGATTTGCGTCAGCGAGCATGTCCGCGAGCAAGTCTTGGAGGGCACGGGGCCGAGTTGCCGGACTTCCGTCGTCTATAACGGCGTGGATCCTGAGTTGTTTTCCCCCGGCGCCGTTGCCGCGAGCGCGCCAATTGTGCTTAGCGTTGGCAACCTGATTCCAATCAAAGGCCATGCCGCATTGATTCGTGCGGTTGCCGCTCTCACTGCCGACTTTCCTGCTCTAACGCTTGAAATCATCGGTGCAGGTCCTGAACTTTCACGGCTGCAAGGACTGGTGCAACAACTTCAAGTCAGTCAACGCGTTCGCTTTCTTGGACGCCAGTATCGCACCCAGGTGGCAGAGGCCATGCGCCGCTGTACCGTGTTTGCACTGCCCAGTCGATACGAAGGTCTGGGTTGCGTTTATCTGGAAGCGATGGCCGTTGGTAAGCCAGTGATCGGTTGCCGCGGGCAGGGAATTGCGGAAATTGTCCGGCATGGTTCCAACGGTTTTCTGGTGGGGCCCGATAACGAGCGCGAATTGCAGCTGGCGCTGGCGATGCTGTTGCGCGACGAGCCCCGCCGCCGCAGCATTGGCGCCGCGGCGCGCGATACGATTCTGGAAAATCTAACCCTGGCGCAGCAAGCTGAGAGTCTGTCGCGAATCTATCGGGAGTCGGTCAGATGAAGCGCCGCCTTGTCATTCTGACGGAGATCATCTCTCCCTATCGCATTCCGTTGTTCAACGAACTGGCGCAGCAGGGCGAAGTGGATTTGCACGTTATTTTTCTGGCTGAGACCGACCCTGAGCTTCGGCAATGGCAGGTCTACAAGAACGAGATCCGCTTCTCCTGCCAGGTTCTGCCTTCGTGGCGAAGCCGCATTGGCAATTACAATGCCTTATTGAACCGTGGAGTGACGTTCGCACTCGGTGAAGCCCAGCCGGATTTCATTCTCTGCGGAGGCTACAATTACGTTGCCTCGTGGCAATCTCTGATCTGGGCGCGGTTTCATAAGACTCCCTTTTTTCTTTGGGCCGAAAGCACGCAGCAGGATCATCGTAGCCGCCGGACGGTGGTGGAATTGATGAAAATCGAGTTTCTCCGCTCCTGTAACGGATTCGTAGTGCCGGGGTCGTCGGCTCGGGAATATTTGCACTCCCTGAAGATCCGTGACAGCCGCATTTTTACCGCGCCGAATGCCGTCGACAACGACCTGTTTTCCGCGGCAGCGGAGGCCGCACGCCAGAATGCAACCGAGCATCGTTCCGAACTAGCTTTGCCCCGCCGCTATTTTCTCTTTGTAGGCCGGCTGGTGCGCGAGAAAGGTGTACTTGAGTTGCTATCGGCCTACGCCAGGCTCGATGATTCGCTGCGACAACAGGTCGGACTCGTTTTTGTGGGCGATGGCGCGTTTCGACCAGAGTTGGAACGGGCGGCTGCATCGATTTCGCCTGGGATGATAAAATTCGCTGGTTTTGCCCAACGGGATCAACTCGCAATCTACTATGCATTGGCGGAAATGTTGATTCTGCCAACCTATACCGATACCTGGGGGCTGGTAGTGAACGAAGCGATGGCGTGCTCCTTGCCGGTGATCCTGAGCCACGCCGCAGGGTGCGGCGCCGACCTGCTGAAAGAAAATTGGAACGGATTGCTGGTTCCGCCGAAAGAGGTTCCGTCGTTAACTGCGGCCATGCGAAGTCTTGCCCTTCAACCCGATCTTTGCGTAACCATGGGCGCCAACAGCGCGCGGCATATTGCTGGCTATTCACCTCGAGAATGGGCGAGAGGCGTCGCAGGAATGGTTGCAGGCAATGGAGCAATCCATGAATGAGCGTGTTCCCAAAATCGCGCTCATCGCGGCAGCAGTTGTATGCCCTTTGGTATTGCTCCTTCTGGCGTATTCCCAGCCTCGCTATTTCGCGAACGTTACGAACATGGGAGGCTTGATCCTCATCGAGGGTTTGGCGGTTGCGGTTTGGATGTACCGGCGGTTTTTCTTCGCGCTCGTTATAGTCGCTTTTCTGTTTGCCGGCGTGCGAGTAGCCGTAGGAGGGTATTGGACTACGGGGAGATGGGCCATTCTTGCCGTGGGGGCTGCGGTGGGCTCGCTGGTCATGCTGAAAGAGCGAAATCATCGCTTCGGCCTCTTTCATGTCACAGCGGTTTTCGCGGTCCTTACTTCGATCGTGTCGGCTTCGGTTTCGCAATTTCCAGGCGTAGCCATCTTGAAGGCTTCGAGCTTTGGGCTGTTGTTTCTTTATGCCGGCACGGGAGCCAGACTTGCGGTGACTGGGCGTGAGAGTCGTTTTTTTACGGGACTATTGGCAGCGTGCGAGGGGTTTGTTGCCGTGATGGCCGTGTACTACCTTATCTTCGGCATCGGATTCATGGGAAATCCCAACTCACTCGGCGCCGTAATGGGAGTCGCCGCAGCTCCGATGTTGTTTTGGGGAGCGCTGCTGCCAGAGCCCCTTGCCGTAAACCGCCGTCGGTTGATCCTTTACCTGCTGTCAATGTACCTGACTTTTCACAGTCACTCGCGAGCCGGCATGGCCGCGGCTTTAATCTCCTGTGGCTTACTGTGCGCCGCTTTGCGCAAATACACCATGATTGGCGCCGGCGTTGCCATCATCACTATTTGCATTGCGGCCGGGGCAATTTTTAACCCTGACGCCACAGAGCGAGCTTTCTCTTCGGTGACCAAGACCGTCCTCTATAAAGACAGCACGAATGGCAACGTATTTGCGTCGCGCGAGGATCCCTGGCAGAGGGCGCTGGACACCATCAGCAATCACTTCTGGTTTGGAACCGGGTTGGGAACGGCCGACGTCATAAACGACGGCCCCGTAGAAATGTTTGTTTCCACGGAGGATATTACATCGGAGAACGGCAGCAGTTATCTGGCTATTCTCGCCGGAGTTGGAATTCTCGGTGTATTACCGTTCTTCTTGCTGATGTTCCTGTTGCTGGGCAAGATTGCGCGCACGGTTTTGTGGATGCTCACGACAGGGAACGCGTGCCACCCGGCGGTCCCTATTGCGATGATCATGTTAGCGGGATTGATTCATGCCGCCTTTGAAGATTGGCTATTCGCCGCTGGCTATCATCTGTGCGTATTGTTTTGGTGTCTCGCTTTCGTTTTTATGGACGTGGCTCCCTCTGGGCATGCGATCGAGTGGCGCTTTGGCGCGATACTCCGACCGTTGGGTGTGGTCGCTCCCAACCGATGATGCATTTGTTTATCAACTCCCTCGCAGCCAGCGCGGGCGGAGGTCTGACCTATGTCCGCAACGTGCTTCCGCATTTGGCTGCGCAACCCGACCTCCAGGTCACTGTTGCTTTGCGCCCGACCCTACGGGAAGAGCTTGGCGACTTCCAAAATATTGCTCTAGTAGTGCCCGACATTGCGCACGTTGGCCGGTTCTGGTACGAACAGTCGGCGCTGCCTCGCCTCATTCGGAACTGTCGCGCCCAAGTCCTGCTTTCTACCGGAAACTTCGCGCTGCGGAAATCGCCGATACCGCAAATTCTGCTCTCCCGCAACTCGCTCTACACCTGCGGCGACTTTTACCGGGACCTGCTGTCGCGCCGCGAATACCGCACCTGGCTCGACACCCACATGAGGGCAGCGTTTGCCAAAAGGTCGATTCATTGGGCCGATGTTACGGTCGCGCCCAGCCACGCATTCGCGGACGAACTAATCCGATGGACCAGTGCTCCCATAGTGGCCATTCATCATGGGTTTGATCGTCAAACTTTTTTTCAAGATGACACTCCACTCGCACCGGCAGTGGAGGAGAAGCTGCGTCGCACCGAACAATCCCTGAAGCTGCTCTTTGTCAGCCACTACAACTACTACCGGAATTTCGAAACGCTTTTTCGAGCGCTGCCTCTGCTGCGCGATCGCATGGGGGATCGTCCGGTCAAACTGTTGCTGACTTGTCAACTCGCGGCCGGCAAAAACCCCGGGACGTATCGGCCCGAAGCCGCCGCCGCCTTGGTGAAAAAACTGGGAATCTCGGACATGGTGGTTGAACTAGGGGCGATTCCGTACCAGCAACTCCATCAGTTGTACCGCCGCACCGATCTATATGTGACTCCTGCCTATGCTGAAACCTTCGCTCACCCTTTGGTGGAAGCGATGGCTAGCGGAGTGCCCGTGATCGCTTCCGACCTTCCGGTGCATCGCGAAATCTGCCAGGATGCGGCCGCGTATTTCCCGCCACTCTCAGCGAAGGAGCTGGCGGAAACATTGGCTCGGTTGGCTGGGGCGTCAGGCACATCGAGACACATGGCGGACGTTGGATTCGAGCGGTCGCAGCAATTTTCCTGGAAAGCGCACGTGGAAGAAATCGTGAAGTTGTGCCGCAGCCTGGTTGCGTCCAAAACCAGCCGCCCAGATACGCATTAACCACAAAGGACGCAGAGGACTTGATTTTTCCGTGGAATTCCGCGTCCTCTGTGGTTAAGGGGTTGCTTTGAGACGATGCGATGCGGCGAGCTTCATTCGATAAAGCAGAAGCAGGCATAGTAAGAGCAGAGCCCAGCTTTCGTGAGGCATCACGACGCAATTCCACCACCAGGAATTCGCGACCGTGTCGGAGATATGACCATGCACGACGAGTTGCTGCAAGAATGCCGCTCCGGGAAACAAGAAGGGGGCCATGAGGAGCAGCACGATTCTGATAGTCGACTTCGACATGTCTGCGGCGTTGGTGACGCACCAGCAGAGAGGCACAGCCAGAAGCCCGGCGTCGTAGAACCGGTGATAGACCGGCAGCAGGGCAACGACTGAGATTGCTCCGAGAGCCAGCATCGCCGAACCGCGCGAGCTTCCTTTGCCGACCCAGTAAAGCCAGACGCACAACAAGACTCCGACTACGCCGAACGCCAGCCAGTTTGCCAATGAGGACTGACCCGTTATCGAAAACAACGGGACTTGCAGATTGATCAAGGTAAAGCGACTGGGATTTGCGGACGAGAAATCGTCGATGTGGTTGCTGGTCACAAATCCCTGGGCATTGTGAAGATAATCCTGAAGCCAGGAAGTGCCGCGGAGTTGCAGATACAGAGCGGCTACCACGATTAATCCAATCGCCGTAGATACCGCGGTCACGAATAGTTGCCAGCGCCGCCGCATCAGATAGTAAAGCACCAGAAATGCGCCGATTTGCGGCTTCAGGCTACAGGACAATCCGAATAGAAATCCGGCAGAGATATCGTGGTTTTCGGTGGCTGCCCCGATCGCCAACGCGCACAGACCAATGACGAGGACTGTGGCATTGCCGCTGCCGATTCCAGTTTGGAAAGGAGCGAGGGCCAGACAAGCGGCGACGAAAGCCAAAGTGCGAAGCTCTCCCCAACGCAAACCTCCGGCCTTTATTAACGATAAAACCGTGGCCACGAACGCCAGCAGCAGAACCACGAGCCAAATCATTTTGGCGGTTTTAAAGTGAAAGACCGCAATCGGCGCCAGCACTATAAGTCCACCGAGAGGGGGAGCCAGATGAGTCCGAACGTCGTTGAGGTCGAGGCGGCTGCCGCTCTCCTGCTTCCACAACGCCACAAAATTCCCGGGATCGGCCGGGCTCCGGCCCTTTAGCCAAAGCTTCGAAGCGGCGTAGTTCTGCGACAGATCGTTCCAATCATTTGGAATCTGCAGGAATCGGACTGGCCCGCGCACCGTAAACTCCGCGCCGGCCAGCACAATCGAGAGCCACAGCAGAAGTTTCAGAGCGCTGCGGGTCGGCGTGTCACGCTGAAACTGCGTTGGGGCGCTCATTCAAACTATTTTTCACAGCACGCATGCCGAAGAGCGTGTGCAACCATGTCTTGCTGCGCTTCTGTCATTTGCGGGAATAGAGGCAGGATCACAGCCTCATTTTGTGCCCGCTCACTCTCGACCAGATTCGGGCAGCTTCTGTCGGGTTCGCGTTCCACTTGCGCGCAGCGCCACGTATTCGGAGACTGATACGCTGGCTCCAGATGCGCGCACATAATTCCGCGTCGCGTGGCGATGCCTTCGTCGAGCATTTCCTGCATGAAGCGGCGTTGATCTGTATTTTCGGGTAGGCGCACACAGTAGCTCTGCCAATTGGTGCGCGCCCACTCGGGTTCCGCGGGTAGAATCAATCCCGGAACATCCGCCAGCAGCTTGTGATAGCGCGTCGCGAGCTGTCGTCGCTGCGCAAGGGCTGCTGGCAGGCGCTTTAGTTGTTCGCGGCCAATCGCAGCCTGAATGTCGGTCAAGCGATAGTTGAAGCCCAGTTCCGGGTACGATTCGAACATGACTTGCGGCGAGGAGTGTCTCACCGTGTCCGGCGTGCTCATGCCATGCTGCCGCCACAGACGGAACTTGCGATCGATTTCGGCGCTGGTTGTGGTCAACATGCCGCCATCGCCCGTCGTGAGCAATTTGCGCGGATGAAAGGAGAAGCACGCCACATCGGAGTGCGGCTTGCCGATTTTTTCCCAACGTCCGTGCCGAAGAATTTCGCTTCCCACGGCGCATGCGGCGTCTTCCACAACGGAAATTTTGTGCCGCTCCGCAATTTCGAGAATAGCGTTCAAGTCGCACGGCATTCCCATCTGGTGAACACACAGAATGGCGCGCGAGCGCTCGCTGATTGCTGCCTCGATCTTCCGGGGATCGATATTGAACGTTTGCGGATCGATGTCGACGAAAACCGGCAACGCGCCGCAGTAGCGAATACTGTTTGCGGTAGCGATATAGGAATGGCTAACCGTGATGACCTCATCGCCGGGTCGGACACCAACAGCCAGCAACGCCAGATGAAGAGCCGTCGTGCCGCTGGAGACCGCACACGCATGCGGCGCCTTCACGAAAGCGGCGAACTCCTGCTCAAAGGCTGCGACTTCGGGCCCTTGCGTCACCCAGCCGGAGAGAATCGCCCGTTCGGCAGCCGATACCTCTTCTGGTCCGAGATTCGGACGCGCGACTGGAACAAAATTCTTAGGCATGGGCACGAATTTCCCCAGTGCGCGGATCGTAGTGTTGCGGATCGTGGTTTCGCGGTTCACACACTTGTGAACGAAGCATTCTCAGATCACACACTCTCGGATCAAACACGAACAGCCTCGCTGGTCTGGCGTTCCGCCTGCCACCACGCCACAAGCTGGCGCAGGCCATCTTCGATCGAAATGGTCGCCTGAAATCCCAGCATTTGTTTCGCTTTGGAAACATCGGCGAGCCGGCGCGGAACCGAGTTTACTTTTCGCTCTGGTCCATACTCAAGCGGCGCGTTCGATCCCATCACACGCAATAGAGTGTGCGCGAGATCCTTCAGGCTGATCTCGGAGCCGCTGGCGACATTGAATACTTCGTCGGTGACGTCCGCGTCAACCGCGGCCAGGTTGCAGCGTGCGATATCTTCGGCAATCACGAAGTCCATAGTCTGCTGGCCGTCGCCGAGAATGAGAGGTCTCTTTCCGGCGGCAATTCGCTCCATCCAGCGAATCAGAACTTCTGTATATGCGCCGTAGACATCCATGCGCGGTCCGTAGACATTGAAGTACCGTAGCATTACATAGCGCAGGCCGTACATCTCATAGAAGCTGCGGAACAGACCTTCATTGAAAGTCTTGGCGGCTCCATAAAACGTTCGATTGTGGTAGGGATGTTGATTTTCGTTCGTGGGAAACTCATCCGCCATTCCATAAACGGAGGCCGACGATGCGGCTATCACTTTGGAAACCTTCGCTCGCATCGCCTGCTCCGCAACATTGAAAGTGCCCTCAACAAGCACTTCAAGCGCCAGTCGCGGATCTTCGGCACACTGCGTGATGCGGATCGCGGCTTGATGAAATACCACGTCGATGCTCTGCATGACCTCGGCCAAAAGCTTACGATCGCGAATGTCACCTTCCACAACTGTGACGCGACCGCTCGCCACAGCCGTAGCAAGATTCTCCCGTCGCCCGCGCACAAAATTATCGAGCACTACAATCTCGCGGACATCGCGCTGCACCAGCAGATCGGCAATGTGGGATCCGATCAATCCCGCGCCGCCCGTAATCAGAACACGCTGCATTCCAGAACCCCCGGAGAGTACTGCTTCAGAACTGTTTAGGAATCGGATGGATGATTCTATCAAGCCGGGCACAACCTGGCACGGATGACAGTCAACTGACCGCAACTGCTGCGGCCGGTTGTTTCCTCGCTTGATCGTACTCAAAATAGCGCTTTAGGCGAAGAATCTTGCTCTCGAACAGATGCCACGAAACCCATCCCGCAAGGTACGAAGAAATGATTCCCGCAAAGAAAAGAGTGCATCCGCGCAGGGGCGTTGGCGATCTGGCATACAAGTGAAACGCCACTGCCACGATGGGTGCGTGCAGAACATAGATCGCATAGCTGTACTTACCAAATCGCCGCAGCCAACTCGACCGGAGCATGCTCGACAATCGGGTACTATCTCCCGCGCTCTGAACCGCGCGCAGCACAAATCCAGCACATGCGAGCGCCACGAGTGTCAGACCATAGATTCCCATTAAATTCGATTCCGTCCCAGCCGTGAGGGCAATGGCGAGCACTCCCACCGCGGACGCCAAAGCAAGTTTCGGCAGCCTCGGTATCGCAAGACCCTCGATTCCGAGGGAAAGAGCGATCAGCGCGCCTAGCGCCAGCGCCTCGGTGCGACAGAACGTCATTCCCGGAATCGTATGAATGGAGAGATGAAATATCCCCATCAAAACATAACGGAGTGCGAGAGGTAGAAGGATCAGTACGATGCAGAGTCGTCGCAGATTTTTCAGAGCGATCGCGAAGACCACGGTCGGCCAGATCAAATAGAACTGCTCTTCGATCGATAGCGACCACAGATGCGACAGGCTCCCGTGAAGTCCGTGGGGGTGCCAGTTTGCCAGATACGCCCAATACCACAACTGGTCCGATCCGTTGCGATCGAGGTCGTAGCCGAAATGATGAGCCAACGGCAGCGCAATCCAGAAATAGGACGCCAGGAAAGCGAATGCGAGCGGGAAAATTCGTAGAATCCTTCGCCCGTAAAAGCTTGAAAAATATTCTGGACTATCTCTGGTTGTCCACAGAATCCGGGTAATCAGGAACCCGGAAAGAACGAAGAAAAGATCGACCCCTGTCCAACCTAATGAGAATAATTGGTTTCCGTAACCAGGAAGCATGTGGCCGAAATGGAAAGCCAGGACAAGAAGGATTGCGATGCCACGCACCCCGTCCAGTTCGGGGATAACCGTCAGCTCAACATGCCTTGTCAAAATGATTCCACTTCAAACGCAGAAGCACAACATCATAGTCGCACTCGCCTGCGGAGAAAAGAAAAACGGATTCTATCAAACCGGAGGAATCAGCTCGATCGCTGCAGCGTGGATTGAGCATCGGGCTCGACCTCCAGACGGTTTCTGAGTTGAGCCAGGCTGATCCCCTGAATCGCCAGCAAGCAAATTCCCGCCGCGATATTCGCCACAAAAACCCAGGCGTGAATTACCACCGTCAACGCCAGCGCGCTGCTGGCGGCAATTCCGGTCAGTTTGAAGGCTTCCGTTCCGAACAGTTCATAGGTTCCCACACCGCCGGGAGCTGCCGGAATCATCAGGCCCAAGCCCAAAACCGCCGACGCAATCACAGCCGACTTCAACGATACGGCGAGACCGAGCGCCCGGGCCAGGCCCCAGATCGTTCCAGCTTCGGTGGCCCAGATGGTTGCGGTAAGCAGCAGCAAAGCCAGCATCTGCCCTGCGGAACCGATGGCGCTGAGCCCATCGGCAAACGAATTCAGCAGGCCATCGAACTTTCCCTCCAGCGCAGAGAGACGCATGGATCGAAAAGCGCGGCGCACAATGTCAATCAGAAGTCGCGTCCGATAACGGAGAACTACCAACAGAACCAGCGCCGCTCCGAAGATCAGAATGGCTGCTTTTAGCAATTGAAAAACCCACGGTGGAGGATGCAACGCCCAAATCGAGAACAGAACCATGCCGACGAGCGCCAACCCATCCAGAACTTTTTCGACTGCGAGTGTGCCAAGCGTGCGGGTGCTATCCGTGAGGGAACCCGCAGGTCCCAGCAGAATGCAGCGAGCCAAATCGCCGGCTCGCCCTGGCAATAGAAAATTGGCCATATTCCCGATCCCGAGAACCGTCAGACAGGCTCCGAAACCGGGACGCCGCGAGGTCGGAAAAATTATTTGCCAGCGCCAGGCGCGCAGCGGCAGGTTGACAACAAACACCATCAGCGGAATCAGCAGGAAGGGCCCGATGAGTCGTCCCAGCGCGTTCCAGGATTGTTTGAGATCCACTTGTCGCAGCAGAATCGCGACAGAGGCGAGGCCGATGAGAAGGCCCACAACGGCCGACTGCACACGAAAATTACGTCCCAAAGCGCCGCCCCATTTTTTGTGGTTGGGCTTCGACATTGGCGCCGGCTTCTAAGTTGCCCTCGGATGTCTCTTCCAGAAAATAAATGGGACGCTGCCGCGCCGCCTCCAGCGTTCTCCACAGATATTCGCCCAGCACGCCGAGCATCATCATTTGAACTCCGCCCAGCACCAGCACCACGACAATTAACGATGCCCACCCCTGCACGGGTGTGCGTGTCATCAAGCGGACGCAGATGACAACGAGAGCATAGGCGAATCCAAGGAAGCTGAACATCATTCCCAGATACGACATCGCCCGCAATGGAGCATAGGAGAACGATACGAAAGCATCGGCGAAAGCCTTCAGTTTGCGCTTGAGCGTCCACTTGGAGCCGCCCGCCGCCCGCTTTTCCTTGGTGTAAGTAATTTGCGCCGAAGAGAATCCCAGGCGTGCGATCTCGCCGCCAATACTTGGATTGCTGCCTGCCGACTTCAACAACGCGTCCGCAACCTTGCGATCGAGAAGGGCAAAGTCGGAGCCGCGCGGAGGAAGATTGACTTCTCCCAAAAAATTTAGCAGGCGGTAGAAAGTATTGGCCAGAAACAAGTCGGCCTTCGAAATGCCCTCGCGCTCCTCTCGCACAGCCCACACGACGTGGTGGCCGGAACGCCACAAATCCAACATCTGCAAAATCAGCTCGGGAGGATCTTGCAAGTCGGCAGCGAGAAACACCGAACATTCGCCCCGCGCTTGTGCGAGTCCCGCCAGGATAGCCACGTGGCTTCCACTATTGCGCGCAAGACGGGCGTAGCGGAACCTGGAATCCTGCCCGCAGATCTTCTTCAACAGTTGCGGAGAGTTGTCGGCGGAATGATCGTCGATCAGAATAATTTCCGTCTCCAGAGGAGCGAGCCGGTCGATGAAGGTGCGCAATCTTTCTATCAAAACCGGAAGCACGACCTCTTCGTTGAAGACCGGGATGACGATGCTGAGTTCGGGGCCGCCCATAAAAATTGAAAAGTCGGCTTCCAGTGTACCGGAGTCAGGAAAGAAACCGGGCTGCATTTTTGATTAGACTCTCGCCACATTTTTGCACCCACGGCCGATCGACAGTATTGTCCACCCATAGGTTAAGAATCCGGCGGGCAAATTGGTCGGCATTGGGGCAGGCGTCGCTGGGACGGAAGAAGTCATTCACCGGCCAATAGAGGTTCGATACGTGAAACCCGTCGCGCCTCACGGCCTCGCTGAAGTCGACCAGCTTCTCCGGAAAATTCACCAACAGCGAATAACGCCAGCACACACCGCTCTGTTGCCATTGGCTGAGAAGTTGCCAGGGTCCGTCCGCCAGGTCTTGTTCATACTGCTGCGCATTGCGAGTGCGATGCCGCAGTATTGCCTTCAATTGGGGCCATGCTTGCGCCAACGCAACAGCGTTCTTCATGCGGCGCAGATAGAGTCTTCGATATGCTGGTTGGAGTTTGAGAAATGCACTCGAGACTTCATCCCCCGATCGAGCCCGCGACCGCAACAATCCAACCAGCGAATGGTGCAGATTTCGGTAGCTGAGGGCAAGCGTTCCGGCTTGCCCGTCCTCGATCTCCTGAAGCGGAGGGTCAGAATGCGTCCATTCTGCGCACATAGATGCCAGCTTCTGCGAACGGATCAGCAGGGCTCCGCCGCCACATTCCAAAATCTTGGTCGGGTTGAAGCTGCATACCGCGAGATCCCCGATCGAGCCTGCGGCCGTGCCGTTCGGCAAGCGCGCGCCCAAAGCTTGAGCCAGGTCTTCGATGAGAAGAATTTTCCTGCTGCGGCACCATTCGGCTAAGGGCCGTAAGTCCGCCGTTTGACCATACAAATGAATGAACACTACAGCACAGGTTTGCGGGGTCCACCGTTCCTGAATGCTTTCCACTGTCGGCATCCCTGAATTGGGATCGACGTCCGCAAATCTCGGTGTGACGCCGGCCAGCAGCGCGGCATTGGCGGGGGTCGCGCAAGAGATGGAAGGAAGAATCACTTCGGCTTCATCGGCTTTTGCGGGCGACATTTTTCTGGCGAGCCCGTAGGCGCGGTAGAGCGCAGTCGCCGCGCGTCCATACCATTCGATCGCCATGCCACCGGTTTCGCCTAGCAGATCGGCCTCGCAGTACTGGAGAGTCTCGATCGTCGTGGTGGGCACCATTGAACTCATGCGCTCGTCCCTTTCTTTTGTGCTCTCCAACACTCCGCCGCCCGGGATACTGTAGTCCATTCAAAGACGTGTCCCAATCCCTGCAGGCTCTCGGCCATAGAAACCAGATTGGCACAGAGTGCCTTTGTCGAACGCGAGTAAAGCGCGTCCTGATCCTTCGTGGCAAGCAATTCGTCGGGATGAAAAATCATCACCCAGACATACAAATCGGAAGGCAAAAGCTTGCAAGCATTCTCCCAGTCTCGCAGAGGCTTTGCAAAAAGATATGGATGCACCGCGGGATTCATATAACGGACTCGCGGAGTCTCGTCATACGGCGCCTGCAAGAGCCAGGTGTTCATAGGAAGTTCAAGCATCGATCGCGGAGGACCGGGCTGGCAAAGATTGTCCGCAGAAGGGAAGTACGGCTGGTTCGGTGTGCCGACCCAATTCATGGGATGCCCTGCGGCCCCGCTGCGTCCCGGAATCGCCGTTGAATCGCAGAGGAGTCCAAGCCGCTCGATGACAGCGTAAGTTTGCGGTGTGTGCCAACCTTCGCCGTTGCGAAAAGCGGTGGAATGAAAAGGACGAAAACTTTCACCGATATTGTTCCACAATCGCTCCAATTCATCTTGCGCCTGAATCGCATCGGTGATGAGCAACGCAGCGTCTTCCGGCCTGTCCTGACGATAAAGGTGAGGATGCCAGGCGAGTTCATCACCGGCGGTGGTTACTTGCGTCCAAAAGTCTTCGTAGGTCTCGAGCAGGTATGATGCGGTGCCAAGAATGCTTTCCAATTGACCGTCGGCTCGAACGAACCATGTCATCGGTATTCGCCCCAGTTCGGCGAAAGCAGCAAGTTCATTTGGCAAGCACTTCAGCCGCTCCAGTCCTGCAAAGCTTAGAGTTTGCCGGTTAGTAGTTGTTCCGCTCAGGCCATCGGGGTCCGTGTCGACCGTCAGGCACAGCAGATGCTTGGTCACTTCAGGTAACCCTCGGCTTCCTGATGAAAAAGTTGCACGCAGAATTCAAAGGCGCGGTAATCGTGGCGGATCACCACGCGCGGTGCGATTGCCTTCGCCATGCTGAATATTTCTTCCGGCGAATAGTAGAAAAGATCGGGATTGCGAAAGTCGACGTAAGTGGAGAGCATATCCACCGAGACGGAAACCCGCGTGTGCTGAAACGCCAACTCCAGCGCGCGCCGCATCACCTGCATGTTGTCCGACTTCTCGTAGCGGTTGTTGAGGACCTGCGACATCAACACGGTGTCATAGATGCCGTTAATCCCGTCGAGAAAAATATTGCGCACTTCAAATCTGGTTTCCGGATGAGTCGCTTGCGGGTAAGCGCTCTGGCACTGCGCAATATACTCGGGAACGATGTCGTAGCCATGATAGGTGCAATCTTGCTTCTGAGCTATGAGGTATTTGTAAAAATCACCCAGGCCGCAGCCCACTTCGAGAATCGATGGCCGTTCTCCGCGCAGCGCTGAGGCGTGAACCCACTGCCGCATCGCCTGCTTTTCTTCGCTGCCGGAATTCAACGACGCAAAGGTTACGCCATGCTCTGCAATACGCCGTCGATAGCGCTGAATGACTTGATTTACGTCCTCCGGGTCGAGCACTTGCGGCATGGTCATGGGTGAGCCAACTCCTGAAAATCGACAAGCTCCGCGGCGTGGCGTGTAGCGCCGTCGGAATAGTGGATTGCGATTTTGCGGCAGCCCCGGTCGGCGCAGCCGACCGCTTCCTGTAGAGTCTCGCCAGTCGCCACCAGAAATCCGGATCGCTCCGAAGTGCTGCGCAGCGGCCGAATCTCGTCACAGGGCTGCACGGTGATGTCTACGTCCAGCACTCCACCGTCTGCCTTGATTGCTGAGGGAATGTCGATGCGCTCGACGGCGCCCGGGGCGAAAATCAGAAATCGATAATCGGCCCCGCGGCGGTGCGTCGGCTCGAACTGCCTTGGAGCGATCCCACAAGCCATGCGGCAGGCTTCGACGAATTCGTTTACGCCGCTGACATGATGGGCGATCTGCGGCGTGTGTCCGCCGCCGCAACGCGCCCCGAGTTCGAAGAGCACCGGACCCTCGTCGGTATAGCCGAATTCGATGTGCGCAACACCTTGAGTTAATCCCAGCGCATTCACGGCTTGATGGCACATATCCGCCACGGTCGATTCCTGCGTCGTCGTCAGTTGAGCAGGATATTGCACACTGATATCGACCCGGTAGGGCGGCAACGATTTGATTTTCTGGCCGATGCACAGAACCGAAGTCTTACCGTTCCAGATGAGCACCTCGGCACTGTGTTCACTGCCCTCGACGCAATGTTCCATAACGACATCGGAGTGAGCGAGGCCGCCAGATTGAGCGGCAAGAAAGGCCTTCGTGATATCTTCGGTTCGCTCGACGCGCGTGACGCCCCGGGAGCCGCCCAGGCTCAGGTCGGGCTTGAAAATCAGAGGGAATCGTCCCAACCTCGCGGCGGCCGATTGAGCGTCATCCAAAATGTTCACGACTTCGAACGCCGCAGAATACCGTCCCAGGGGCAGCCAGCGGCGGCGCATGGCGGCTTTGCTGGTCGCGTTGGCGGCGCCTTCCTCAGAGATTGAAGGTAAGCCCAGGCGCGTGGAAATGTTAGCGGCGGCGCGCACGCCGACCTCCGCCATGCTGACCACGCCATCGATTCCGCCCAGGTCAGTCACCGCTCTCGTGAGCGATTGGCAATCGGTAAGGTCGATCGGCAGTCCATAATCAGCGATCTTCAACCCCGGCGCTTCAGGATTCTTGTCGGCAACCAGAGTCGCGAATCCCGCTTCTCGGGCCGCACGAATCGACGGCACGTTATACCGACCCCCGCCGAGAATGAGAATTCGCTTGGACGTCATAGTTCGAATCGATGAAGATGATGCAGAGTCGCGAATTCCCCTCTAACGAGCGCTTGCGCCGGTGAGTTGCGGTGTGACCAGTCGTCGGTTAATCTCCGTCTGAACCCGGCGCACGCGTTCAGCGTCGTGTTCGTTATAGCGAAAGCGCACCCCGCCTTGACCGTCGCAGACTCCAACCACTCGCGTCGGATGATGCACGCTGTCAACGATCACGTCGCCGGATTTACCCATGGCACCGCCGGCTACTACCGGTACCCCGTCCAAAGTTTCCCAACCCAGCGCGTCGCGCATTTCCATCAGCGATTCGTGCGTCGCGGACAGCCTGCCGGTCAAGGCGGGCCAGATGTTGACTCGCAGCAGGAAGCATCCCTGTTGCTGCGCTGTGGCGATTCCGGTCGGCAGAATCGTTCCAATCCCCGCGTCCAGTACATAGGTCTTCGGGGCCAGGCATTTTGTGAATCGCCGATCAAACCACGGTCTTCCAGATGGCCACACGACCACTACCCTCGCGCGATTCAACGCATCGAACGCCGAACCAGACTCAGCCTTCATGACAGACAGTTGTAATTCCTGCCCGTCCAGCGAGAGCGATCGAACATGATCGAGCGACGGCGCGTTGGAAGTCTGCTCCGGATCAGGCAGCAGCGTGACGCGCGCACCGCGTTCGGCAAATCGCAAAGCCAGGAAACGGCTGCGGGGATGGTCGCCGGCGATCACAATCTCACAATCGTTCAGTACTTCGTGCAGCAGACGGACCACCTGCTCCTCGACGGCCTCAACCCATACCCGACTGTCGAGGTAAGTGAGAAGCGCAGTTCTCTGGAGGATCGCCCGAGCGCTTTCCGCAACGTTCCTAGGGCCGAAAGGTTTGCGGTCAACATCCAATAACAAAACGTCCGTTCTGCCGTCGGCCGTATGCAGAACAGTATCCAGATGCGCAGCGCCCGTCAGGGTCACCGAACCGACCACGTGCGACTGGGTGGAATGGATGTTGCCCGAGACCAGGAAATCCTTCAGCGGCTTCTCTCCCGTAACCACGTTCAGCGCCGAAAACTTCCCCGCCTTGACGGCACGGGCTCGCAATTCTTTCAGCAGTGCGTCCAAGGCGTCGGCAGAAGTTTTCTCTCTGTCCGATTCCACACGGAATGCGGGAATCGAAAGCACGCGAGGCATCTTCAGAGTTGCGAGTTCGTGGCTGAGGCGCTCCAGCAATTCGTCCGGCGCAGATAGCTGATCTTCCTGACACAGGCGGACGATCAGGTCGCGCACATCGATGTCATGCTTGCGCGCGTAATTTTGCACCTTGCCGGTGAAGGACGAATGAAACTTGGCCAGCCCGCCGGTCACGGCCATGGGGTCGACACCGCGTTTCCCGAGCAGCGGCTGAATCAGTCCCTGGCCCACGTCCATCGCGGCCTTCAGATCGATATGCTGCACGGACCCGCGTCTTTGCAGGATCGCCACCAGCACTTCGGTGACGGTATTGCCGGCGGATCGTCCCATGCCTTGCAGCGAAGAATCAACCAGCACCACACCTTCATCAATAGCGCGCAGCGTGTTGGCCATGGCGAGAGAGAGATTGTCGTGCCCGTGGTAGCCGAGCGGAGACGCACTTTCCGACTTTGCAGCGCGCAGGTACGCCGCCACCGAATCCGGGTCCATGCTGCCCGCAGAATCGACCAGACAGGCAATATCCGCGCCCCAGTCATGCACCTTCGCCACGACCGCGCCAAATTCCGCCGGGGAAACGGCGTACGACTTCATCGCGTTATAGGAGACGATCAGCCTCAGCTCTTTCGCCAATGCGATGTAAGGCTCAGCCTGCACAGCTTCCGTCACGTTAGTGCCAACGCGAAGGAACGACATGCCGTAGTTGGCGGCCATCCGAATATCTTCCTCGCGTCCAATGCCCGGGATGAAGAACATTCCCCACTTCGCGTGCTGGAGAGCCCCACTCGCGGCTTCCATGTACTCTTCGTCGGTTGCTGCGGCTATGCCCTTGCCGCATTGCGACGCATTCAGGCCCAGGCCGTGCCCGACTTCGATCCAGCGGAATCCGCAGCCTTCCAGCGCGGCGGCAATCGTCGCGGTATCTTCCGCGGTGAACTGGAAGTCGATGAGATACGACCCGTCCCGTAGCGTGACTTCCAGAATGTCGGGAATCGCTGCGAATGTAGCCATGATCAATTCTTGCTCCAGCGTTAGCGCGATACCGCGGTCGTCGATCTGTGCGGGACCGCCTTCTTTACAGATGTGGCAACTTCCGCAACTGCCTGGAAGGAAAGTTCAGGGTAGAGTGGAAGCGAGAGAACTTGTTGCGCCGCCGCTTCCGCGTTGGGAAAATCTCCGCGGCCATAACCCAAATCAGCATACCCCGGCTGCAAATGCGCGGGCACTGGATAATGAATGCCCGTCTGAATTCCATCGGCCAACAGCGCGGATTGCAGGCCGTCGCGATCGTCCACGCGCAGCGTGTAAACGTGATACACGTGCCGTCCCCACGGCATCTCGGTGGGCATTTCAACGCCCGAGTCGGCCAGATATTCATTGTAGAGTTTCACCACCGCACGGCGAGCCTCAGTCCACCTGTCGAGGTGACCCAACTTCACACGCAGGATCGCACCCTGAAAGCCTTCCATTCGATAATTGAATCCCCGCAGCACATGATGATACTTGCGGTCCTGACCCCAGTCGCGCAGCATACCGATCGTCCGCGCATATCCGGGATTGCTGGTAGTCACAGCGCCGCCCTCGCCGTAGGCTCCCAGATTCTTGCCAGGATAAAAACTGAAGCACGCCATGTCGCCGATGCTGCCCACAGTGCGGCCTTTATATTTTGCTCCGTGAGCTTGAGCCGCGTCTTCGATAACAACCAACCCGCGCCGCCGCGCAATTTCCATGATCGGATCCATGTCGGCGGATTGGCCGTAGAGATGCACCGGCAGGATTGCCTTGGTGCGCGGCGTGATCGCCGCTTCGATCGCGGACGGATCCATGGTGAACGAGCGCGGATCGATGTCCACGAGAACCGGCCGCGCTCCGGCATAAAGAACCGCAGCCACGCTGGCCACAAAAGTGAACGGCACGGTGATCACTTCATCGCCGGGACCAACTCCGGCCGCCAGCAACGCCAGATGTAAGGCGCTGGTGCCGGAATTCAGCGCGATGCATTCGGCCGTTCCGCAGTAGTCCGCGAACTCCCGCTCAAAGCCTGCGACTTCCGGGCCCAGCACGAATTGGCAGCTTTCCAATACGCGCGCGATGGCCGCATCAATCTCGGGCTTGATGCTCTGGTACTGCGCTTTCAAATCGAGGTAAGGAACTTTAATCTTGGCCATGAAATTCAGCTTCTAGCTCTTACCTTCTAGCTAGGAACTCGGAAACTAGCAGCTAGAAGTTCAATTCTATTTCTCGTCGGCCGCGCGGCTATGCCGTGGCCTCCATCGTCGTCAGGCGCAAGTCCACTGGACGCCCATGCTGCTCCATTGATTGCGATGCAGCCTGCAAAATTTCCACGACCCGCAGTCCCGCAGCGCCGCCCGTGATCGGTTCCTCCTGCCGTTCGATGCAGCGCAGGAAGTGGTCGATTTCGCAGCGCAGCGCTTCGGTGCCGTCGATCTGCGGTGCCAGCATGTCACCCGTGCGGTAGCCCACCATCAACTGATACATCTTTTCCTGGTTCTGATGATTGTTTAGCGTGATGCCCTTGTCGTAGACCTTGATCTTTTCGCTCTGCTCAATATCGTCATAAACGATCATCTTGCGGCTGGCGCCAATCAGCGTCCGCCGCAACTTCACCGGTGCCAGCCAGTTCGCATGGATGTGCGCGATCTGGCTGCCTTCGAAAAATAGCGTGAGGTACGCGATGTTCTCGGTGCTGCCCGGTACGTGGCTGAGTCCGGTAGCGGAAACTGCGCAGGGCCGGAATGGCAGCACGTAATCCATGATCGACAGGTCGTGCACTGCCAGATCCCACAGTACGTTCACATCGTGCTGAAACAACCCGAGGTTTACCCGAACCGAATCGTAATAATAAATTTCGCCCAGGCCTCCGCTGTCGACCAGTTCGCGAATCTTGCGCACGGCTCCCGTATACACAAAAGTATGATCGACCATAAGCACGCGGTTTCTTTTCTGCGCCAGGTCGATCAGGCGCTGCACCTGATCGATATTCGACGCCAGAGGTTTCTCGACCAGCACGTGCTTGCCCGCCTGCAACGCGCGCAGAGCCAGGTCATAGTGTGTAGAGACCGGCGTAGCGATCGCGACCGCATCAATCGAAGGGTCGTCAATCAATTCACGAAAATCCGCCGTGGTCTTGATCGTGGGATACCGGCTCTTCACCCGAGCCAGCCGCTCCTCTCGCAAATCGCTCACGCAGGCGACTTGTGCGCCGCTCGCCTCAAAACAATTCCGCACCAGATTCGGACCCCAGTAGCCGTAGCCGATCACGCCGATACGAACCAAAATTCCTCCCTGTCGAACTTGGTTAACGTGCCGATTTCGATTTACGCTTCGATGCCGAGTGCAATGTTGACTTCGACGTTACCATCTGCGAGAGACTGCGCCCCAATCTCGCCGGAACGCCCTTCGCAATCTGGTGGTCGGGCACATCGTGAGTTACGACCGCTCCGGCGCCGATCAGGGCGCCCTCGCCGATTGTCACCCCCGCCAGGATCACGGACCCACTTCCGATCGACGCGCCGCGCTTTACACGCGTCGGCACAACTTTCCAGTCAGCCTCAGTTTGCAGTCGGCCATCCTCGGTTGCTCGTGGATATAAGTCGTTGATGAACATCACTCCGTGGCCGACGAATACTTCGTCGTCGATGGTGACCCCTTCGCAAACGAATGTGTGAGAAGAAATCTTGCAGCGCTTCCCAATCAAAGCGTTCTTCTGAATCTCGACGAAGGCGCCAATCTTAGTTTCGTCTCCTACGCTGCATCCGTAGAGGTTGACCAGATCGGGCTGGAAGATCTTCACTCCATGGCCGAGCACGACGTTAGCAGAAATTGGCATGAAAACCGTTGTGCTCATTCGCCCTTCGGAACGCGAAGGATGACGCGCAGGGGTTCGCGACTCAAAATGGAGCAAATCGCACGATACAACAGAACGGTGCGGGCATCAACTGCGGCCCCAATTGTGGTGCATCGCCTGCCAGTCGCCGCTCTTGCACCAGTCGAGTTTGGCGAAATCGGTTCGCCCGCCTTACAGTATCGAATACTCGAAAGCATCCGCCTGGCCAAACGTCTCAGCCGCACATCAGGAGGGCACCATGTTGAGTCCAGATCGTTTCCCCGGGAGTCACTTCCGTTCGCGACGAGGTTCCTGGCGACCCGCCACCCGAGCCCTGGGCGCCTCGGTTGGAGTCTTGACCCTGGCTTTCGCGATCTTCACTTCGTTACACCACCCGCCCTACGCCTCGGCTTCCGATTCAGGTCCGCTGGCGGCAAACATTTATCGTTCTGCAACGGATCTGAACTGGCGTCAAAGTCCCTCGTCGGCACTCAATTCGGCGGGTCGTAACTCCTTAACGCTCGATCCCTGTCCGCCCGGCGTAATCGCCGCCGAGCCCTGGTACTACGTCTACATCTCCGGCACCGGGGCGCCGGAGCCCGTTAAGGTTACGGGAGGAACCTGCAAAGGAGATGGGCACTCCGGCACGCTGGAGTTCACCACGGCTCATTCCCATTCCGCCGGCTACGTTGTGGGCAGCGCCTCGGGCGGAATTCAGGAGGCTTCCATTGCGGCGCGATTTACTCCCACCAATCCCACGGGAAGCTCGCAGTCCGGCAGGGTCGTGATTCCCCCCGGCGAGTATGACGTTTTTGCGCCCATATCCATTCGGGCAGGAGGCCAGACGGTCGATTTCGCTGGCTCAATTCTCAATTGCTACACGCCGAATGACGCCTGCGTTTTTGTGGGCGAACACGGATCCGCGAGTGCTTTCGGCGACATCACGCTGTTGAGCCCCCGCGGCAGGCCAATGATGATCGCAGGCACGAAGCCGTTCATCGAGGTCAACGCCGAGGCGACGCGCATCTTCAACGTGACTACTCGCCTCGCCCCGCGCAATGGCAGCTTCGGTTCCTACGTTCAGGTGGACGACGACCAGGCGTTTCTGCTCGACGGACTGGATACCACCATCGGTGGACATGGCGTAACTTGCAATCCCACGTACTGTGGTGCGTACGTTGTGGCTCCGGGGCCTTTCAACCGCTGGTCCGCCGTCGGCTGGCTCAAGAATCTTAATCTTTCGTTGCAATGCGAGGGCAAGGGCGTGGAGTGGCTCTCCGGCAACGGCCTGAGGATTTCCGATAGTGTCATTCAAGGCTGGTCGGTTTTTGGCGTGCGGGTCAGCAACCAGCATGGAGGATACGGCGGCTTCATCTCGGAGAACGTTTATTACGAATCGTCCCCCACCTGTACGGAATACAGCCCACTAGGAAACGTCGGCAACGCCGGGATCATCGCCGAGGGCGTGCAAGTCAAGCTCAGCGGACTTGCGAACAATGGCGCTTCCGGCACGTTTCCAAACTGGGGAGCGAAGACGGGTTCGCGGGACTGGCTCTACTGGGTAGTTCCGGTGCACGCCACATTTGGTGAAGGCTTTCCACTGCCCGCCGGCTATGCCCTTTCCAGCGGTTCTGGAAGCGTGACCGGAACATTTCCCCGGATCGCCGGAGCATCGAGTTACAAAATACTCAAAATCGATTGGGACTCGCGCAGCCTTCGTCCATTTCCCGAAGGCACGGGCAAGTATCTGGTGACCACGGTGCAGCAGAGTTCATGCGCCACCCTGACTTGTTCTTTCACCGACAATGGCGGAGAACTTTCTTCGTACACCAATGCGGCGGAAGATCTCTCGCGCAACCTGTACATGCCGCGCCTGGATTTTTGGCCGGGGGCAGTCATTATCAGCCCGAACGACGACAGGTCGACCGCCAACTATTCCAATGTCCCACCCCCGCTCCAGGCGGACATTCTCGGCGCAGGCGCTATCGTGAGCACGGTTCCTCCCGGGGCAATCACGGGATCGGCGCATGTGTTGATATCGACGGCGGCCACTCCGCCGGCAGCTGCGAATCTGGAGGCGCTCCAAACCAACGCGACCGGTTACATTCCGGGAGCGACAATTATGAAAGCCGCCAATGGGCTACAGACGCCGCAAACCGGCCACAAGGGACGACTCAACTTTGGCCACCGCGGGGCAATTTCCTCTTTCACTCCGCTGATTACATTAGGGGACAGCAATTGGGGAAAAACCTGGACCACTGCCAATCATCGCCCAGACGCCGACCTTAACGACCTCGATCTCGGCTATGAAGGAAACATCGACACGTTTTACAGCCGTGCCCAGAACGAAGTTCGCGAATACATTGGAAAATTTCCCGATGGCAAACCGCAGGAGAAGCTGACGGCCGCGGCCAAGACCTTCAATGTTCCGGTGACTATTAACGGAAATCTCACCGTGACAGGAAAATGTGTCGGTTGCGCCGCCGACTCGGGCAACACTGCGGCTTCCGGTGAAGAGGGCCGCCGGTGGGCGGTATCGTTGATTGGCCAAAAGGCAGCCATTTCGCCGACGAATTTGTGTCCCGCTACTGCCTGCAAATCTGGGCAATATCGGGTCAGCTATTACGTCGATTCCACAAGTGCGTGCTCGTCCGCCGGCAGCGCAGAAGCCGCGCTCACGATCGGATGGTCCGACGAAACCAGTCAGAAGGCCATCCGCGTGCCGCTTTCGGGAGCCGGCATCTCCGATGGCAATCGTCTGATGTTGGGAGGCGCGTCCAATTTTGGCGGCGGCAATATTTCTCTTTGGTCGGCAGGTAATGCCGCGATTACTTATGCGACCGCTTACAAGCCATGCGCGACTGGCTCGGGCACCTACGCCGTGAGGATTACGGTTGAGAAAGTGCAATGATGCGGCACGGCGCCTCGCGTACGCTAGACTGCTCCAGTACAGGGTGATAGCTCAATATGTGTGGAATCTTCGGCATCATAGCGCATGGCGCGCGCATCCCCGACGGCGTGCTGGAACGCGGCACGCAGTCCCTGGCGCACCGCGGGCCCGATGATTCCGGCACGATTCTTCTCCGCGATGCCATCCCCGATCCGATAGAAATCGGCCTGGGCAACCGGCGTCTTTCTATTCTCGATCTCTCCCCGCTCGGCCATCAGCCCATGCACGATGCGGAAACCGGCAACTGGATCGTCTACAACGGCGAGATCTATAACTTCCGCGAGGTTCGCGCCGAACTCCAGCAAGCCGGCACAAACTTCGTCAGCCACTCTGACACTGAAGTCCTGCTGAAGGCGTACGCCCGTTGGGGCGATGCGTGCCTGGCGAAATTTCGTGGCATGTTCGCTTTTGCTTTGTGGGACGCGCACCGGCATCGCTTATTCATCGCCCGCGATCCCATGGGCATCAAGCCCCTGTACTACGCCCATGCCGGTTCGTATTTGATTTTCGCCTCGGAAGTTCGCACTCTGCTGGGAACCGGCCTTATTCAACTTCGCATCGATCCCGCCGGTCTCATCAACTACCTGACTTTCGGTTCGGCCTACGATCCGCTGACAATCGTGGAGGGAGTTCGTTCGCTTCCTCCAGGCCACACTCTGAGCTGGAAGGGCGGAACTCTTCAGCAGTCCTCCTATTGGGATCTGGTGGACGATCCGGCGACTGGCGGGCATTCGAGCGAACCGTTCGCAGTTAGAAACGAACCGCCCGCCGCGCCCTTACAGCCCCTCCTGGAAGAAGCCGTGCGCTTGCAGTTAGTCAGCGACGTGCCCGTGGGAGTGTTTCTCTCCGGAGGCATTGATTCCAGTGCCCTGGTCAGCATTCTCAGCCGCAGTGGTATAACCGCCAGTACATTCTCGATCGTTTTCCGGGAAGCCGATTTTTCCGAGGCCGAATACTCGCGCGCCGTTGCCGCCAGGTTTCACACCGATCATCACGAGATCAACGTTTCGCAGAGCGATGTCCTGGCCGCGATTCCAGATGCCTTGGGCGCGATGGACTTGCCCACCATGGACGGCATCAACACTTATTTTGTTTCGCGAGAAACCCGGCGCGCCGGGGTGAAAGTCGCGCTCTCAGGACTCGGAGGCGACGAGGTCTTTGCCGGGTACTCTTCGTTCCGAACGTTACCGAGTGTCGAGCGGTACGCCTGGCTCTGGAAACGTGTGCCCCGCCCCGTTCGTGGTTCGCTGGCGTCGATGTTTGCCGCACTCGCTCCCGAGAGCGACCAGAATCGCAAACTGGCCTCGCTCGCCCGCGCGAATGGCCGGATTCTGCACCCTTACTTCCTCACTCGAATGCTGTTTACGCCGGGGCAGCGTGACCTTCTTTTTCCTCGCACCGATCAAGCCACCGCTCGAACTGCCACCGCTTCGCAGTGCGATCGGCTGCAACGATCTCGTTTGCTCGACCCTGTGAATCGTGTTTCCTATCTCGAGTCGCGCTGTTATATGCTCAATACGCTGCTGCGCGATGCCGATTTTATGAGCATGTCCCAGGGCCTGGAGGTTCGCGTTCCCCTGATCGATCATCGGTTGGCCAAGGCGGTGCTGGCGCTTCCCGGGCGGTCGAAACTGAATGGCACGCCCAAGAAACTCCTGGTCGGGGCTCTGGCGGGCTCGCTGCCCGAGGAAATTGTGCACCGTCCCAAACGCGGTTTTACGTTGCCCTTCGAGCACTGGATGCGGCAAGAGCTTCTCTCCGAGATCGAGCTTGTACTCAAGAAAGAGCGGACCGGTGCCGGCCCGCTAGGCGGATTACTGGACGGCGCGCAGGTAGAACGAGTGTGGGAAAGTTTTCTGAGTGGCGCGACTTCGTGGTCGCGTCCATGGTCTTTGTACGTGCTGCAACGCTGGTGCGAACTTCATTTGTAAGGCATTTCAGAAATGCAAAAAGTCGAAGAAATCGCCAAGTTGGACGCGCTGACCGCGAACGGAAGATTACCGGTCAGCGTGATCGTCGCCGCCCGGAACGAAGAAAAAAATTTGCCTCGTTGTCTGGAAGCGTTGGGCGAGATGGGCGAGATTTATGTCATCGACTCGCAGAGCACCGACGCGACTCCTGAAATCGCTCGTTCTTTCGGAGCCAATCTGGTCCAATTCCACTACCAGGGTGGCTGGCCCAAGAAGCGTCAGTGGGCCATGGAAAATCTGCCTCTCGCGTTTGATTGGATTTTGCTGCTCGATGCCGACGAAGAACTGACTCCCGCACTCGAGCAGGAAATCCGCCAAGCCATCGCCGACCCGAACGTCAACGGCTACTACATTTCCCTGCGCATGTACTTTCTCAGCCGGCTGCTTCGCTACGGTGGCGCAGGTTTCTGGAAGCTCTCACTGTTTCGCCGCGGCAAAGGCGGCTACGAATGCCGCCTGAAAGATCAGGATTTATCCATGGCCGACATGGAAATTCACGAGCACGTTGTGGTCGAAGGCGCCACGGCTCGGCTAAAGAATCCGCTGGCTCACCGCAACGTCGATTCGCTCTCCCGCTACATTCGCAAGCACGACGAATATTCCAATTGGGAAGCAAAAGTCTGGATGGAAGGTGAAGCCAACGGGCAACTCGAGCCCTCATTTTTCGGCACGCAGGCGCAGCGTCGCCGCTGGCTCAAAACCAGGTTCCTTCGCCTTCCCGGCGCTCCGCTGTGGTTCTTTTTATTCAAGTATCTTTTCAGCCTGGGATTCCTCGATGGCGTTCCCGGCCTGATTTATTGCGGCTTGCAGGGCGTGCAAGCGTTTCATATCAAATCGAAGATCTATGAACTGCAACGAGCGGAACGAATAGGGCAGCCAGGAAAGGACGAGGCGGTTCGAACCTCGATGCGGCAGTCGCGATGAGACGGTTTCCGGAAAATTCAGTGGTTGCCTGGCGCGGCAGCAGCTCCGACTACTCGTCGACACCGCCCTTCGCGCCCTCTGAGTATTGTCCGGAATATACCTGTGGCGATGCCGGAGCAGAATCGAACCCCGCCTACGAAGGCGTGCGTGGCTGCTTCCAAACAGCGGGCCTCGACGCCGCCCACTTCAATACGCCGGAGTGGAACCCGTTGGGAGAATTGATTCATCCCGGCGAAACCGTTCTGCTGAAGCCGAACCTGGTGCACCAGCGGCACCCGCGTGATCCCCAGGGCTGGCGCTATGTAATTACGCACGGCAGCGTGATCCGCGCGGTCGCCGACTACGTTTGGAAAGCAATCGGCCCAAAAGGCAAGATCATCCTTGCCGATGCGCCGCAAACGGACGCTTCGTTTTCCGAGATATCACGGCTTCTCGGCCTCGATGCCATTCGAGATTTGTATCGGGCACGCGGACTCGCCTTCGAACTCATCGATCTGCGGCGGGAAGAGTGGACCACGCGCGGAGATGTAGTAGTGGAGCGTCGCAAGCTCTCTCCCAATCCTTATGGATCGATCGCCTTCGATCTCGGGCAAGCCAGCGAATTCGCCGGCCATCCCGGCGCCGGACACTACTACGGCGCGGACTACGATGCCGGCGTGGTCAATCGTCACCACAGCGGCGGGCGCCACGAATATCTCATCGCCGGTTGCGCCATCCAGTGCGATGTAGTGTTCAGCCTGCCGAAGTTGAAGACTCATAAAAAAGCGGGCGTTACGGCGAGTCTCAAAAACCTGGTAGGAGTTAACGCCGACAAAAACTGGCTGCCCCATCATACCGAAGGCGCTCGAGCGCATGGCGGAGATGAGGCCCCCACTCCCGGCTTGAAGCACCGCACCGAGCGCAAAGTTGCCGCCGCCATTCGCGAGATTTCGCATCGCATTCCCGTGGTCGGCCCTTGGGTTCACCAACTGGCTCGCGGCGTGGGCAAGCCAATGTTCGGCGATACCGAGACGACCGTTCGCAGCGGCAATTGGTTCGGCAATGACACCGTGTGGCGCATGTGCCTCGACTTGAACAAACTGGTGTTCTATGGCAACGCCGACGGTTCGCTCCGGGATCCCCAACGGCACAGCCGTAAGCGCCATCTCGTCTTGGTCGATGGAATTCTGGCCGGTCAAGGAAGCGGGCCGCTGAACCCCGACCCCGTGCCCGCGGGAGTTCTGCTGTTTGGCGTGCATCCCCCCAGTGTGGACGCCGCTTGCGCCTATCTCATGGGTTTTGATCCCGACCAGATTCCGATTGTGTCGCGGGCGTTTCAGTGCCGGAGTTTCCCGCTCGCCAATCACCACTGGCGCGAGATCGTCATTCAAAGCAACGACTCTGCGTGGAATCGGTCACTCGTCGATGTTTCCCCCGACGATACTCTTCGCTTTATCCCTCACTTCGGTTGGAAGGGACACATCGAACTTTCCCCGCACGAGATTTCCACCGATCAACCCGTCGAGGCGGCTCACCAGCCATGAGCGAATCCGTTCTCGTCGAGCAAATTTATCCTCGCTTGCCGGTTTTCCTCCAGAATGCGGCCTGCTGGTACTACGGCAAGAAAGAAGCGCGCGCCCGTTTCGGAAGCATCTTTGACCAGCGGTTGCGGGAATTAATGGATTCCGAACAATGGAGCGCGTCGGAGATCGAAGCGTTCCAGAACGAAAGGCTTCGCCGTCTCGTCCGCCATGCCTATGAAACCGTCCCGTACTATCGCGAACGCTGGAA
This sequence comes from Candidatus Sulfotelmatobacter sp., assembly GCA_036500765.1. Taxonomy (NCBI): domain Bacteria; kingdom Pseudomonadati; phylum Acidobacteriota; class Terriglobia; order Terriglobales; family Candidatus Korobacteraceae; genus Candidatus Sulfotelmatobacter; species Candidatus Sulfotelmatobacter sp. Next base: position 342,596 of record DASYBM010000016.1, read on the forward strand.
GAGTCTGAAGTTATCGCCGGACGACATCCGTTGCCGCGAGGATCTTTCTAAGCTGCCGGTGCTGACCAAAGAGGACGTGCGGCAGAACTTCGCTCGCCTCGTTTCGCAGGATGCGTCCAGTCGCGATCTTATATTTCGCCACACCAGTGGAACCACGGGAAAAGCTCTGCATTTTTATGTCACGAAAGCGGCCATTGCGTTTCAATGGGCGGTATGGTGGCGTCACCGGCTGCGCTTCGGCGTTGAGCCCGGCGCATGGCACGCGAACTTCACCGGCAAACGAGTGGTTCCGCTCCACCAGCAATCGCCGCCTTATTGGCGCTGGAATCGGCCCCTGTCTCAGGCTTTGCTTACCATGCATCACCTCACGCCCGCCAAAATCGGCAGTGTGATGGGGTTTCTCAACTCCCGCAGTTTCGAGTTCTATTCCGGGTATCCGTCGATCATCCATATGCTGGCGCTGCATGCCATGGAAGCCGGGTTGACTCTGCATGCCCCTCCCCGCGCAGTTTTCACTGGCGCAGAGAACTTGCTCGACTTTCAACGCCGCGACATCCAGAAATTCACCGGAACCGGCGCCGTTCTGAGCGACCAGTACGGTTGCTCCGAAGGTTGTGGCAACGCGTCGCAGTGTCCAGAATTGGTTTACCATGAAGACTTCGAGTTTGGGATTATCGAAGGCACAGAACTTCATCCCGGCAGTACGGCCAAGTCGATTCTCTGCACCGGTTTTGCCAGCGACGTTTTCCCCTTGATTCGTTACGAAGTAGGCGATATTGGCGTGTGGCAGCAGGGCGGTTGCGCCTGCCCTTGCGGGCGCACTTCCAGGGTCATGCTGCGCATTGAAGGACGCCAGGACGATTATGTCATCACCCCGGAGGGCGCCCGCATCATGCGCTTCGACTATGTGTTCAAGGATGCGCTCAAGGTAAAAGAGGCGCAGGTCGTCCAGGAGAAGGTGGGCGAAATTACAGTTCGAGTGGTGCGCCGCGACCGCTACGGCGCCGGCGACGAAGCGGATATTCGACGCGAAATCCGACGCTGGATCAGCGCGCAACTTGTCGTTCGATTTGAATACCTCGATGAAATCGAAAGGGAACCCAACGGAAAATTCCGCGCGGTTCTGTCCCGGATGAAATCCCAACCGAACGTTCCCGTGACTGAACAGGTGAAGCTCTGAAACAAGTTCTCCAGGACGCACGCAGCGGTGAAATTGCCGTGGAGGAAGTTCCCGCACCGCAACTTCTTCCCGGTTGCGCGCTGGTGCGGATTGCCGCATCCGTAGTATCGGCCGGAACCGAGCGCGCAGCCGCGGAATTTGCGCGCAAGAGCCTGCTGCAGAAGGCGAAGTCGCGACCTGATCTAGTGCGGGAAGTCATCGGTAAAGTTCAGCGCGACGGAATTGTCGCCGCGATTCAGGCCGTTCGCAGTCGTCTCGACCAGCCGCAAAATCCGGGGTATAGCAGCGCCGGAACCGTTATTGCCGTCGGCGAGGGCGTCATGGATTTGCGGACGGGTGACCGCGTCTCCTGCGCCGGCGCGGGTTTCGCCGTTCACGCGGAGATCGCATGCGTGCCGCGATTGTTGATGGCGCGAATTCCTGCACGTAATTCGATCCTTGGGCAAACTCCGGGCGAAGTTCGACCTGAAACTCCCAGAGAAGTCCCATTCGATGAAGCTGCATTCTGTACGCTCGGTGCTGTGGCTCTGCACGGCATCCGCACTTCCGAGTCCAGGCTGGGCGATATTGTCGCCGTGATTGGTTTGGGCTTGCTGGGCCAACTCAGCGTACAACTGCTGAAGGCTGCGGGCTGCAACGTACTGGGAATGGACACTGATGCATCGCGCGCTGACCTGGCTGGAAAAATGGGCGCCGACGGCGTCGCCAGTTCTGCCGCGGCCTTTCGCGATCTCTGTTCTGAGACATCGAGTGGCGCCGGCGTTGACTGCGTCCTGATCGCGGCCGAAACCTCCAGCAGCGATCCGGTCAATCTGGCAGGCGCCATCGCGCGGGATCGCGCGATCGTCGTCGCTGTCGGCACGGTCGGCATGGACATCCAGCGCAAAGCCTATTACGAGAAGGAACTCGACTTCCGCGTCTCGCGCTCCTACGGCCCCGGCCGCTACGACGCCGCTTACGAGCAGAAAGGCCGAGACTATCCCATCGGTTACGTGCGCTGGACCGAAACCCGTAACATGGAAGCCTTCGTGCGCCTGCTCGCCGAGGGAAAGCTGGATGTGAGTGCGCTGATCACACACCGTTTTCCGATCGAGCGCGTCCAGAGCGCTTATGACTTAATCACCGGAAAGTCGAGCGAGCCGTTCCTGGGAGTCGTAATTCAATATGCCGCGGGTGCGGAAGCGGCGCGAACCCTCGCGCTTGCGCCACAAAGCGTGCAACCGGCCCAGCCTCCAGTTGCGGGCAACGTTTCCGTCGGAGTGCTGGGCGCTGGAGTCTTTGCCGCAGGCACGCTCATTCCCGCGCTGAAAGCGTCGTCGAACACCACTCTCGTTGTAGTTTGTGCGGCCACTGGATCTCACGCCCAGCACGCCGCAAAGAAATTCGGATTCTCCCAGTCCTCGACCGACGAGAGCGATCTCATTCGAAATTCCAACATCAACACGGTTGTCATCGCCACTCGCCACCATCTGCACGCGAAACAGGTCCTGGCAGTGCTAGCGGCAGGGAAGCACGTCTTCTGCGAAAAGCCGCTGTGCCTGACTGAAGATGAGTTACGCGCAATCGTCGATGCCTATCTTTCAATCCCTTCGGCTCGGCGTCCGGCGCTGATGGTCGGCTTCAATCGCCGCTTCGCCCCCATGGCCCTAAGCCTTAAATCATTCCTCGCTCCTATCGCCGAACCGCTGGCGCTGCACTATCGTATTAACGCCGGGCATCTTTCTCCTGGCCATTGGGTGAACGATCCTGAGCAGGGAGGCGGCCGCATTCTCGGCGAGGTTTGCCACTTCGTCGACCTCCTCGCCTTTCTCGCGGGCGCACCTATCGTCGAAGTCGAAGCGCGAGCTGTCGGCAACTCCGGTCGCTACAGTGGCGACAATGTTCTGATCTCGTTGCGCTTTGCCAACGGCTCCGAGGGGACGATCGGTTATCTGGCCAATGGCGACCGTGCATTCTCCAAAGAACGCATCGAAGTGTTCGGGGGCGGAAGCGCCGCGGTGCTCGAAGATTTTCGCCGTCTGGAACTAGTACGCAGCGGCCGCAAACAGACGATTCATGCGCGCTGGCGTCAGGACAAAGGACATCAGGCCGAGTGGGCAGCATTTGCGCAGGCCGCGCAGCAGCATGCCCAGGCCCCGATCGAATTCGACGATCTGGTGTGCTCTACGCTCGCTACCCTGCGCGTCCATGAGGCGCTGGGGACCGGCAACCGCCTGGCTGTACGCGCCGCAGCATTTCTGGATGCAGCGCGGGAAAACTCCAGCGTTCAACCGTGATTTTCAGATAATGATTCGCACGCAACATCCGAGGAGGCGAATGTAGTTCATGCTGATTCTGGGCCTCAACATGTTTCACGCCGATGCCTCCGCGGCGATCGTGCTCGACGGCGAAATCAAATTTGCCATCGCCGAGGAGCGCTTGAACCGCCAAAAACATTTCGGCGGCTTTCCCGCCCTCGCGGTCAAAGCCTGCCTGGATGCCGTCGGCGCGAAGATTTCCGACATCGAACATATTGCCGTCGGACAAGACAGCGACGCGAATCTCACGAAGAAAGTTCAATACGCGCTGGCGAACCCGGCCAAGATCCTGAACTTTATTCGGCTTCGTCAGCGCAAAGAAGCCATGCGCGACGTGCGCTCGCTGCTCTCGAAGGCGCTCGACGTCGATGCGGCGCAACTTCGTTTTCAGGAGCATCATCTCGAACATCACATCGCCCATATTGCCAGCGCCTACTACTGCTCGCCCTGGGATAAGGCGGCAGGATTCAGCTACGACGGCTCCGGCGATTTCGTTTCCACCATGATGGCCCGCTGCGAAGGCAACGAAATCGAAGTCCTCGATCGAGTGTTTCTTCCGCACTCGCTGGGCAGCTTCTATAGCATGATTTGCGAATTCATCGGCTATGGCAAATATGGCGACGAAGGCAAAGTTATGGGCCTCGCGCCCTACGGAAAAGATACGTACTGCGAAGCGATCGGCAAGATCGTTACGCCGAGTTTCAAGGCAAACAGAGGTTTTGCACTCGACCTTAGCTATTTCAAGTCGCTGGGCAGCAATCAGGGGATGCAGGTTCTCGCCGACGGTACCGTAAAGCTGGCGCGCCATTTCTCCGCGCGAATGGAGGAGTTATTCGGCGACCCGCGCCACCCTCATGCTGAGATCGCCCAGCGCGACATGGACCTGGCCTTCGCCATGCAAAACCGCTTTGAAGAGATATTTTTCCATCTGTCGAATCAGCTTCATAGTCAAGTCCCGCTTGAAGACCTTGCCTTGGCCGGCGGATGCGCACTCAATAGCGTGGCCAATGGCAAACTATTCGATCGCACGCCCTTCCGCCGAACCTACATTCAGCCCGCCGCCGGAGACGAAGGCCTGGCCATTGGCGCCGCTCTGCATACCTATCATTCCGTGCTCAAGCAACCGCACCGCCACGAATTGAAGAATTCCTACCTCGGTCCGGAGTTCTCCGACTCGCGCATCCAATCGGCGCTTCAGCGCGCCGGGCTAGACGCTCGCAAATTGGATCGCGCCGCATTACTCGATGCAGTCGCGGATGAGATTGCAGCCGGCAATGTCGTCGGCTGGTTTCAGGGCCGCATGGAGTGGGGTCCCCGCGCCCTCGGCAATCGCTCGATCGTCGCACATCCCGGCCTGCCTAATATGAAAGATGTTCTCAACGCCCGCATCAAGCACCGCGAGTGGTTCCGGCCTTTTGCGCCTTCCATCCTGGCTGACTATCAACGCGAGTACTTCGAACGCGATCATCCTTCGCCCTTCATGCTGCACGTTTATAAAATTCGGGCCGAGAAGCGTAAGGAACTGTGCGCTGTGAATCACGTGGACGATACCGGCCGCCTCCAGAGCGTAACGCGCGAAGAGAATCCGATGTACTACGATCTCATCTCCGCCTTCCATCGCAAAACCGGCATTCCCGTGATTCTCAACACCAGCTTCAACGAGAATGAGCCGATTGTCTGCACGCCCGAAGAAGCGATCGACTGCTTTCAGCGCACGCGAATGGATACACTGGCGATTGGTCCATTCCTGGTAGTAAAGCCGGATGGGAAATATGAAGTTGCATCCACTTCCGCGCCGGAAGCAATAAGGATTAGCCGGACGCAGACCTAGTGCACCAGGAATCCGGTCGTCGCGATCACGATTCCTACAACACCCAGCAACACGCCCAGATACCAGAAGATTCTACGCCCCGAGAGCAGCGTAATCGACGTGATCACCAACCCCACTTCGAGAAAGACTTCCGCCAGATCAAATCGATCGGCGCGATTCCGCTCGTGGCCAACTTCGGTTTCCATATCGCGCGCCTTGTCCTCGATTTCCTTTTGTTCGTCTTTGTAGCGAGCCGCCTCGCCGGCATACTTGTCATGCAATTTGGCCAGAGTGGCAGCGTCGGTAGTCGCCTCTACCGAGGTCAGGTCGACGAAGAGTTCGTCAGTATGCCGCCGAATATTCTTAGCCTGATAGTAGGCCCATTGATCGGAAGACTTAGCTTGTAGCACGACTTCTTCAGTGTGGGCGCGATGCCCAAGCAAAGTGACTACCGCTACCAGCACCGCCAGCATCGCCATGGTCATCGAGATCGGCGCCAGCGTGGGATCGTGTTTCGCATGCTCTGCGTGTTCCTGTAATTCGTTTAGCTCTTCCGACATCGCGTCACTCTCCCATAACTTTTACGATCACGCGCTTGTCCCGCTGCCCATCGAATTCCGCGTAAAAAATTCGCTGCCATGTGCCCAAATCCAGCTTGCCCGCGGTAATGGGCACGATTACTTCATGATGAATCAGCAGCGCTTTGAGATGTGAGTCGCCATTGTCCTCGCCGGTTTCATGATGCTTGTAGTTCTTGCGAAACGGCGCCAGATGCTCCAGCCACTGATCGATGTCCTCGATCAAGCCGCTCTCGTTGTCGTTGACATACACTCCGGCGGTAATGTGCATCGCCGAAACCAGCACCATGCCTTCCCGTACTCCGCTCTTAGCGACGATCTCATCGACCTGCGGCGTGATGTGCACGTAAGCACGATGCGTTTTGGTGTGAAACTTCAAATATTCCGTAAGCGTCTTCATTTCGAAATTCCTGATCGCTGAAACTAACGCAGAGCTGCCGCAATCTTTCCACTCTGAATCAATTCCGCAATCCGCGCGAAATCTTTATACATTACCCGGTCTTTCTCCATGGCAGGGCACACGGCCCGAATCGCAGCATGAGCGGCCTCTCCTCGCTTCGAAGTTTTCAACGGAGCCAGAAAGTCCAGCGCCTGCGCCACCGCCATGGCCTCAATCGCCAGCACGTTGCGCGTGTTGTCAACGACTCGTTTCAGTTTGATCGCGGCCGTCATGCCCATGGAGACGAAGTCTTCTTTGTTGCCCGAAGTCGTAATCGAATCCACCGAGGCGGGGTGAGCCAACACTTTGTTTTCGCTGACCAGCGCCGCCGCCGTGACCTGCGGCATCATGAAGCCGGAATTCAGTCCCGCGCCGGATGCAAGAAATGGCGGCAATCCCTCGCTCAGTGCGGGATTCACCATCCTTTCGATCCGCCGCTCGCTGATGCCCGCCAGTGCGCTCAACGCAATCGCCATAAAATCCAAAGCAAAAGCCAGCGGCTCGCCGTGAAAATTTCCGCCGGAGATTACGTCGCCCTGGGCGCTCTTCGCATCCGTCAGCTTGGAGTTGCCGAGGAAAACAAGGGGATTGTCAACCGCGGAATTTGCCTCCGTCTCGAACACCTTGCGGCAGTGATCGAATGTGTCTCGCACCGCTCCATGAACTTGCGGAATGCAGCGTAAAGAATAAGCATCCTGCACGCGCCCGCATTCGCGATGCGACTCGCGGATCTGGCTGCCCTCCAGCATGTGACGTAAATTGGCCGCGGTCTTGATCTGTCCGGAATGCGGACGCGCCTGGTGAATCCGCTCGTCAAATGCTGCGTCGGTTCCCTTCAGTGCATCGCAGCACAAGCCCCCTAACACGTCGGCAGTGTCGACGAGTGTTTCGGCTGCCAGTAACGCCAGAGTTCCCACCGCCAGCATGGCTTGCGTTCCGTTGATCAGCGAGATCGTTTCCTTGGCCTCAAGCACAAGAGGTTTAATTTGCGCCCGCTTCAACGCCTCCGCGCTGGGAACGCGCACTTCTCTTTCGTCAATGCACTCGCCTTCGCCAATCAAAGCCAGCGCCAGATGCGCCAGCGGCGCCAGATCGCCGCTCGCGCCCACGCTCCCCTGCGACGGCACCACCGGCGTAACTCCACGATTGAGCATCTCGCAAAGTGTGTCGATCACGATCGCCCGAACTCCGGAGTGCCCCTTGGCCAGCGAATTCGCCCGCAGCACCATCATGGCGCGCGTCTCGGAGACGGAGAGCGGTTCACCCACCCCGACTGCATGGGAGCGCACCAGATTGACCTGCAACTCTCGAATCTGGTCGCCCGCGATGCGTACGTCGCTCAACTTCCCGACCCCGGTGGTGATGGCGTAAGCGACTTTATTGCTGACGACAATTTCGTCGACCACGGCGCGAGCCAGGTTCACCGCTTGTCGCGCGTCCGGAGCCAGCAAAGCCGCTCGTCGCGAAGCGACGCTCGCGACCTCGCCGAGATCTTCCAGCGTGAGATCGTCTCCGTTAATGTGGAGTGCGTTCAAGATTGCTCCATGAAAAGATTGTTCCGTGAAAAGTTGCTCCGTAAAAATTGCTCGGTGAAGTGTTCCAGCGCTTCGGTGCTCGTCCGTTCAGGCCAACCCGAGCTTACTTTCCCATCGCGGCACGGAACGCCGTCAGGTATTTCTCCGGCAAAGCCGCCACTTTCATCTTCGAGTCAGTGACGATGTGCGTGGTCTCGCCCTCCGCTACCAATACGTTGTTGTCAGCCCGCACCAGTTCATAGCTGAAGATGATGACTGACTCGCGCACCGTCTTCAGCCGCGTTCGTATCAGAATTTCTTCGTCGTAATATACGGGAGCGCGATAGCGGCACTGCACTTCCGCCACCGCGATGAATCGTCCATCGTCGCGCTCCATGTCGCGATAGGAAAATCCCATCTCCCGCATCAGTTCCACGCGCCCCACTTCGAACCAGATCAGATGGTTCGAGTGATACACAACGCCCATCTGGTCGGTCTCGGCATAGCGCACCCGCAGCCGGGTCTCGTGAAACTCATGAGGATGATTGGAATTCATTTTCCCGTCTAAGTCATTTTCCGGTCCATACCGGCTTGCGCTTTTCCAGAAACGATGTAATCCCTTCGCGAAAGTCTGCCGTGGTTCGGATCGCGGCGTTCTCGCGCACGGCGGCTTCGATCTGTTTGTCGAGTTCAGGACCGGCGTGATCGGTGAGCAGTTGCTTGGTAGCGCGCAACGATGCCGGACTGTTCTCCATCAGCAGGGCGGCAAGTTCGTGAGCGCGCGTCATCAGTTCGTCGGCCTCGGCAATTTCGCTGACCAGTCCCATGCGTGCCGCTTCCTCTGCCCCGAAAAGCCTTCCTGTCAATAACAAATCGCGTGCCTGCTTCTCGCCCACCTGCCGCAATAAAAATGTCGAAACAATCGCCGGCACAAAGCCGATTCGCACTTCGGTATAACCGAACTTCGCTTCCGGCACTGCGAGCGTGAAGTCGCACAGCAGCGCCAGCCCAGTTCCACCGGCAATCGCCGCGCCGTTCACCGCAGCGATCGTCACCTTGGGAAATTCATACAGCGACCGGAACAACCGCACCATCGTCTGTGAATCCTGAAGGTTCTGCTCAGCCGATCGCCCCAGCAGCGACTTCAAATTGTCCAGATCCATCCCCGAACAAAACGCCTTGCCCGCTCCGGTCACAATGAGGACTATCGCGTCGGATTTCGCGACTTCGTCAAGCGCCCGCAACAAGTCCTCAATCAGATCGAAGCTGATCGCGTTGCGCTTCTCCGGCCGATTCAGCGTGATCGTCGCCACGCCCGCGCCGTATGCGAGTTGTATCGTGTTATAGCTCACGCATTCGATTTATCCGTGATGATCCGTGCAAATCCGTGGCTGACTAGTCTGCCGCGTCCGAACTCGAGTACCTCGCCCCGATCCCCGCGGTAGCCTTCAGCAAAGCATTCAGCGGTTTCAGCGGCGGCAATTCAGCTCCGCGCTGCTTCAGTGTCTCGATTACCGTCTCTGTCGGGATGTTACCAACCAAAGCGTCCTGCGCAAAGGGACAACCACCGAGTCCGCCTAATGCAGAGTCAAAGCGCCGGCAACCAGCATCGAAAGCCGCAAGAATTTTCTCCGCCGCCTGCCCCGGGCGGCTGTGCAGGTGCACGCCAATCTCGAGGTAGTCGTACTTGGCCATCACCGCGCCCACCAGATCGCTGACCTGTTGCACGTTTGCCATTCCAACCGTATCCGCCAGCGAAATCATCCGCAGATTGTCGACTTCCATCAGGGAAATGGCTTCGATCACCTCGTCCGGATTCCACAAATCGCCATACGGATTTCCAAATGCCATCGAAATGTAAACCACGACATCGAGCCCCGCGGCATCTGCTTTGTTCTGAATTTTCTCCAATTCTTCCAGCGCCGCCTCGGGGGCCTGATTCTGATTCTTGCGGAGGAACGTCTCCGAGATCGAATAAGGAAATCCCAGCGTCGATACCGCCTTGGTCTCAATCGCCCGCTGCGCGCCCTTTTCGTTGACCACGATCCCGATGATCTCCACGTCATCCGGCGGGTCCAGTTCCTTCAGCACTTCTTCCGAATCTGCCATCTGCGGCACAGCTTTCGGCGATACGAACGACACCGCGTCAATATGTTTGAAGCCCACGCTGATCAGCGCCTTCAGGTAATCCACTTTCAAATCGGCAGGGATCATCCCCTTCAGCCCCTGCCAGGCATCCCGCGGGCACTCAATCAATTTGACCAAGCCACTCATGCAAAACTATCAGCCACGGATCTTCACGGATTTGCAGGGAACAGTTTAATTCTTCTGCTCGATCAGTTTTGATCCGTGCCAATCCGTGGCCAAGAAGTTGAATCACGTTTGCAGAACACCCACCTTAAACTCCGGCACATCCGGATTCAGCGCCGCCGCTTCCAATGCCTGCGTAATCGCATCCCGGGTTTCGACGGGATCGATTATCTTGTCGATCCATAACCGCGCCGCGCCGTACCGTGGATCGGTCTGCTCGTCGTAGGTGCGCTTCACCGACTCGTATAGTTCTTTTCTTTCTTCCTCGCTCAGCTTTTTGCCGCCGCGTTCCAGTTGCTTAACTTTGACCTCTACCAGCGTTCCCGCCGAGGCGTCCCCGCTCATCACGGCGTAGCGCGCCGTGGGCCAGGCAAACACAAATCGCGGATCGTACGCCTTCCCGCACATCGCGTAATGCCCCGCGCCGAACGATCCCCCGACGATCACCGTAATTTTCGGCACCACGGAATTCGAAACCGCATTCACCATCTTCGCTCCCGCCTTGATAATCCCGCTCCACTCCGCATCGCGCCCCACCATGAACCCGTTCACATCATGAAAAAATACGAGCGGAATCAAATTCTGGTTGCAATCCATGATGAAACGCGCTGCTTTTTCCGCCGACTCCGTGTAGATCACCCCGCCGAACTCGACGCGCTTGTGCCCCTCGTGATCCGTTTGCTGTGCATGTAGTTTCTGATTGGCCACGATGCCGACCGCAAAGCCGCCAATCCGCCCATATCCGCAAATGAGAGTCTTGCCGTACTCCGGCTTGTACTCATCAAAGCGGCTGCCGTCGAGCACGCGCGCCAGCACTTCTTTCATGTCATAAGGCCGCGCCGGCGACGAATCGTAAATTCCGTAAATTTCCTCCGCAGTTAACACCGGCTCGACTGGCTTTTTGCGGTCCCACGGCGAAAGCCGACGGTATCCCCACTTCTCGACAATCGAACGAATGCGCGCGATACAGGCCTCGTCATTCGCTTCTCGGAAGTCGACTGTCCCGCTGATCGCCGAATGCATCGCCGCGCCGCCCAGATCTTCGGCGGAAACTTTCTGCCCAATCGCCGCCTGCACCAGCGCCGGCCCGGCAAGAAATAATCCGCTGCCATCCGTCATCAGCACGTGATCGCACATTACCGGCAAGTATCCGCCACCCGCCACGCACATGCCCATGATGGCCGCGATCTGCGGAACGCCCATCGCCGACATTACGGCGTTATTTCGAAAGACGCGCCCGAAATCGTCGGTGTCGGGAAAGACATCCTCTTGCAGCGGCAGAAATACTCCCGAGGAATCGACCAGGTAAATCGTCGGAATACGATTGTCGATGGCAATGTTCTGCGCACGAATCACCTTCTTCGACGTCATCGGAAAAAACGCGCCCGCCTTCACCGTGGCGTCGTTTGCGATGATCATTACCATTCGCGTCTCAACCCGCGCCATCCCCGTGATCACGCCGGCGGCCGGAGCTCCACCCCACTCCTCGTACATGCCATGCGCGGCGTAAAGGCCGAGTTCGAAAAAGCTCCCCGCATCGGCCAGCAGCGCAATTCGCTCCCGCGCCGTCAGTCGCCCCTTGGCGTGCTGGTTGTCAGTGGCCTTTGCCCCTCCGCCCTCGCAAATCTTTTCGCCCTCATTGCGCACCTGCGACATCAAGTCCGCCAGAAATCGCATGTTGGCTTCGAAGCGTGCCGACGTAGGATCGATCTTGGTCGACAACACGTTGGCCGGTGCGGAGGAGTTCTCGGTGGGAAGTTCGTTGCGCTCAGCCATAAATTCGATAAATAACGACGATGCGGTGCGATGAATATAGATCGAGCAATAAAGCCCGAAAACGAAGACGCGGACTGACTACGGTATACCACGCGGGCTAAACCGCGCAATCAGCCTAGTCTGGATTTTCCTAATTTCTGATGTTCGCGATTGTCGCTGGGAAATTGCTACAATGACGATCTCTTCAATGAGTTTGCCAAGAGCCAAGAGCCAAGAGCTAACGCTTAGCTCCTCTCCACCCACTCCGCCAATCGGCACCCGTCTTCCTCGAGCAGAAACGTTCCGACCCCAAAACATTCTCCTATGATGCGATGCGACTCCGGATCGCGCGCCGCCCGCGTAATCCACTGCTGGCCCACGCGGTATTGCGCCGCTGTAAACCATTTCTGCGGCAGCACCTCCACCAGCCCCGCCTGCGGATAGAAAACAAACAACGCAAACGCCGGATCATCGTTCGACATCGCTTTGTAGCTAGTGGGAACGATCAACTCGTCGACCGTCGCCAATTCCGTGGGCGCTTCAATCTTGTGCATGCCCGGTCCGAGCGAAAGCGGTACCTCGAAATCCGCAATCGGCGCGCTCGCCGAATAAATACGGTCGGCCGATGGCTTGAACCATCCTGCAACCTCGGCCAGATCAAACGCCTTCAGTTGGTCTGGGTCAAAACAGGCGAGGCGAATGGTCCGACCTTCCGGGCACCAGACGCCGACAAAATTCGGCGCCGCCAGAAAAGGACGGCAATATGTATTCAACGCCAGGCGCGCCCGATCCGGCTCCTGCTCGAGACCGAACGTCACCAGATTCGCAATCGGCCCCTGATCTCCATGATGAGTCCAGACGAAGTTTTGCCCGGCCAGCGAACGGAACGCCGGAAAAGTCTTCCAGTACCACGGCACCGGACCGATTGTATTTGCGAGGATCTCGCGCGCCCGGGCGGCGGTGATCGCGGCCATCAGCCGGCCGCCGGCACGCCCGGCCCCTTCACATGAGCGCGAATGAATTGAACGATGTCATCCATCGCCGTGCCCGGCTGGAAAATCGCCGCCACGCCAATCTTCTTCAGCCCATCGATGTCCTGGTTCGGAATAATGCCGCCAACCACGACAATTACATCGTCCATCTTGTTCCGCTTGAGCAGGTCCATCACGCGCGGCACGATAGCGTTGTGCGCCCCCGAGAGAATCGAGAGCCCAATCACCTGCACATCTTCCTGCAGCGCCGCCGTGCAAATCATCTCCGGGGTCTGCCGCAGCCCCGTGTAAATCACTTCCATGCCCGCATCGCGCAGCGCGCGGGCAATTACCTTCGCCCCCCGATCATGCCCGTCAAGCCCTGGCTTTGCCACTAGCACTCGAATTTTCGTATCGGCCATCGCAACCATTTAACCACAGAGCCCACAGAGGATCACAGAGGCAAACCAAAGCACTCAAAAAAAGACAGATTCTCCTCTGTGAATCTCTGTGTCCTCTGTGGTTAAGGGTTTTCCGCACTCTGTTTCGCAACCAATGGTCATTAGTCACAGAAGATACTTGCCGCCATGTGATAAAGAAGTCCTATGGCCGCCTCGACAGTCATCACCACTCCGCGAGTCAATCGAATCACCGGCGCGGTGATCACGGCTGCGATGAAAGTTCATTCGCATCTCGGCCCTTGGGCTTCTCGAAAGCGTCTATGAAGCCTGTCTGGCTCACGAAACTCCGCAAACCAGGCCTCGCCGTTGCCCAACAGCCTGGCCTCCCTGTGATCTACGACGGAGAGAAGATCGAACTGGGCTATCGCATTGACCTGATCGTCGAAGACCAGGTCATTGTCGAAATCAAGTGTGTCGAAGCCATCAATCCCGTCCACCAAGCTCAACTGCTCTCCTACATCCGCCTGAGCGGCCGCAGCGTAGGCTTACTGATCAATTTCCACGTAGCCCATCTCCGCGACGGCATCAAACGCATGGTAGACGGCAACGACTGGGAGAAATAAATAAAGAAGTCCTCAGTGATCCCCAGTGCCCTCTGTGGTTAAAAGATTTTGGTTATAACGTCTTGATGTCCAGGCTCCGCCACATATACCAGCACGCCACGCTGCGATAAGGCGCCCACGCCTTCGCTATCTTCTCCATATCTTTGGGCTTCGGCAATTTTCGTTTCTTATAGTGCTTCTTGATCGCCACCTGTACCCCGTAGTCGCCCGTCGGCAGCACATTCGGACGGCGCAGCGAAAACATCAGAAACATATGCGCCGTCCATTCCCCAATGCCCTTCACCTGCGTCAGATGCTGGATGACCTCCTCATCGGTCATCGTCGGAAGCTGCGCAAAGTCGAGCAGCCCCGCCGCCGTCTTCGCCGCCAGATCTTTCAGATACGCCGACTTCTGCTTCGACAAGCCCACGCCGCGCAACTGCGTATCGCTCAATTTCAGAATTCCTTCCGGCGTCAGCGGATCTCCCGCCAGCGCCGCAAAACGATTGAAGATCGTCTCCGCCGCCGTCCCGTTCAGTTGCTGATAAACAATGGCCTCAGCCAGACTCGCAAATTCCGGCAGATCAAACTGCATCCGGCACGGTCCCACGCTCTCGATAATCGCGCGCAGGATCGGGTCCGACTTCTTCAGATGAAGGATGGCCTTTCGCATGGCCTATATTTACCACAAAATCGCTCACAGGCGAACAAAAATCGAATACAACCAGAGACGCTGCCTGCGTTTAAAAATTCCTCGGCATCCCGAGCAAGCTGTTTTTTAGTAACTCGAACAGGGAGCGGCTGAAGTGTACCCCGAGATCACAGCGCGATCGGAGCCATCCGCTATAATCGTTGTTTTCGTAAAAGTTCGCAGTCATACCCCGTAACGCCAATCGCGGCCTCACCCGGCGCGATACTGAATCATAAGCTCGAGGAAACGGAAAGCTATGTCGAATATCGCCGCCATTCATGCCCGCGAAGTTCTGGATTCTCGCGGCAATCCTACCGTAGAAGCGGAAGTCTTTCTGGCCGACGGCGCAATGGGCCGGGCCATCGTTCCCAGCGGCGCGTCGACCGGCGAGCACGAGGCCGTCGAGTTGCGCGACGAAGATCCGAACCGTTTCTTGGGCAAGGGCGTGCTCAAAGCGGTGGAGAATGTGAATGGCGAAATCGCCGAAGCCCTCGCCAACTGGGACGCCTTCGACCAGCGCGGTCTCGACGGCCGCATGATCGAACTCGATGGCACCGAAAACAAAGGCCGGCTGGGAGCGAATGCGCTCCTGGCCGTCTCAATGGCGGCGGCGCGCGCGTCGGCTAACAGCATCGACATCCCGCTCTATCGCTATCTCGGCGGCGCGGGCGCGACCACGCTGCCGACGCCCATGATGAACATTCTGAACGGCGGCGCGCATGCCGACAACAACGTCGACTTCCAGGAATTCATGGTGATGCCGGTGGGCGCCCCGTCGTTTTCCGAAGCGCTGCGCTGGGGCGTGGAAGTTTTCCACACGCTGAAGGGCGTGCTCAAGAAGCGCGGCTACAACACCGCGGTGGGCGACGAAGGCGGATTCGCCCCGTCGGTCAAGTCGAATGTGGAAGGAATCGAGGTCGTGCTCGAGGCGATTACCAAAGCCGGCTACAAGCCAGGAGAAGAAATCGCCATCGCGCTCGATCCCGCAGCCAGCGAATTTTTTCAGGATGGCAAATACGTTTTCAAGAAATCCGACAAGTCGGCCAAAAGCTCCGACGAGATGGTCGCCTTCTGGGCGAAGTGGGTGAACGACTATCCCATCGTCTCGCTCGAAGACGGCCTGGCCGAGAACGACTGGGACGGCTGGCAGAAGCTGACCCAGGAACTTGGAGGCAAGATTCAGTTGGTCGGCGACGACTTGTTCGTCACCAATGTTCAGTTCCTGCAAGAGGGCATCGACAAGGGCGTGGCCAACAGCATTCTGGTCAAAGTGAACCAGATCGGCACCGTCAGCGAAACACTCGACGCGATCGACCTGGCTCGCCGCAATGGCTACACGTCAGTGATTTCGCATCGCTCTGGCGAGACTGAAGACACGTTCATCGCCGATTTGGCTGTGGCGACCGGTGCAGGGCAGATCAAGACTGGCTCCGCCTCCCGCACCGACCGCATCGCCAAATACAATCAGTTGCTGCGGATTGAAGAAGAATTGGGTGGAACATCGCGGTTTCTGGGGTTGGGGGCGCTAAATTATCACGGTTGAGCCAATGGATCAGACTGATTTTCTACGATTGTGGGATTGGATTCGGGCAGATCTCTCTCGTGCGCGGGGTTCTCTCAGAGAAGAAGTTGCCGATGATCCAAACATCAAGCAGTTCGACGAATTTGTTGATCACAACGAACTGGAACTGGCTTGCGATTGCCTCGCCGAGTATGGCGAAAAGAACCCCATGAACGGAGAGTTTTGGCTGAGTCTCCGCGATGCAGCCGCCAAGATGAAGCTGCCCGGGCGAGTTGCAATGTTTGAGAGATATGCTGAGGAGGTAAAACACGAATCGAGGATTGAAGGGCGGAATATGATCAACGAACTACTTCTCTCAGAATTCGATGCCGAAGTGAAGAGCACGCGCGCGATGCTGGAACGCGTTCCCGTCAATCCTGACTTCAAGCCGCATGCGAAATCGATGCCGCTGGGGAAACTCGCGCCGCATGTGGCGGAGTTGGCAGGATTCGGATTCACGATTCTAACGACGCCGGAGCTGGACTTCAGCACCGGGCCGAAGCGAACACGCGTGCCCTTCGAGTCGCCCGAGCAACTAGTGAAGGCCTTTGACGAAGGCGCAGCGAAGGTGCGCGAGGCGCTGAAGAACATCCCTGATTCGGCGTGGACCGAGAGCTGGAAGTTGAGTTTCCAGGGCAAGCGCATATTCTCGGGATCGCGGTTTCTGGCCTACCGCGAAATGTTTCTCAATCACCTGGTGCATCATCGCGCCCAGCTTGGCGTCTATTTGCGAATGAACGATAAGCCGCTGCCGGCGACGTATGGCCCGTCAGCCGATGACGCTATGGGTTTCTGAGCATGGAAAAGGTAACCCGACGAGGCGGGATACGTGAAGCGTAGAATGGTGCGAAGAGCATGTCAGAGACAGAAATTATCTTCGTGTTTCGAAAGTCACCGGAGGGCGGCTTCGAGGCCCGAGCGCTCGGCTGTTCTATTTTCACGCAGGCCGAGACCTTGGATGAGCTGACTGTGAACGTCACGGACGCCATCGCTTGTCATTTCGGCGATACGAGCTCGTTGCCAGTTGCCCGGTTGACCGAAGTCCAGCCGAAACGTTTCATCCTTGGCTCCGCGAAGGGGGAGTTCACCGTCCCCGACGATTTCGACGATCCGCTTCCCAAAGATGTCGAGGATCTCTTCTGGTGATGGACGCGACCCCAGCGTCTAAAGCCAGCTTCGTTGAAGGCGTTTTATCGGCACGACTGAAGTCGTGCCCTTCCCGATTCTTGATCACTGCACCACAAGCAAGAAGCTAACAGCTAGGAGCTAGAAGCTAGAAGCTGTCTTATGCCTAAACCACTCGTTCTCACCATCCTCGACGGCTGGGGTTATCGCGCCGAAACCAACGCCAACGCCATCGCGCTCGCGCGGAAGCCGACCTACGATCGGCTGCTGCGCGAGTATCCCAACACGCTGATTCATACCAGCGGGCCGTTCGTCGGATTGCCCGAGGGGCAGATGGGAAACAGCGAGGTCGGGCATCTCAACATTGGCGCTGGGCGCATCGTCCACATGGATATCACACGCATCGATCTGATGATCCAGAACGGGGAGTTCTTCTCGCATCCCGTGCTGCTCGAGGCGATGAAGCATGCGCGCACCGGCGAGCGGCGGCTACATCTGTTTGGCCTCGTTTCGGATGGAGGAGTGCACTCGCAGCAGGCGCACCTTCATGCGTTGCTGAAAATGGCGAAGCAGAACGGGCTCGATCGCGTGTTCGTCCACGCCTTCATGGACGGCCGGGACACGCTGCACACCAACGGCGCAGGATATCTCGAACAACTCCAGCAGAAAATGCGCGAATACAACTGTGGCAAGATCGCGACCGTCAACGGCCGCTACTACGCCATGGATCGCGACTGCCGCTGGGAGCGCATTGCCAAGGCCTACAACGCCATGGTCTTCGCCGACGCCGAAGGCGGCAAGCAGTCCGATCCGGTGCAGGGCATGAAAGATTCCTATAACAAAGGGATGACCGACGAGTTCGTGATTCCGTTCGTTGTAGAGGATGCGAAAGACGACGGCAAAAGCGCCCGCGCCACGCAAACGATTCGCAATGACGACTCCTGCATCTGCTTCAACTTTCGCGCCGACCGAGTTCGCCAGATCACGCGCGCGCTCACCCGCAACAGCGGATTGAACGAAAACGGTGGCAGCGATCTTCCCGGCGCGACCGATCTCGATGCCGCGATTCCGCGCGACCGCGTGCCCAGGAATCTGAACTATGTTTGCATGACGCGCTATGACAAGAATTTTAGCCTGCCCGTTGTCATTCCGCCGGAGTCGATGGCGAACATTCTGGCCAACGTCATGGGCGGCCTGAACATGCGCAACCTGCGCGTGGCCGAGACCGAGAAGTACGCGCACGTTACATACTTCTTTAATGGCGGCGTGGAGCAGCCGTTCCCCGGCGAAGAGCGCGTTCTTGTGCCTTCGCAGAAAGTAGCAACCTACGACTTGAAACCAGAGATGAGCGCAGCAGGCATTGCCGACGCCGTTGTGAAAGCGACGGAAGACGGAACCTTCGACGTGGTAATCGTGAACTTTGCCAACGCCGACATGGTCGGCCACTCCGGAAAGATTGAACCAACAATCAAGGCTGTCGAGACGGTCGACGCCTGCCTGGGCCGCCTCGAGGCCGCGATCCGCGCCAAAGGCGGCGCAATGCTGATCACCGCCGACCACGGCAACGCCGAAATGATGATCGATCCCGTAACCGGTGGGCCGCACACGGCGCACACAACCAATCCCGTGCCCTTTATTGTGGTCTCGGAAAATGCGAAACAGTTCACGCTGAAGCCGAACGGATCGCTGCGCGATATTTCGCCGACCCTGCTGGGAATGCTCGGCATCGACGAGCCGAAGGAAATGACGGGAGCCGATCTGCGAGTGTGGTTGAAACCAGCGAAGACGAAATAAAACGGGGACGCTGAGTCGCAGCGTCCCCCCTGGTTCCGCTCAAGTTGTTTTAGTTCTCCAGCAACGCCGGAGCCGTCGCCAGAAGCCCTGCCGCCAGCTCCAGATCGTGCAGATCCTCGCGGCTGAAATCTTTGGCAAGCTTCGCGTCCAGCGCTTTGCGCGAAATCTGAATCACTCCTACCACCACCAGATCCCGGTCCATGATCGGCACCGACATCAGCTTCTGAATGGGAGCCGGTTGGATCGGCTCGTCCGCATCGCTGCTGCCGGGTTTGATGGTTTCGAAGATGCTGGCATGTTTCACGCGGGCAAAGTTGTTGAAGATCTCCGCCTTCTTACTTAACGCCGTGTGGGCTGCCACGGCTTTGCTAGACAGCGGAATCGATCCAGTGGTCCGCAGGTACTCGGGAAATATGAAGCGGAGCAGTCCGCCTTCCAACCGCATCAGAGCGACCTCAGTTTGCTGTACGCTGAAAATCCTGGCCAGAACCGCGCACAGCTCTTGGGCCGACACGCCCTCGCCGAGGACTGAGCCCAGCGGAAGTAAATGCTCAGGTAGAACAATCTCTTCCATCATCCCGGAGTCGTTATGTTGAGTCATAGGTTCCCGTATTCTCCGTTGCCACGGATCAACTCTGACTCTATCGCATTTTTCTCACCATAAGGTACTCCCCAAAGTAACTAGGACGAACGCCGTAAGTCTCGTATTTTCAGTAAAAGACAGGCCAAGAGCGAGTATTTGGCCCGCATTTTTTCAAAGGCGGCGGGCGTAAATCGGCGAACCCCTGACAGTTTCTGTCAGCTGCACCAATATTGTGGCAGGCATCTCCACCGCAAACTCATTTACACTTTCGCCATGAACAATCCGACCCAACCCAACGTGAAGTTAATCAATGGCCCCGACTACCGCGAAAATTATGCCAACAGCGTTCAAATGCGCGTGAATATTTGGGACTTCTTTTTAGTCTTCGGCACCCTCCAGCAACAGACCGAAACCCACGTGGAGATCAAGAATTTTGAGGGCATCTACCTGAGTCCGCAGCAAGCCAAAGCGCTGCTGGGATTGCTGCAACAGAACATCGCCGGCTATGAGAGCGCCTTCGGGGAAATCAAGCTTGATCCGCGCATGGCCCCGCAAGGCCCAGTGCACTAGATACCCGGAACGGTCGGGACGGCAACTGAGGCCATGTGGCGACGGCCGCCTCGGCCGTCCGGCGTGGGCGCAGCCCCCCGCTTCCACTGATCCAATGCAAGCGAACCGCTAGAATGCCCTTTCACGATAGAGCCCGCGCGCATCCTGACCCGATCCATCCTGCCCCAGCCTTCGCGGCCATCTTTGTCGTAATTTTTCTGCTGCATGTTCCTCTACTCCAGCTTCCTTATTTCTGGGACGAAGCGGGATACTATGTGCCCGCCGCGCGCGATCTGCTGCTCACCGGCAGCCTGATTCCGCACACCACCGTCTCCAACGCGCACCCGCCGCTGGTATTGGCCTGGGTCGCGCTATGGTGGAAGGTGGTGGGCTTTGCGCCGGTGGTGACGCGGTCGGCGATGCTCATGGTCGCGGCCTTCTCCTTGTTGGGAGTGTTTCGCCTGGCCGCGTGCGTGGCCAACACGCAGGCCGCGATCGCTTCCACGTTGTGTACCGCGCTCTATCCCGTTTTCTTTGCGCAGAGTTCGTTCGCCCAGGTCGATCTCGCCGCCGCGGGACTCACCTTCTGGGGACTGGTCGCGTATATCGAGCACCGTCCGCTCGCCACGGTGGTGTGGTTCTCCCTGGCCGCATTAGCCAAAGAAACCGCCATTCTCGCGCCGGTAGCGCTGGCGGGTTGGGAAGTTTTGGGCCGGCTGATGGCAATGCGCCGACGGGTGGCGCGAGAGCATGGAAGCGAGGTCCTCGGTGGAAGAGCGGCCCTTCAGGGTCCAGTAAGCCGCTTCAAATCGCTGGGGGCTTCAGCCCCGGTGGCCGCCTGTTGGCTGCGCTCGCTATGGCTCGAAAGAGGCGCCGAATCCACCACACGCCGAATTCTTCCCCTTCTCGCCCCCTTGCTGCCGCTCGCCCTCTGGTACACCTATCATTGGACGCGCACCGGCTACGTCTTCGGCAATCCGGAATTTTTTCGCTACAACGTAGCCGCCACCCTCAACCCGTTGCGCTTTCTGCTGGCGCTGGTTCTGCGGCTCTGGCAAGCCTTCGGCTATATGCACTTGTGGCTCCTGACGCTCGCCATGGTTCTGGCCATGCTTTGGCCGCCGCTGCAAGACGAAGGCGTTGAGCGTCCACGCATCGCGATCCCGGTTCAAATGATTTTTTTTGTGGTAGTGACATCCTATGTGGTCGCCCTGTCCCTGATCGGCGGCGCGGAGCTGGCGCGCTATATGCTGCCCGCAGTCCCACTCGTGATCATCCTGGCCGTCTCCACGCTGCGGCGGCGATTACGCTACTGGCCCGCGGCGGCTGCTCTGGTCGCCCTCGCATTCGTCGCCGCGTGGTTTTGGAATCCCCCCTACGGATTCTCCCCCGAAGATAATCTCGCCTATCGCGATTACGTGCTTCTCCACGAAGATGGCGACCGTTTTCTCGAAGCCCGCTATCCCATGGCGCACGTGCTCACAGCCTGGCCGGCGTCGGATGAACTAACGCGTCCCTGGCTGGGTTATATCGCTCGGCCCATGCAGATCGTGCGCATCGAAGATTTCTCGCTCGAGGAAGTGCTCTCGGCCGCCGACTTTCGCTCCAACTCTAACTCGAATTCCCCCTCGAACTTCGAGGCGGCGCTGCTCTTCTCCACCAAATACGAGCCGCCGCACCCGCTGCTGGATCGCTGGAAAACCTGGATGGATCTGAAGCGCAAGTTCTTCGGCTTTCATCGTGATCTGCCGCCCGCGGCCGCCGCACATATTCTAGGTGGCAAGGTCGTGTTCGCCGAAGAGCGCAACGGCCAATGGATCGCGGTCCTCGAGATGGAACAGGGTGAAGTGCAGAATGCGGAAAGCAGAAGCCTTTCGTGGCCCGCCTGGTGACGGATCGCCCTCGCCTGGGAACTCAGTCCAACTTTACGATCCACATGTCGGAACGCGGCGTGCCGTTAGCTTCGAGCCCCAGTTGGCCGTCCCAGGTCGACGTGAAGAGGAAGAACCGTCCATCCGGCGAGATATTGCCCAGCGGCTGGGTGTTGAAATATGGACCGATCCAATAAGTCCGATGATGCGCAAACCTCCAGACGGTTGAAGCGAAGCCATCGGTTTCGATACAGACTATTTCATCATCCCATGGGCGGAAGATTGTTGTGTCCCCATCATAATCGTAAAGCGAAGCGCAGACCGGGCTGTTGTCGTCAAAGTATCCCGGGGCCCAGGCGAAATGTTTCTCCTGTTCGAAAGAGGAAGGTACCAGCAGGGGCCACACCAGCGCGGTAATGTCGGCCAGGTTGTCGATCGGTCTCTTCACCAGGTTCATTTCGTCGATCTTTCCCGGTGAATTGATGTAAGTGCTGCGCCCGAAGGTTCCGTAACCAGCACATTCCAGGGTCGTGTGCAGGTCGCAGTGGGTAACATTCAAAGTTTCCAGGTCCCAGATATAAAAGCCCAGGCCATACGCGGTCAGCCTCATGTGCAGGCCATCGCCGGAAATGCGGGCATGATTGATCAAGAAACCCGGCACCGCCGCATATCCAGACGGTCCCCATTGCCCTCCGATCTGTCCGGTTTGCGTGTTGTACCAGCGGCAGCCCAGAGTTTTGTCGTACACGACGACGATCGGATTTTCCCCGGTTTCAGGACCACCTTCGGAAACCGAAACGCGGCTGTCGTCTGCCGCAAGGCTTACGTCGTCATCGCTCTGCATCTCCGGGTTTGTCAAATCGAGCGCCGGCTGGACGCCACAGGTCGAGGTATCGATCAAGGGCGTGGTAGCGGCGGTGGAAAATCGGTACTCGCTGATGGTGAATCGATTGGCGGTCGTGGTGCCATAGATGAGGTCGGGATCGACAAAGCTGAACGTAGGGCCGGGACGAAGTCCAATTACCAGCCCCTGCCCCGCCCCAGCGCCGGGCAACGAACTAATCGCCATCGTCGATGGATCAAATGCGAAGGCGTAGTCGACTCCTCCTTCGCCGATTGCATAAAATTTCGTATCATCTGCGCTCCACGAGTTCGTCTCTCCGACCGCGGGACTCCGAAAGTATCCGCCTGTATGCTTGAAGTTTGTCGTCTGATCCGTAACTCGCACCATCTGCGATCCGAAATCGGGATCCTCGAATACGGTGTTGACGGGCGGCGCGGACATCCAGGTCTCCTGCCGAACCACTCGATCGGTAATCGCGTTGGGATAGGGCTGCACGCCTTGTGCGAAGCCGTGGCTGAGAGTGAGCTGAAGTTGAAGTATTGACCAGCACGCTAATGCTGCCAACCTGGTATTACTCATGGGGTACTCCTGATCGGCCGCGGGGGGAATACTAACGCCAGAATCATACCCCGAATCCTTCCGCTGTCAAGAGCTACTTCCGCATTAAATGGCAGGAGTGCGTCTTAATCACCAGCCACACCTCTTTGCCCGGTGCAAGTTGCAGCGAATCGCGGGCGGCCAGCGTGAGATGGACTTCCATCTCGATGCGGCACTTCACGCGCGCGGATACGATCACGTCGCGCTGTTCGAGCGCTGCGATGCGCCCCGGAAACACGTTGCGCGCGCTCAATCCCACCGGCGGCGACGTAGCCAGCAAAATGTCGCCGGCACGAATGCCGATGCGAAGCGTCGAGCCCACGCCTCCGTGCACCAGAGGAGTTTCGAACAAGACCGGCCCGCCATCGCCGGTAACGCGGCAAGTCATGGTGCCACGCTCCGGGCGCACCGCCAACACATCGGCGTCGAAAATATTCTCGAATCCCGCCAATTGCGCCACCGTCTCTTGCAGTGGCGCGGAAATTACTTCATGCGGCGTGCCCTGTGCCACGACCCGACCGGCATGCAGTACGATCACCCGTTCGCCCAGCGCGAACACCTCTTCCCGGCTGTGCGTTACATAGAGAATCGGAATGCGATGAGCCTGGTTCCAGGCGCGGAGATCGTCGATAATCTTGCTCTTCGTCGCCGCATCGAGCGCGGCCAATGGCTCGTCAAGCAGCAGCACCGCAGGTTCGGTCACCAGAGTTCGTGCCAGCGCCGCCCGCTGGCTTTCTCCGCCTGAGATTTGCCGCGGGTAGCGCTGCGCCAGATGCGAAATTCGCAGTCTCTCCAGAATGGCGGACGCCCGCGCCGCGCGCTCCGCCCGATGCAAATCGGCCAGCCCGAATTCCACATTCTTTTCGACGGTCAAATGCGGGAACAGGGCAAGCGTTTGAAACATGTATCCGATGCGGCGTCGCGCCACATTACGATCGATGTGTTGGGCCGCATCAAACAGAATGCGGTCGCCGATGGCTATGCGCCCGGAATCAGGTGTCGCCAATCCGGCAACGCAATCCAGCAGAGTGGTTTTGCCGGCTCCGGATGGCCCAAACAGAATGGTGAAGCCGGCAGCGGCCTGGAACTCAACCGCCAGAACAAACTCCGGTGAGTGACCCACGAAGCGCTTGCGAAACCGTACATCGAGCAGCGGGCCTGCTGCCTGCTGCGACGGCGCGCCTCCCGGCGAAACGGTAATCGCTTCGGCTTGGTCGGTACTCGGCTCACTCATATCCGGCCATTTTACGGGTCTTATTTTAAATGGGCCTTAGTTATTAGATTCGATCGTTTTAGGTCCGATCACCCACGCCTTCCGATTCAGGCCATACACCAGCGCCAGCACGCCAAAGCTGAACGCCAGTAGTACCAGCGCCGTTTCATTCGCGGCGGCGTAGTCGGAGGCCTGCACGCGATCGAAAATATCAATCGAGACGGTGCGCGTGACGCCGGGAATATTCCCGCCCACCATCAGCACCACGCCGAACTCTCCCATGGTGTGGGCGAAGCTGAGGGCCGCGCCCGTAATCAGTCCTGGGATGGACAGCGGAACAATCACCCGAAAGAAAGTTCGCAGCGGAGAAGCGCCCAGAGTAGTCGCTGCCGCGATCAGCCGCCGGTCCACGCCCGCGAACGATGCCGCGCACGGCTGCACCGCAAACGGCAGGCTATAAAGGATCGATCCGATCGCCAGCCCGCCAAAAGTAAACGCCAGAGTGTGTCCACTGAGCGTGTTCCACCAACGGCCCAGCGGACTGCGCGGTCCGAGCGCGACCAGAACGTAGAATCCCAGCACTGTCGGGGGCAGCACGATAGGCAGCGCCACCACAGCCTCCACCAGGAATTTCCAACGCCAGCGCGAAAACGCGATCCAATACGCGATGGGCAGGCCGAGTACCAGCAAAATGGCCGATACCGTGATCGCCAGTCGCAGCGTCAGCCAGAAAGCTTGCCAGTCGATTGCCATAAGATTTTCATAGCGCGGCTCAGGACCGGTCCGGCGGCTGTCGTGGCGATACCCGGCGAGACGCTGGAGCTACTTCATTGGCTCGCTTGCCGTCACCGTGAAGCCGTACTTGCGAAGCAATTCGGCGACTTCTCTCGTTTTGATGTAGTTCAGAAATTCCGCCGCTTCTTTTTTGTGTTCCGAATGCGACAGCACAACCACACCCTGCGTCAGCGGGGGATAATAATCCGCCGGGACTTCCCAATACTTCCCTTTGCCGCGCATGCCGGGCGCGATCGCATGTGCCAGCGCTACGAATCCCGCCTGCGCATTGCCCGACTCCACGAATTGCGCTGCCTGCGCAACGTTCTCACCGAGAACAAGCCGATCCGCGACCCGATCATACATCCCGGCATGCTTCAAAGCTGCTTCGGCTGCCCGCCCATAAGGAGCGTGCTGCGGATTGCCAATGGCGATCTTCTTCACTGACGGGTCGAGCAGAACGTTCATGCCCTGACGCACAACGTCGAGCCGGGAGTCGGCCGGCACCCACAGCACCAGCTTTCCCAGAGCGTATTGGTACAGGCTCGCACCGTCGGCGTCGCCCTCGGCCACGAGTTGGCGAGGATAGTCCATGTCCGCCGAGAAAAACAGATCGAACGGCGCTCCGTTGTGAATCTGCTGCGTGAGAGCGCCGGAGGCTCCGAACGAAAGCTTCACGACCACGCCCGTCTTCTTCTCGAAATTATCGCCAATCTCTTTGAGAGCGGCGCTCAAATCGGCCGCCGCCGCCACGGTCAGCTCGGCCGACCCGTTTTTCTGCTGCGCCAGGCTGCAAGTCGCACTCCAGAGCAGGCATGCCGCAAGCCAAAGGCTTGCCATCCTGGGGAAAGCGGTCGGGCGCCCACGATTTTCCTTTGTGAACCTTTGTGCTCTTTGTGGTTGAGGTCTTTGCATTTGATCTACCAGCCCGAACGCAAATTGTACAACGTCGAAACCTCTCGACTGACCCCTGCCGCAGTTCCAGTTATTCCCAAAGTGGGCCAGCATCGGCTCCAAATGCCGCTTTTGCATTGCTTCGGCTGCGTCCAGTTCCCATACTGGCGGATGAGTTTTCCTATGTCCTGCGGCTCCTCTCTGTCTTCACTACGAACATCGCTGCGAATTATCATGCGAATTCTCGCAATCGTTTCGATTTGCTGGCTCGCTTCGGTTTCCTTCACATCAGCGCAAACCACGAAGCAAGTCGTTCCCAATAAGCGCTCCTCCTCCGATCCCGGAGACGACCATGTTCAGCAGCGCAATGAGTGGTTTTTTCGCGGACGCCTGGTTCACGGCAAGAACGCCGCCGAACTTCGCCGCCGCGCCTGGCAGACAAAACTTAAGCTGCGTGCGCAGCATGCCGCCGCCGCTCGCGAAAACGCCTCCTCGCGCAGAATCGCGCCAGCCTCGCTCTCTTCCGGCTCGTGGGTTCCACTCGGTCCGGTGCCGCTGGCGTCCGACGCTTCCGGCACCGGCACACAGGATTATCGTCAGGTTTCGGGCCGAGCCACTGCCGTTGCCATCGATCCTGCCGATCCCAGCGGCAACACGTTGTATATCGCTGGGGCACAAAGCGGCGTCTGGAAGTCGACCAACGCCGCCAACGGCACGGCCAACAACGTGACCTGGACGCCTACGACCGACGATCAAGCCACGCTCTCGATCGGCGCCATCGCCATCCAACCAGGCAATACGAATCCCACAGAATCGGTGATCCTCGCCGCCACCGGCGAAGCAGACAACTCCACCGACTCCTATTTCGGCTTGGGAATTCTCCGCTCGGCCGACGCCGGCAACACTTGGACTCTGATTTCCAGCGCCAACAACAACGCGCTCAGCTTCAGCGGCCTTGGTGGCACGCGCATGGCGTTCGACACCGCCAGCGCCCAAATCGACACCGTAGTCGCCGCCATGGCCACCACTTCAGAAGGCGTGATCGCCGGCGCTGTCAATACCGGCACTATGCCCGGCCTCTACACCTCGCTCAATGCCGGTCAAACCTGGAGCTACAACGCTCTCGTCGATCCCGGGGGCGCCGCAACCGACGCCGCTTCCGCAACTTCGGTTGTCTTCAACGCGAGCGCCAACTCCGGCAATGGCCAGTTCTTCGCTGCCGTCCGCTATCACGGCTTCTATTCATCTCCCGATGGTCTGACCTGGACTCGACTCGCCTCTCAACCCAGTGGCTCGACACTCAGCACAACGGCGTGCCCGCCTATCTCGACCTCGAATAACTACGCCTGCCCAATTTACCGCGCGGAAATGACAGTTGTTCCCGGCCGCAACGAGATGTATGCGTGGTTGATTTCTCTTTCCTCCACCGGAATCCCCGTCGACGGCGGCATCTGGCAAAGCCTCGACGGCGGCAACACCTGGAACACAATCTCGGATGCGGCGATTACCAACTGCGGCGATTTCGATGGCTGCGGCGTCCAGCAAGGCGCCTACAATCTGGAACTGCTGGCGCTTCCCAACGGCTCGGGCACCGATCTCTACGCCGGCGCGATCAATCTCTACAAATGTCAAATTACCTCGCAGAATCCCGCGTGCACCGGTTCTTCTTTCCTGAACCTCACGCACGTCTACGGCTGCGATCCCATCGCCGCGCCTGCCCATGTGCATCCCGCTCAGCACGCGCTGGCATACGCCATCCCCGCCTCCGGCAACGCCCTCATGTATTTCGCTAATGACGGCGGCATCTACCGCGCGCTCGACGGATTTTTCGGTCTGAGCACCGGCTCTTGTTCCGGCACGAACCTGTTTGACGATCTCAACCAGAATCTGGGATCGATGACGCAATTCATCGGCTTCTCGCAGCATCCTACCGACCAGAACACGCTGCTCGGCGGCGCTCAGGACAATGGCTCCCCCGCGACCGGCCAAGCCACGACGAATCCAGGCTGGGGAAACGTTCTCGGCGGCGATGGCGGCTACAACGCCATCGATCCAAATACGCCCACAAACTTTTACGCGTCGAATCCCGACCTGCCCCCGGGCGGTCTTGGCGTGCAACTTTGCTCAAACGGGGTCGCCTGCGACAACAGCGGATTCGACTTCGTCGTCACCAGCAGCACCGTGGGCGGGGACGACGGCGCATTTTATTTTCCCTACATCCTCGATCCCGCTTCGTCCTCGGCGATGCTGGTGGGCACTTGCCGCGTATGGCGCGGACCGCGCACCGGCGGCCCGTTCACCGTCCTCAGCCCGAACTTTGAGACTCTCGGTTCCGCTACCTGCACCGGTAGCGAAATCAACCAGATCAGCTCTTTGGCCACAGGCGGCGTGCCCGATGACAACGGCTCCAGCGTAATTTATGCAACCACCAGCGGACTCGGCCCCATCGCCGGAGTTCTCACTACGCCCGCCGGCGGCCACGTCTGGGTCACGCGCTACGCTACCGGTGGCGTTCCCGCGTTCTACGACGTCACCAACAACGGCCCGCAAGGCAGCATCAATCCTAATCAATTTCCCATCTCGGGCGTTGCCCTGGATCCGACCGACACCACCGGTCAGACCGCATACGTGACGGTAATGGGATTTACCGGCAGCACGGGCCATGTCTGGCGGACGACCGACGCCGGCGCGACCTGGTTCGACTACACCGGAAATCTTCCCGACGTCCCGGCGAACGCCGTGGTCGTTTCCGCTGAGATGGCACAGGTGTTTGTTGCGACCGACGTTGGCGTATTCGCAGCCTCAACGTCTCTACCTCCCGCATGGGTCGAACTCGGACCCGATCCCACGACGGGCCAGGCCGGATTCTTGCCGAACGCCGCAGTCACGGCGATTGGAATCTTCACGGGCGGCGGCCAGCAGCTATTGCGCGCATCCACCTACGGCCGCGGCGTCTGGGAATTCAATCTCGTAATCACGCCCGACTTTCAGATTTCCGTCTCCACTTCTCCGCTAGTCGTCTTTCCCGGACAAACCGCCACCTGGAATGGCACCGCCAGCGAGTTAAGCGGATACGCCAGCTCTGTGACCCTGAGCTGCGTTGCGGGTTCCACAGCTCCGCCCGCCGCGTGCTCGGCTGTACCCGCAACGCTGACTCCCGCGGACAAAACTCCATTCACGCTGACCGCCAGCGACGTAGTGGGCAATTACAATTTCAACTTGCAGGCCGTCGGGTCCGATCCGGATAACATCACCCATCTCGTCCCGCTCACCCTGCAAATCGTCAACCTCGCGATGTCGTCGCCCTCGCCGGCGACCGTAACCGTTCCGCGAGGAACCACTTCAATCCCCGTGAGCTTTCAGATCACCGCCGCGGGATCGTTCAACCAGAGCGTCAATGTCTCTTGCTCCGGCCTGCCCGGCGCCACCTGCACGCTAACCCCCTCCACCACGGTCAACCCTACGGCAGGCAACCCGGCAAACATGACGGCCAGCGTCGGTGTACCCGTCACCACCGCGCCCGGCACCTACACCGTAACCATTCAGGCCACGACCGCGGGAGCCGAAACACCGCTCACCGCAAGCTTCACCGTAGTGGTCACCACGAACCCGGATTTTATTCTCCAGCCCTTCACATTGCCGGAAGTGAATGTGGGCAGCGCCGGCGCTTCGGCCACGCTCTCGATCTCATCGCAGGATGGATTCAGCAACATCGTGACGCTGAGTTGCTCCATCTCTATCCACGCAGGCAATTGCAGCATCAGCCCCAACTCAGTGAGTTCCTACCCGGCGACAGCAACCGTCACCGTCAACGCTGCCAGCCTCATCGCCGGAAGCTACACGCTGACCGTGACCGGCTCTGCCGGTTCCGATGTCCACTCGCTGGCCGTGCCATTGAATGTAGGCGACTACTCTATTTCCGGAACCCAGACTCTATCCTTGGTGCCGGGCGGTCAGGGTACGGCGAGCCTCAAGCTGATCGCGTCTACGTTTTACAGCGGAGCGGTCAATGCCACATGCGACATCAGCGCCCTGCCTGGCGCACAATGCCTGCTCACACCGGCGAATCCCCTGACTCTGGCTACCGGCGGCTCGGCGAACCTGACCGCCACTCTCAACGTTACCAACGACGCGGCCGCCGGAACGTACAACATCAACATCAATACCCAGGACACCACGGGAGCGCCCAGCCATTCCTTCACGATTGCGCTGACTGTGGCGCAGGATTTTATCGTCTTCTCGTCGACCGCGAGCCAGACCGTGACCGCCGGCCAAACCAGCGGCCCTTATAGCCTCACTATTCAACCGGTCGGTACTTCGTTCAGTGGCGCGGTAACGCTCGCCTGTACTTCCGGACTCCCGGCCGGGGCGCAATGCCTGTTCAGCCCTTCGGGCCCGCAAACTCCAGGATCTTCTGCCGTCGACGTGGTGATGAGTATTTCCACGGCGGCGCGGAAGGCGCAGCTCCAATCTTCTTCGAGTCAATCTTCTTCGAATCGCTCTTCTTCCACTCACCGCACCATGCTTTACGCGCTCTGGTCATTGTTGCCCGTAATCGTGATCGGTTGCGGCGCCGGAGGCAGTCGCCACGCGACGCCCAGGCTTCTCGGTCTCATTACGATACTGATTCTGACGACTCTGGCCCTGCTCTCGTGCAGCGGCGTCAGTACTGGCGGAGGCGGGGGAACTTGTTCGTCCGCGCCGACCGTTCCCTCGGGATTGGCGCCCTCCGCCACGACGAGTTCCGGCACGACTTTGTCCTGGACGGCTTCCTCCGCGACGGCCGGGTGCGCGATCACCTACTCGATCTTTCAGGACCAGTCTGCCATCGCCAATGCCACCAGCCTAAGCTACACAGTGACCGGGCTCCAACCGTCGACGCTCTACAATTTCCAGGTCTCGGCCATGGATTCCTTCGGTGTGTCGGCGCCGACCGGAGCAGTCAGCGTGACTACCCTAGCCAGTGGAAACGGCGGTCAAACCTACCCCATCACAGTGACCGGGAGTTCTCCCGGCACCGCACCCGATGCCGGCCAGAGCTTGCAGGTGCTTCTCATCGTAGACTAAACAAGCCTTCGGTCGTCGGTCGTCAGTCGTCGGCTAAACATCAATCGCAAAATCGTTGTCACTGACGACTGACGACCGGCGACCGAAGGCCGGCTATGATCATGTCTCAATGACCGACTCTCGCTACAACGTAGTCATCATCGGCGCGGGCGTCGTAGGATTGGGAGTCGCGCTCGAAATTACGCGCCGCTTTCCGCACTTCAAGCTCCTGGTGTTAGAGAAAGAATCCCGCGTCGCCCGCCACCAAAGCGGCCACAACAGCGGCGTCATCCACTCCGGCGTCTACTACAAGCCCGGCTCGTTGAAGGCGCGGCTCTGCGTCACCGGGGCCGCGGCCATGGTCGAGTTCTGCCGCGAGCACGGCATCGCCCATAACGTATGCGGCAAAGTTATCGTCGCGACCCAAGAAGCTGAACTTCCGCGTCTTGAAGAATTGCGCCGGCGCGGCCAAGCCAACGGCCTTACCGGATTGCGCTTGATCGGTCCCGAGGAGCTGCGCGAAATCGAGCCGCACGCCAGCGGGCTGCAAGCCCTGGTCGTGCCCTCGACGGGAATCACCGACTATGCGAAGGTCTCCGAAAAATACGCTGAGCTGATTTCCGCTCGCGGCGGTACTGTGCTTATTTCCGCAGCCGCGACAGCTATTCTCCGGCGCGCCGACGAAATCATAGTCGAGACTTCGCGCGCCACATACTCAACCACGTGGCTCATCAACTGCGCCGGCCTGCACAGCGACCGCGTCGCGCGCATGGCCGGCGACGATCCCGGCATCATGATTGTCCCCTTCCGCGGCGAATATTATGACCTCACGCCCAGGCGCGCTTCGCTCGTGCGCGCGCTGATCTATCCCTTGCCTGATCCGCGTTTTCCATTTCTTGGCGTCCATTTCACGCGCCGCATTACCGGCAAAGTCGACGCCGGACCCAACGCCGTTTTCGCTCTGGCGCGTGAGGGCTACCGTCATCGCGACATCAACGTGCGCGATCTCTCTTCCGCCCTCACATTTCCTGGCTTCTGGCGGATGGCCCGCCAGCATTGGCGCGACGGCCTCGGCGAGTGGCAGCGCTCGTTCTCGAAGCCCGCCTTCGTTCGCGCCTTGCAGCGCCTGCTCCCGGAGATTGGCGAGAACGATCTCGTCCCCGGGGGATCCGGCGTGCGCGCCCAAGCCCTGAAGCCCGACGGCACACTAGTAGACGATTTTCAATTCGTGCCCTCGGGAAAGGTCCTTCACGTCCTCAACGTCCCCTCGCCCGCCGCGACAGCCTCGCTGACGATCGCCCAAGCCATCGTCAGTATGGCCACCGAAAACCTCGGCGTCTCGTAGCCCCGCTCGTGGAGTCCCGCGGACTTGTGGAGCCCCGGACGCCCCCGTCCAGGGTGGCCGCAGGCCATGCCTTTCGCCTGGTCCATTCGCTCGCCCCACTACAACCGCCAGCCGCGTCCAGAAGAAAAATCAATCTCAGGCAACGGAAAAGGAGCGCATCAGCTGGTACTTCTTCGTGCTAGTGTGGAATTCGAAAGCGCAGAGATTCGTTGCGCTGCGATGGCAGGCGCATCCGCAGCGAGGAGCTCGAACATGAGAGTTTGCCCCAACCTCAACTGTGTAGCTTGTGGTCGCATTGTCTTCTCCGTGGCCACTCGCTGCCCGCTGTGCCGATGGGATTTGAAGAGCCCGCTTCCTGCCAGCGAGAGCGCGGCTCCGCCGAAGCACGATCGTCACGTTCCTGCGGCGCGCTAAGCGAAACCCGCGATCTTATTTCCCAATGTCCTCATTCCACAAGTCGGCATGCGCCGCAATGAATTCGCGCATCAGGCGAACACATTCCTCATCGTCAAGCACGACCACACTTACTGCGCTCTTCCGGAACAATTCCTCCGCTCCCATAAAGTTCCGGTTCTCGCCGATTACGACGCGGGGAATGCGAAACAGCAAGGCCGTCCCCGTGCACATGATGCACGGACTCAACGTGCTGACCAGCGTCAACTCGGCCCAATCCCGCCGCCGTCCGGCATTGCGCACGCAGACGACTTCCGCATGCGCCGTCGGGTCTCCGCTCTGCACGCGCAGGTTATATCCCCGGGCGACAATCTGCCCGCGCCGGTCGGCGAGCACCGAGCCGATCGGCAAGCCGCCTTCGCGCAATCCGGTCCGCGCTTCTTCGAGAGCCTCGCGCAGCAATTCCTGATCGTTCATGCTCCTCCGGAAAATATCCCCAGACGCATCGATGCCTAAATCACCCTGGCACAATCGGGAGCCTTGGCGGTGCGATCGGAACGAGGAAAGTTTCGGTGCGGCAACCAACCTGAGGTTCTTCAAAGCGATTGGTGCGAAAGGGGGGACTCGAACCCCCACGGTTTTACCCGCCAGATCCTAAGTCTGGTGCGTCTGCCAATTCCGCCACTTTCGCGCGTTCGGAAATATAGTTTACTGCTTGGACAATGTTGAGGAAATAGGACGGACTCGATAGACTCGATAGTCCCAAGACTCGATCGCCCAAAGGAAGATGGTCCAGGGGAATACTCCCTGTGCAAACAATTATCCCGGACCGCGACGCTGCATCGCCGCTCCACATTGCTCTCACGAACACCGTTGCTTACTGAACCTCGTTCAATTTCTGGAAGATCAGCATCGCCACCAGTGCCAGAAGAAATACTCCGGCCCCAATACTGAACACGCGCATCGGAATCGTCAAACGGTTGACCTTGACTAACAGTTCGGTCTGTTCTTCCTGCATGTGCGAGTTGGCATCATCCAGAAACAGTTGCTCATCTTCGTGCATGGTGAGCGTGCTCTTGTAGATCAGCAGGATGATCAGACCAACGGCGAAAATCCCAAATCCAACCGCCACTATCGTCAGCATAAGCCACCTCGGCAGAGTGAACCCAAGCGAGCAGCTTCCGCTTCCTGAGCGAGGCGCGCGCAAAACCCGCGTCCAGGCGGGAAGGCCTTAACGCGACGATTATAGACCCGTTGGCAAGCCCCGGCACTGAATTAATACATGGTGCGAAGTCGGTTAAGTGCCGTCACGGCCCCAGCAAGAAAGGCGACCCGCCGTCGGCGGCCCGCATCCAATGCCCAGAGAGCTTCCGCACCTGGGCTGGAACCGCGCTTGTGACGGAAACGTCTTTTGCTATAATTAAAACAGCTTTAGAGCCAAGGAGATACCAATGGCCACCACATCCATACCTGAAGTGACCAAAACCGAAGCGACCAAAACTGAAGTCACCAAGAAGCCCGCCCCTGTGACCCTGACCACCAACGCCGTCGGCAAGGTGAAAGAGATCATGGGACAGCAGAATCCCGTTCCCGCCGGCTTGCGCATTGGCGTAGTGGGTGGCGGCTGCTCGGGTTTCTCCTATTCCATGCAGTTCGAAAACGGCGCCGGCATGATGGACAAGACCTTCGACATGGATGGCCTCAAAGTGTTCGTCGATGCGACTTCGGTGATGTATTTGAATGGCTGCATCGTCGACTACGTCGAAACCCTCGAAGGCGCCGGCTTCAAGTTCGAAAACCCGAACGTGAAAAGTACTTGCGGCTGCGGCTCATCCTTCAGCGTGTAACCGTCGCGAAATCCTTCTGGAAACCTGGAGCGGCCTCACCAAAACGGTGAGGCCTTTTCACTCGGAGAGAGTTTATGTGGGGACGGCCCTCGGCCGTCCCCCGCGCGCAGCGCGGCTGTCCTTCACTGCTGCTGTGGAGGATTCGTCGCCGGAGGGTTCGGTGCTCCGAATCCTCCCGACGATGGCGAACTTGAATTATTCTGCATTCCCGAAGGCGACGAACTGAACGGACTGCTGCTCCCCGGCTGCTGACCGTTGAGATTCGGCATGCCCTGCTGTCCGAACGCCGTAATCTGCGGCTGGTACGGGCCTTTGATCAGGCCGCCACGATCGGTCGTCGGGTCGTAAACGAACTGCCATTCGTTGTATTTTTTTTTGTGATTGAACTCGCGGATGGTCTTGTCTTTCTTATTGGCGCTGGTCACTCCCACAATCGGACCGCCGCCAAAGGTCGCGCCGGGGCCGCTGCTATTCCCACCGGTACCGCTCCCTGTGCCGTTATTGTTGCCTGTCCCATTGGCGTCGCCCGTCCCATTTGCGCCGGTCGCGTCCGCACCGTTTTGCGAATTCGGCTGCGATGCATCCGTTCCCGCCGGCGTATTCGTCGCTGCCTGATTCTGACCGAACGACGAATTGGAATTCGCTCCGAACAGCGCATTTCCCGGAGGCCCGCCTGGACCATTCGGCCCGTTTCCGCCGATCGGATTTGCGCCGGGTATCGATCCGCCACCGAGGGCAAGTCCGCCCATCGCCAGTTGCGGGTCGCCATAGTGCAGCAAAACGAAATCTTTGCAGACGCCGTTCTTGCAGTTCTCAGGATCCTTATACCGCTTGCGCAGAAAACGAAGGTTGTTGCTGCTCTCGAGATCCTCGAGCTTGACCGGGTAGCGGCCGAATTTTTTGTAGTACCCGCGAATTGCTCGCGCGTACTGCACGCCGCGGTGAATCATCTCCTCTTCCCGATCGCGCTTGATGTCGAACGCAATCGTCGGCACGATCACCGCCGCAAAGATGACCATCAGCGCCATGACCAGAGTCAGCGTCAGCATGATGTAGCCGCTGTCCCGTCTGTCTCGAATTTCTGGTCGCAACAACATCGCTAAAATTGAGTAATTGTGAAATTGAGTAATTGATACGCCCTCCGGTTTTCAATTACCCAATTACAAAATCACTCAATTACCCAATCCTTTCACCCCTGCGTCAGCGGAATGCTTTGCGGGGGGCCGCTGTTCACCACGTCCTGAATCTCCACCGACGTGGGCGTGATATGAATCACCTTATATTGCCGGTCCACAATTTCGCCTTCTCCCGCGACGAAGACATCTTCGCCATTCTTCAGGAATATTTTCTTTGGCTCGCCCATCCGGCTCGCGAACCCATAGAACTTGAGCGGAATCGGTGGCGAAGCCGGCGCGGTTGGCACAACGTAAGCCGGACCCTTGGTTACATCAGTTGCACCCGATGACGTGGGATGCTCAATCTTCACATCTTCCGCCTGCGATACAAAAATGTTT
This sequence comes from Candidatus Sulfotelmatobacter sp., assembly GCA_036500765.1. NCBI lineage: Bacteria > Pseudomonadati > Acidobacteriota > Terriglobia > Terriglobales > Candidatus Korobacteraceae > Candidatus Sulfotelmatobacter > Candidatus Sulfotelmatobacter sp. Next base: position 379,094 of record DASYBM010000016.1, read on the forward strand.
CGCCCATTCCCCTGATAGATCGTTTGTTCGCTTGTAGCCAGCAAATCGAGCCGCAACGTGGGATCGAGATTTTCCACGCGCGCCTTCTTCGTCGGCTTCGCTCCCGCGCGCGGATTCGACCGGGGCGTGACTGGCGCCGCAATCGGCGGCACGCTCGAAGAAGCCTCGGTCGACGATCCGGTGAAATACGGGATGACTTCAAACGCCAGCGCGAGAATCGCCACTGCGCCCAGCCCGGCCGCCCACATCGTCTTCTTCTTGTTTTCGAATCCCAGTTGCACTTACGATCCCGCCTTCAAATACGCTTCCAGCTTCACGCTCAATTTGACCGGACCCTGCGGCTGGCCGCCAAGCGTAACGCTATTGATGATAAAAAACATTTCGTCTCGCTCCATCGCGTTAATGAAATGGGCGAGTGCGGTATAGTTGCCGGAGAAGTCCGCTTCGATTTCCACCGGCTCCAATCCCCCGGCGTCGGTGGGCAGCACTTTGTACTTCTCCTGGTCGATGGTTACACCGTTGGCGGCCGCGATCTTCCCCAGTTCCGTCAGAATCTGCGACTCCTGGGTAGGGAAGCGCTTCTTATAAAAGTCGCCGATCTCGTGACTGGCCAAAATAACTTTCTGCGGAAGATCTTTCAGCGGCGCCACCTGGCGCGTCTTCGTGATCAACTCCGTTTGCAGCGTGTTCAATTCCTGCCGCCGCGATTCCGCGGAACCGACGAGCGGCGAAAAATATACCGCCGCGGCCAGCACATCCGCCGCCGCCATGATGGCCAGCGCCGTTTTCAGACTTTTTCGGGTTCGCCGGAAGTCAGGCATTAGCGCGGCCCTCCGTTCGGCATCGCCCGTTTCGGTTTCAGGCCCGGTTTAGCCACTGATTTGTCATTCGAAGATTTGCCATTAGAAGACTTGCCATTCGAAGGTTTACCCTCGGATCCTTTGCCTTCGCTCGGTTTGGCGCCGGTCTTCGCCCTCGGCTCCAGTTTCTGCGCCTCCGGGCCCGCGGGCGGCGGCTCGGGAATGTACACCGCAACAATATCGACTTGCTCGTTGTCACCGGTCTGCGACTGCTGAAAACGCGCGTCCGTGATGTGCGTTTCCGCGAAGCGCTTCGATTCCTCCATGCGGCGCGCCAGTTCGAGTGCCCGATCCCGCGAATCGCCCGCCACGCTCATCTTCAGCCCCAGCTGATTATCCTCATCGAGCTGCGGCGTGATCGCGATCAGGTGCACTCGCGGCGGCATTACCTTTTCCAGATTTTCCAGCACGCGCGTCCAGGAAAACGCCTTGCGCTCGATCAGTTCATTCAGAAACTGCGACATATCGCGGGTGTTGCGGTTTTCCTGACGATTCAGAAATCCCTCCGCGTTGGCGCGCAATCGATCGCGATCGGCAATCATCGCTTCCTTCTGCGCAATGGCCGCCCGATCCCGCCGCGCATTCACCCAGCCGGTCACGTCCAGCGTTACCAGCACCAGCGTCAGCACCCCCACCGCACCCACGGCGGTGCCCCAGCGCATCCAGAACTGGCGCGCATCCTCGTAAGGCTGGCTCGCGAGATTGATATCAAGACGCATAAAATCGGTCGTTAGTCGTTAGTCTTCGGTCGTCGGTCTTCGGTCGTCAGTAGTTGGTTTGGGTTTTGCCGACGACCAACGACCGACGACCAACGACGGTTTTCACGAAATTAACGCTCCCACCACTCCTGCCATTCTCCACTTCGGCACCGCCCCGCCCGTGCTCGCGCCCAGTTGCGCTGACGACACCAGCTCCTGCACATCGGCGCCGGTCTGCGCCCGCAACGCCGGAGCGGCTCCGCCCGGCTCCGCCAACCCGGCAATATAGATGCGCTCGATGTTCAGGTGATAAGTGTCCTGAAAAAACACCACCGACGGATACACTTCCTCCGCCAGTTGCTCGCCGTTAATGGTCACGCCGCGCGAGTTTTCCAGCGTGCGGAACAGTTGCAGCTGATCCTGATTCAGGATCGCAATACTCGTCGTGTGCGCATCCACTTTGATTACCAGCGTCGGCTTCTTCCCGTCGGCCGCGCCAATCGCCGCCAGCGTCGAGGGCAGCACCACGCCGGGATTGAATCCCGCCTCGCGAAATACTTTCTCGTAATCTTCGATGACGCTTGTCATCGCCACAGCTGCCACGACGCGCACTTCCTCGCCTACTTTCTGGGCGTGATACGAAACCTTCGCTTTGTCGACGTCGAAGGGCAGAGACTTCTTCAGCCGGAATTTCACCACGCCCAGCGCCTCGTCCGAATCCGAGGGCAGCGCATCGAATTCGACCAGCATCACCCGCACGGCAGCGTCGGGAACAACGGCAATCACATCTTTCGAGCGCTGCGCCACTCCGCCCAGCGCCTCGTGGATTCCGGCGCGCACCGCTTCGCGCTGCCGCAAATTGTTTTCCACCAGATCCGGAACCACGCTGCCCGGCGCCAGTTCGCGCGCCGCCGAAGCCTCCAGCCCGCCTCCCGCATCCGAGAAGCGCCCGGCCAGCACGCGGTCCGCCGCAATTTCGCAAGCCAGCTTCGGCTTAGGTGTGTTTGAATTGGAACTCATTCCCGAGTACGCCTTTGAGTAATTCTGTTCTCTAAATCAGAATCCTTATCGCCAGGAATTGCAATAGCTGAAAGGGAACTTGAGGTTGGCAGGTTTCACAGTTTCAGAGTTTCACGGCTTCAAAGTTTCAACGATGAAAGCCTCGGGATTCATTTGCAGAATATTGAAACCTTGAAACCTTCGAACAATGCCTTACCTCATCGCCTCAATGAACGTGACCTTATTGATCTCCTTCAGCGTGGTCATTCCCAGCCGGACTTTATCCAGCGCCGACTCGCGCAGGAAGCGCATGCCCTCATCGCGGGCGGCGCGCCGAATCTCCGACGTCGGCTTCTTGGCCAGAATCATTTCCCGGATGCGGTCGCTTAAATCCAGCAGTTCGTGAATCGCGGTTCGCCCGCGGAATCCCGTGCCCGCGCACTCAATGCAGCCCGGCCCGTCATACAACGGAACCTTGCCCCACTGCGCCGCATCGAGCCCGCTGGCTTCCAGAACTTCGGGCGCGTAATGGACTTCCGTGCGGCACGATTCGCAAATCAACCGCACCAGTCGCTGCGCCAGAATGCAGTTCAACGCCGAAACAAAGTTGTAAGGCTCGACGCCCATATTCAGGAATCGGCCAATCACATCGACCACGTTGTTGGCGTGAACCGTGGTAAAGACCAGGTGACCGGTCAGCGCCGATTGAATGGCGATCTGCGCCGTTTCCGAGTCGCGGATTTCGCCCACCATGATCTTGTCCGGATCATGGCGCAGAATCGATCGCAGCCCGCGCGCGAAGGTCAGTCCTTTTTTCTCGTTCACCGGAATCTGCGTAATGCCGCGCAACTGATATTCGACTGGATCTTCAATGGTGATGATCTTGTCTTCGTCGGTCTTGATTTCGTTGACCGCGGCGTAGAGCGTAGTCGTTTTGCCACTGCCCGTCGGCCCCGTCACCAGCACCATGCCGTACGGTTCTTTGATGTAGCGGCGAAAGCGGCGCAGGTCATCTTCGTCAAACCCAACTACGTCGAGAGTCAGAGTCCGGAACTTCTCGCTCATCGATTCTTTATCGAGGACACGTAATACAGCGTCTTCGCCATGAATCGAGGGCATGATCGAGACGCGGAAGTCGATGGCGCGCCCGTTATATTTCACGCGGAAGCGTCCGTCCTGGGGCACGCGCCGCTCGGAAATATCGAGCTCGCTCATAACCTTGATACGCGAAATCACCGTCGAATGGTGCTCTTTGCCGATCGGCGGCATGGCCTGCGTGAGCACACCGTCAATGCGGAACTTGATGACCACGGAATCGTCGCGGGTCTCAATGTGAATGTCGGACGCTCGCCGTTGCAGCGCGGTGAAGATCGTAGTATCGACTAAGCGGATGATCGGGCTGGTATCGCCCGTCGCCGTCAACTTGTCGATGCTCAGTGTCTCTTCGGCGCCGGTATTCTCGTCCTCGCGAATAATCTGGAAGCCTTCGCTGGCCTCTTCGAGCACCCGCTGCGACTGCTCGGTCTTGGTGAGGATGTTGTCGATCTGCTTCAGCGTTGAAACTTTGGTGATGATGCGCTGCTTCAGCAGCAGGCTGATCTCGTCGATCATCATCAGCTGGCTGGGATCGGCGATGGCGATGGCCAGCTTGCCGTCGACAGTTTCTTCGAGCGGCACAAACTTGTAGCGGAACATCAGCTCGACGGGAATTTTCTTGAACAGCTCGTGATGCAACTCAAAGCCCGACAGGTCGATAAACTCGCAGCGATAGCGCCGCGCCACATCCTGTGCGCGCTCCAGGTCGGTGATAGGATTTCCCGTCGGGCTGATCGGCCCGCCGTTTCCCCCACCTACGAACAACGATTTTTTATCGGCTGTCGCCATGCTTATTCCTGCTGCGGCCCACTCAAAAATTTCAGTCGTCGTCATCTGTCAGTGGCCGACGACTAACGACCGACGACCGACGACTAACGACGATTTAATGCACTCCCAAAGTAAAGATCGGCAAATACAGCGAAATCAGCACTCCGCCGACAAAAATCGCCATCACAATCAAAATCAGCGGCTCGATCAGTGCCATCGACGCGCCCAGCGCTGTCTGCACGTCTTCTTCGTAAAATTCCGCCACCGAGTTCAGCATCGCCGGCAACGCTCCGGTGGATTCTCCGACTTCGATCATTTCCACCGCCAGCTCCGGAAAAATCTTCTGCTCTTCCAGGCTGCCCGCCAGTCCCTGGCCCTCGCGCACTCTTACGCCGGCCCGCATCACTCCCTTTAAGATGCGACGGCTGCTCATCGAAGCGCCTGCGGTTTCCATCGCCGGCACCAGCGGCAGGCCGCCCTGCAACAGCGTCGAAAGCATGCGCGAGAAACTCGCAATCTGGTGCTTCAATCGAATGTCGCCCAACACCGGCGTGCTCAAAATCACGCGATCGATCTGGTCCGCTCCACGATCGGTTTCTTTCCAGCGCCACATCGCGAACAGGAAAATTACCAGCCCAACAAAGAAATATGGCCCATACCTCTGCGCATTCTGCCCAACGTCGAGCATGAACACCGTGATGGCCGGCAGCTTCGCGTCCAGGCTCTCAAACAAATCCGCAAACTTCGGCACCACGTAAGTGAACAAAAACGTCACCATGATGATCACCACGCTGATCAGCAGCGTGGGATAAATCAGCGACACGAACAGCTTCTTGCGGAACGTCATGGCCAGCCGCTGAAAGGCGATATAGCGCGTCAGCACCTCGTCGATGTTGCCGCTCTTTTCCCCCGCCATCAGGGTGGTCGTATAAATTTTGGGCACGATCCCCTGCGCCGCAAAAGAATCCGACAGCAATTCGCCGCCCTTCACCCGATCGCGCACGTTCTCCAGAATCTGCCGCAACTGCGCGTCTTTCTGCCGCTTGATCAGCAGTTCCAGCGAATTCAGGATGGGCAGCCCGGCCCGGATCAGCGTCAGAAATTGCTGGTTGAACACCAGAAACGTGCTCTGCTTCAACTTCCGCCGCCGGCTCAGCGACACACCCGACGTCAGCATGCCCTGGGGCTTGACCCAGTACACCAAATAGCCTTGCTGCGAGAAGCGGTCGCGCACTTCCGCTTCCGAGTAGCCCTGCTCGATGTGCTGCTGGACGTGCCCGCGATCGTCCGCGATCTTGACTACAAATTCCGCCATTGGCCGACTTTTCCGCTGACCTTCCCGCCGACTTTGCCGATTCCGCTGCCGATCGTTTTGCCCAGCTCGCCTTATCGCTCAGTCTAACATTCCCACTAACTATTCTAAGACACCAACACTCATCTGATGACGCCTGCCCGGTACTCAAGTAACTTCAAGAAATGGATGTTTCAAGGGCTAGGATGCTTTGTCATTCCGAGCGGAAGCGAGGAATCTGCTTTCCGCCGCTGCTGGCACGAACCCCTACTCCAGTGCCCCCTCGACCGTTTCAGTCCCCGCCGGCGGTTTGAACGCAAACCGCCCATCGGCGATCGGCACGTCTTCCTTCGTCTCGCCAAACCGATATTCCGTCGCTGCCCCATCCACTTCCTGAATGACAATGCGCATAATCTGGTGCTCCGGCGTCACCTCCAGCACAATTTCGCTCACGCGATCCGCCAACGCCGTCGGCACTCCCCGCAGCACCACGTCCCCGGACTGTAGCGGCTCTATATCTGGAGCTAGAGATAATCCCTGTAACTCTTTCTCTAATTTGGCCTTGCCCAGCAAGAACGCCAGGGGAGAGCGCACGTCATCCAGCTTTTTCGCCGCCGTCTTCCGCGCCTGCCGATCCGCCGGGACGTAAAACCACGCATCTCTCCCATCGCTGACAAACAGCTTCTCCCTGGGAGAACGGTACTCCCACCGCATCTTGCCCGGTTTTTTCAGCCACAGCGTCCCGGTTTCGGTCCGCCCCATCCCCGACCCGCGATACAACTCGGTGAACTCTGCCTCAAGCGAATGAAGATGGTTGTAGTGAGCGTCGACCGCCTCAGCCACAGCTTTGACGTCAACCGGAGCGTCTGCCGCAATGCCCGCAGGTGCGAGCGTCGCAGTTATATAAAGCGCAATCGCAAAGCTCAGCCAACGAACTCGCATCGGGATCGATTTTCACCGGGTACCCGCCCAACATGTCACACCCTCACGCAACTCGGGAGGGCAACACAGGACAGGTTCCAACTGGAGGGCTCCTCAACTGATTGTAAGCCGCAGCAGAGGGCTTGTCATTTCAACCTAGAGGAGCCATCTGAGGATCTTACCGACGACTCCTTTCCTTGGCTCGAACTGGAAATCAGTCCATACACGCTCAGCTTGCTCTGCGTCCCCACATACACTTTCCCGTTCACGACGGTCGGCACGGCGAACTTCACGGCCCCGCCCGGATTGTCGCGACTGGCGTTCTGGTTGGTGTTGTAGAGTTCGGTCGCCAGGTTCTTGGCGTCGTAGGCGTGCAGAACGGCTCCGGTATTGGTTTTGTAAGAGGAGTTGTCGAGTCCCCACGCGATGGCGTTGCTGTCCTGATTCGCCGATACCGAAATCGTGGTTCCGGGATAGGGAAATGGAGCCGTGGTCTGAGAAGCCGGCGCAGTGTTGAGCAATCCGTTGCTTGGATTGAAGCCAAATTCCTTGAGCGTGTCATTCGCCGCGCCAAAGTAGATGCGATTATTCCAGAACGTCGGCGAGTTCCACATTCCCAGTTCTGCGCCCGCCAGATACTGCACGATCTGATTGTTATTCTGCGCATTGTAGTGCCCCATGTTGTCGCGGTTCACCAGATAAATGTTCCCCACCTTGTCGCCCTGGATCAACAGATGAAGAACCGGTCCGCTGGTCTGGTCGGGCAGCAGCATCAAGCCTCCCGAGCCGATGTCGAAGTCTCCCACATTCAGGTTGGGACCGTTGTAGGGCGTGAAGTAGTCGAGCACCGCAAACGTGCCTTTCTTTGGCGACGCCAGCTTCACCATGCTTTGACCGTAATCGGTGCCGGCGCTGTTGGCGTCGAAAGTTCCATTGCCCGTCGCGAAATAAGTATTCAGCGATTCATCTCCGGCCGGCCCGGAGCCGCTCTCCCAAATCGCGCCTTGTTCGCCGTTCGGCGTCGTCGCCCACGCGCCCTTCTGCTCCAGCGACTTGTCGTCGTACGCCATCAGCCATCCGTGATAGCCGCCGCTGTCGCAGTGCGAACCCCACGCGATGTACACCTGCCCGTTCTGCAACAGCAGCGCGGAGCGTTGATTCTGGATCTGCGGATTAAAGCTCAGCGTGCCGTTAACCGACCCATTGCCCGTACCCGCCACTGACGCCTGAATCACCACCGGACCGCCAAATTTTTCCGCTCCGCTGCCGATATCGAGCGCATGCAGCCGCTGATAAAACACGCCCTTCTTCTCCTTAGTTCGCGCCACGACATACAACGTTCCGCTCGTCGTGTCGATCACCGGCGTGCCCACAACCCCAATTTCCGGTGTAATCAGATCGGAGCAATTTACGTCGTTGCTGGAGACCGTCGTGATTCCTTTCTTCGGGTCGATGAAGCTTACTTTCCACAACGGCTGCGCGTTCGAGCCCGCGCGATTATCGGCGTCAAAGGCGTAGACGCTGTCGTTCATGGTGGCCACAAATACCGCATTGTGCGTGCCCAGTCCCGCGACGCTGACATTGGGGACGTACAACGGCTGCGCATAAATGTAGCCGTCCACATACTGTGAAAAGATCCTGCCAAATTGTGTGGAGTTCACGTTGCTTAAAGTAAGAGTGGTTTCCAGCAGATTGTGGCCGGTTCGTCCCTTGTCGTTGTGATAAGTCGAGACCGTGGCCTGCCCCGCGCTGGCTGCGGTTGCGACTACCCAAAACGCGATCAGCCAAAAACAGACAAAGCCCAAAGAAAAAGGAATCGGCCAGCGAAACCGTACAGCTCCGGGGCATATCGCCATTCAACTCTCCATTCTCGGGCCGAGCCCGTCTTCCAATCCTGAGACGGTCTGTGGGCAGAGATCTGCGTTGCTTCGTTGAAATAAAAGGGGGACTTCTGGAGCTAGGCCGTCCGTGAAACAACTTCGCGGAAGCCAAGCTCGGTAGATGCCTTACGAGAGACGATGAAACATGGGGGTGGGTACAAACTCTTGGGATTTTTGCCCACCGCGGAGTCCCCGTCAAGAATGAAACTTCTTGCACATCTTCCGAACCCCGGCGTCCGCCCCTCCACCATCAGCCCCGCTTCACGAGACGTTCCTGAACTTCACGACACGCTCATGAACAACGAGTACTGATGCGTGCCCGCGATCTTCTTCAGCCGCTCGCTTTCGGCCAACACATACTCCAGCAGCGGATTGTGATACAGCACGTACACCGGCCTGGGCCGGGCCGCCAGTGACGATTCCAGGTTCCTGACCACACGGCGCATGCCCGACTCCGGCAATGGATTGAAAAGGTAAAGCACCAGTGGATCCTCGGGAAAAGAATAGGCGGCGGCATCGGCGCAGATCGATTCGATCGCGACGCAGCACTGCGATTCACTTTTGTACTGCCGCAAATTCTGTTCCGCGATCCGGTGCAGAGAGGACAGAAGCTCCACGCCCACGATGCGGCGGAAGGGATAGTCCGAGGCCATCAGCAGCGTTCGTCCCTTGCCCGACCCGAGATCGATGAAGCAGTAGGCGCGGAAATTCAGCGTGTATCCGTCCGGCCCAGGGATCCGTTGCAAGGTCTTTTGCAAAGCATCGAGCATTTCGTGAAACGCCGCCGGCTCGGTCGGCTGATACGCCGAATGGAACATGCCCAGCAGGCGGTCGCGCCAGCCTACGGCGCCGCTGGTGGTGTTGACGAGGTGATCCCAGTCGTAATCGGCATCGCCGTAGCGCTGCCGCCGGCGCTCCGGCGTGGAATCGAGGGCGAACTCCCAAAGCACGCCCAACAGGCGTCGCGTGGCCGCGAAATATCCCTCATACGTAGCCGCGTAGGTCCACCATTGCCACGCTGTTTGCAGCACGCCGATCTGTGGCCGCGAATCCATCTCTAGAAGCTATCGCATAAACAGTTTGCTTGTGGAGGGGCAGACGCCTCGTCCGCCCCCGGGCGAAGCCCGGTATACTCTCACGCCGACGCATACCGGACGTCCGCCCCTCCACAAGCGATGTGATGTAATGACCGGATGTCCTGGCTCACAGTTCTCAATCGCGAAGTCGTTGCGTGCACGCGTTGCCCGCGGCTGGTCGCTTACCGGCAAGAGGTCGCGCGCGTAAAGCGCCGCGCCTATCTCGGCTGGGAATATTGGGGTAAACCCGTACCGGGATTCGGCGATCCCCACGCGCGCGTGCTGATCATGGGCCTGGCTCCGGGCGCGCATGGTTCCAATCGCACCGGGCGCCCGTTTACAGGAGACGCCTCCGGCAATTTCATGTATCCCATTTTGTATGACACTGGATTTGCCAGCCAGCCCAACGCCATCGACCGCAACGACGGCATGCAGTTGCGCGATCTGTACATCACCGCCGCAGTGCGCTGCGCTCCGCCGGACAACAAGCCTCTGCCGCAGGAACTGGCTGAGTGCGCATATTTCCTCGATCGAGAGTTGGCCGGCTTAGAAAATGTAAAAGTCGTGGTCGCCCTGGGCAAGATCGGCTTCGACGCCTACCTGAACTATCTCAAGCGTAAGGGGATGCTCGCCAGCAAGAAACCGTACCTCTTCAAACACGGCGTCCATTACCGCATGCCGGACGGCAAGGTGTTACTTGCGTCATACCATCCCTCGAACCAGAACACGCAGACCGGCAAGCTGACGCGAAAAATGTTTGTCGAGATTTTTCAAGAGGCGGCAAGAATTGCCGATAGGAAACTGTGAGGCGCCGCTCGTAACGGGCCGTTCAACCACTTCCTCATTCGAGGGTATAGCCGAAAGGCTGGGTTCACGATCCGAGAGCGGCGCTTTCGTCTCGTGTAGGTCGGACACTCTTAGAAGCGTCGTCGGTCGTCGGTCGTTGGCCGAACCGCAAAATCCTATGTAACGCGGCTAACAACCAACGACGAACGATGAACGACCAACGACCAACGACGCCTCATCTCAGCTTCGTCGCCGTAACTTCCAGTTGAAACTGCCGCTTGGAGTTAGGATCGTCCGCGCTGCCGATGACGGTCGGTTTATTGAGCAGCGCCACGTTGGTGCTGGCGTTGATCTTGACCTGCCGGATCAGGGGGCGCGAACTATGCTCCTGACTTCCTTCGGGAGTCGGCGCGAAGTTGCTGGCATCGGCGCGAACCACCAGCAATAAATCGCTGCCATGCTCCCGGAGCTGGCACCAGATGTTGGTTCCCACGTCAAGGTACTGGTACTCGCCCTCCTTCCCTGCATCAACCGGCACCCTGGTGCCGATCTTAAATTCGTTCGCTTCGCCGCCCACCAGATTCATGGAGTACTGGCGCGAGTTGATCTTCTTGCCGTCCTCCAGTTCGTTGAGCGAGAAGTCGAGGCGATAAACTGTCAGTGTTTTCTCTGCGGAAGCGGCCTTAGCTGCACCGGATTCTTGCGCTGCCGCGCTCTGCCACGCCCCAGCAGCCAGCACCGTCAGAACTAAAACCGTCGTCACAATCATCTTTTTCGACATTTATGAATCTCCTTGTGTTCGTTACTTGGTTAGCTGCTGTGAATTGTCTCCGCTGACCGCTCCCGATTCCCGCATTTCCTCTTTCTCATCCCGGCGCAGGTCTTCGGCTTGAGCGCGCGCGAGAAGAACCGCATGTTCCGGATATTCGGCGACATAGCCGGCCAAAAGTTTTTCCTGCTCGGTCAGCGGCTGCGGCGAGGGGAAAACATCAAGCTTGGGCCCGCCTGCTACTGCCGTGCGAGGAAAACGACGCGCCGCCGTTTTGCGAATCCGTTCGTGCGCCCGTAGGGGAACCTCTACCGCAGCGCGACTCGACAACTCCGTCCCCGACTGCGGCGGGCTTTGTCTCGCGCCTGAGGGATGACTCGCGACCGTCGGGGTAGGCCGCTGCAACCAACTCAGGGTCAACACAATCAGCGCAACCCCAGCAACCGCGGCCGCCCAGCCCCACTTCCATCGCGCCCCGCCGACATGCATCGGCTCGGCGCGCAAATTGGCCAGAATGCGCTCTTCTAGTCCGGCCCGGGGCTCGACGGCTGCGTAATCTGCGAGTGCAGCATCGAGCACTCGGTCGAGTTCGACCCGTGTCTCGTCTGTCATGATTCGCACCTGCCAGTTTTTTCTCGCGGATCTTTTTTCCCCGCGATCTTTTTCTCTGCCGTCTGTCCCGCCAACCTCTCCTTCAGAATTTGGCGGGCGCGGAAGATTCGCGAGCGCACGGCTGCTTCGTTAATGCTCAAGATCGCGGCGATTGCCCGCGGCGACATTTCTTCCACCGACGATAAGACCAGCGGCTCTCGCAGTTTCTTCGGAAGCGCAGCAATCATTCGCTTTAACGCCGCATTGAACTGGCTGCTCTGCAACGCTTCGTCCGCCGGGGTGTCGGCCGACGCCACCTCGTGGCACGGCCTCTCAGGATTTTCCAACGAAATCTCCCGCGCGCCTCCACGCTGTCGGCTGCGGTCGACGGCGACGCGCCAGGCGATTCGCGCCAGCCATGTCTTCATATCCTGTACCGCGGCCAGCTTCGAGCTATAGCGCAGCACGCGCATAAACGTTTCCTGAGTGGAGTCTTCGGCATCGGGGTGGCTGCGCAGAACCGCATAGGCGATGCGATAGACCAGCCGCGAATGCTCCCGAACCAGCCCTTCGAGCACTTCGTCGGAACTGCGCTCGACGTTGCTCTGTGACGCATCTCGACCATTCTCCGGATCTTTGCCTCGGTCTCTATCTTGGTCGACCGTCGCCGCTCCGCTCAGGATCGCCTCTCCCGCCAGCACTCGTCTGCCCTCAATCATGAAGACCGCCCCGGGGTCCATTCTGTTCGGGAAATTTTGCGGTGGAACTCTTGGTAGTGGAACTCTTGGCAGTGCAACTCTTGAGAAGAACGGCACTAGATGAATCGCTTGCAGTCGATCTGAATTGACGGATCAGGGATTAAGAGTAAGGGCTAGCGGTTGGGTCAAAAGAATTCGCTATTGTCCAGCGAGCGCGGCTTTGAATTACTGTTCCCTGACCCCTGACCCCAGACCCCTGACCCCTGCTTCTAAAACCCCACCATCACCGGTTCCGGCTCCAGCCGCACGCCCCAGATTTCTTCCACGCGCTGCTGGATCTGGTCTTTCAAGGCGAGCACGTCGTCCGCGGTCGCCCCGCCGCGATTCACGATGGCGAGGGCATGTTTGCTCGAAATGCCGACGCGGCCTATACCGCCTCCCCGAGCGAATCCCGACTTTTCGACCAGCCATGCCGCCGAAACCTTTCGGCTCTTCTCCAGCGCGGGATAGCTCGGCAGAGTCAGTCCCTTGGCCGCGGCACGTGTCTCCAACTCTTTATGTTGCTCTTCGCTGAGCACGGGGTTCTTGAAAAACGAACCTGCGCTCCGGCCATCGGGATCGCCAGGAACAATCAGCATGCCTTTACGGGCGCGAATGTGGCGCACGGCCTCGCGCGTCTCGGCGAGATTCGGACGAGTCTCGCGGCCTTCGAAATGGCGCTTCAGATCGGCATAGTCGAGGCGCGGCTCACCGCCGGGCGTGAGCGCATAGGTCACGCGCAGAATGACGAACCGTCCCCGTTCCGTCGTATTGAAAATGCTCGAGCGGTAAGTGAAACCGCAGGCCTCATTGCACAGTTCGCGGACTTGGCCGTCCTCGAGATCGTAGACCTGTACCGACTCAATCGTTTCCGAAACTTCCTGCCCGTACGCGCCGACATTTTGCACCGGCGTGCCGCCTACGCTGCCCGGGATTCCGCTCAAGCATTCGACGCCGGCGCAATTCGCCCTCACCGCGGCCGAGACGAATCGGTCCCACGACTCTCCAGCGCCAGCTTCAAACAGAAGCTTGCCTTCTTCATTTTGACCATCTAGATCATGATTATCTGGATGTTGGCCAGCCTGTTGCTCGATGCCGGGGATCGCTATCTTCAGCACGATTCCCGGCCATCCGCGGTCCGCAATGACCAGATTGCTGCCGCCACCCAACACGAAGAGCCGCAAATCTCGCGCCGCGGCGAACGCGGCGGCTTCCTGGACATCCCCGATCGACGTGGCTTCGACGAAGAAACGCGCCGGCCCTCCCAGCCGGAAGGTAGTGAGCGGCGCCAGCGGAACGTTCTCTTGCAGCAGCATGGGACGCTTTCAATATACACACAGGAACCACGCGTTCTTTTTTAGTCGATAGTCGTCATTAGTCGTTGGTCGTTGGCTGTTGAAGACCAACGACCAACGAGCAACGAGCAACGACCGACGACCAACGACCGACGACCGACGACCAACGACCGACGACCAACGACCAACGACCAACGAGGCAAGATCGCCGTTTCCCTCAAGATGATCAAGATGACCCATGAATCCACGTTACAATAGAGATTCATCCACCAAAGAAACGAGAGGAACACTCATGCCGATGTATCCCGAAATTATGGTTATTCCCATGCGCGAGGAATTGACTCGCCTGGGAATCGAAGAACTTCGCACGCCCGAGGAAGTCGATCAGGCGCTGAAGAATCGCGCTGGCACCACGATGGTGGTGGTGAACTCCATCTGCGGATGCGCCGCCGGACGCATGCGCCCGGCCGTCCGCATAGCGATGCAGAATTCCATCCGGCCCGATCATGCTTACTCGGTCTTTGCCGGGCAGGAAAAAGAAGCCACCGAACGGGCTCGCAGCTATTTCACGGGGCAATCGCCATCCTCACCATCGATCGCCATTCTGCGCGACGGCCAACTCGTCTACCTGATGCCGCGCCGCGACATCGAGTCGCGCGAAGCTCCCGCGATCGCGGCCGATCTGAAGGCCGCCTTCGACAAGCTCTGCGGCAATCCCGCGACGGTGTAGTCCCCTTACCTTCTTTGTCATTCGGAGGAGCGAAGCGACGAGGAACCTGCTGTTTGCGGCTTCGGCACCAAAGCAGATTCCTTCCTGCGCTCGGAATGACAAACTCTTTTGGGAGTGCGACGGGAGCGAAAGAAATACGCCGCTACTTCTTCGCGCTTACGGTGAACGCCTTTACCACGATCGCATTCGGCTGCACGCCTACCGGAATCAGCGTGAGCAGCGAATACTCCGTGGGTTCCAGTTTTCGCGGCTTGCGCTTCTGAATCACCGTCACATCCCCGGATTGCGTGTCGAGCACCAGAAGGTGGTTCTGATCCGGCGTGAGCGCGAGACCGTCGGGGCGACTCCCCACCATCAGCGTCGCAATGCGGCGGCCCAGATCGATGTCATAGACCGCGACGCTGTTGGAGCCGAAGTTCGAAACGTAGAGGCGCGAGTTGTCGAGCGTGACCACGCCGCGCGAGGGATGCTGGCCAATCTCCAGGCTGCTGCCGACTTCGTCGTTTCCGGTTTCGATGATCGAGATGCTGTCGGAATCGAAATCGCATACCATCAATTCGCCGCCGTCGGGCTTAAGCGCGAGACTCACCGGCGTGCGGCCGACATCGAGTAGCGCCAGCACGCGGTCTTCCTTTTTGTCGTTCGTGGAAACTGTGTTGGCCGCAGCAGTTTTGGCCGGAACTCCATCGTTGCGCAGCGCGATCGAAGCCACCTGCGACGAGCCCGAGCAGGCCACAAACGCTTTGCTCGAATCCGGCAGGATGGCGATGTCCTCCGGTTGCTGGCAGACGGGCAGCGTGGCGCGCACGCGCAGCAACTTCGCGTCGATCACAGAGACTGTGTTGTCTCCGCGATTGCTTACGATCACGGTCGAACCATCCGGCGAAACCCGCGCCAGCCCGGGCGCAGCGCCCACCCGAAGGTTGCCGATCACCATCCGCTTTTCAAGATCGATCACGCTCAGGTTGGCCGAACCCGAGTTGGCCACATAGGCGCGCGTGCCGTCGTCGCTCACGTCGATGAAGTAAGGCCGCCCATGCACGCCGATCGTCGCCACCACAGTATTGGTCTCGGCATTGATCACGCTAACGTTGTTCGATCCGGTATTGACTACATAGATTTCGTTCTTCCTGCTGCTGGTCGCGATCCCGGTCGGCTCGCTGCCCACGCGGATGGTCTTGGCCAGCGCAAACGCGCGCAGATCGATCACGCTGACCGTGTCGCTCTTGCCGTTGCTGACGTACGCGTACTCGCGATAAAACGGCCCGTAGTCAGGCAGCGGCTCCTCGCGAAAATACCACCACCCCACCCCGCCAAGGATGGGAAGCAGCACAGCGATGAAGAGGAGTTTTCTCAAAGGCAGCTTCGGTTTCAGAGAAAAACAAAGATTAGCAGAAGTGGAACCTGGGGAGTAACAAGTAAGCGGTCGCGTTCTTTGCGAGAAGTGGGACTCTGCTAGCGTTCGCCGCTCAAGCTTTCGGCTGGATTACTTTCAGTCCTCGCACCGAAGAGAAATGGCGCTGGTTGAAAGTCGCAACTGTGCTGCCACGCTCCAGAGCGGTAGCAGCGACAATCAGGTCGTAGTCGCTGATCATCCGGCCGGTCATTTCGAGCGCGGCCCAGATGCGGGCATGTATGAGGGCAGTCGTCTCTGTGTAAGGAATGATCGACATTCTTTCCACTGAGGATCGCACGTAAGTCTCACGCTTCGATCTGTAAGCGGCGTCGGCGCCTTCGACGCAATGCCATAACTCGGCGACCGTAATCGCGGCGATTTCCACCGGCTCCCCGGAACGCTCTGACAACCATCCCTTCAGGTCGAACGTCCCACGCTCTCCGCGGATAATCACATCGGCGTCTACGATTATCGCCATTTATCGGGTTGGGGCTTGAGAGCCTTGCGAGCCTTGCGCAAATCGCGGTTCCAGGCTCTGGCTTCTTCCTCGGACAAATCAACTTTGCTCAGCGCTTTCGCCAAATCGCCCGCCGTATGTATCTTTTCCCCGTCCGGTACCAGCCGGGCAAACGGCTTTCCGTTCTTGAGCAGAACGAATGTCGTGTTCTGATAATGGGCCCGGTTCAGGCAATCGGCGAAGTTACGGGCCGCCTCGGTCACGGAAATCGTCTCGGTCTTCATAAAATCAGATTATCAGATTATACATAGAAAGCAAGGTCTAGTGAGTAGACGACAGGCCGTCGAGGTGGAATTGGACTTCTACTGCGACCTCGACCATGACCGGCTTCCCGTCTTTCGTTCCGGGTTCGAATCTCCAATTCTTAAGGGCCTCGGCGGCATTGTCGTTCAGATCAGGTTGCGAGCTGCAGGACACTTTGACATCTCGCGGCTTGCCGTCGGTTCCCACGATCAGGGAGAGCGTCACGTTTCCTTGTTCCCCAGCTTTGCGGGCTTTTTCAGAGAACTCCGGTTCCGGCGAGTAGATTGCTTTTGGGGCGATTACTCCATTTTCTGCTGACACTCTGTACACGGGGCCGTCAGGCGAGTTGATCTCGGCGGGCGACGGAGAGGCAACCGCCGTTGGTTCTTGCGGTGATTCCAACTCCACATCAGCGACCGCTTCTTGCAAGATCAGAACATACCTGACCCGGACCTTATAAATGGCCTCGGTGGGCTGGCCCTTGATCAGCACAGGGTGGAAGCGCCACTTACGAACCGCTTCGAGTGCCGGATTAGCGAATACCGGCTCGCCGCTCATTAAACTCAATTCTTCGGTTCTGCCGTCGTTGCCGATTCGAGCCCGGATTTCAACGGTGCCTTCGATCCCAGCCTTCAGAGATTGTTTGGGATATCTCGGACGAGCCATGTGGTCAGGATATTCGAAGGTCGTCCCCGGCGCGCAGGGCGGAACCGAAGGCGCCGAACTTCCCGGCGCTGCCGGCGGAGAATCTTGCGCACACAGACCGCTTAACAGAAGAGCTACAGCAAACGTTGAAAGGATAAGACGAGTCGGGAGTCGCATTTCTCGCTCCGATTCGAGAGCAGGATCAAAAATCCCCACATCTCGCAAAAGACGCGAGATATGGGGCACCCGGATTCCGAGCTTTACTCCTACTTGCTCACCCCCACCGTCTCCCTCGCCCCGATCGCCGGCACGGCTCTCCGCACCACCGCCGCGATCTGCCTCACCTGCGTCATCAATTCGTCGAACTGGTCGGGGAAGAGCGATTGCGGGCCGTCGGATAAAGCTTCGTCCGGTTTGTGATGCACTTCCACCATCAATCCGTCGGCCCCGACGGCGACCGCGGCGCGCGACAGCGGAGTGACTTTGTTGCGCTTGCCGGTGCCGTGGCTGGGGTCGACCAGAATCGGCAGATGGCTCAGGCGCTGCACCGCGGGCACTACGCTCAGGTCGAGCGTGTTGCGAGTATGGTCGGCAAACGTCCTCACGCCGCGCTCGCACAAAGCCACGTTGTAATTGCCTTCGCTCAAAATATATTCCGCCGCCATCAGAAATTCTTCCAGCGTGGCGGACATGCCGCGCTTCAGCAGAACAGGCTTGCGCGCTCTTCCTGCACGTTTCAGCAAAGAAAAATTCTGCATGTTGCGGGCGCCAATCTGGATCACGTCGGCATATTCTTCGCACAGATCGAGCGACTCGTGGTCGATGGCCTCGGTAATGATCTTCATGCCAAACTGCTGGCGGATTTCCGCCATGATGCGCAAACCCTCCTCGCCGAGTCCCTGAAACGAATAAGGCGAAGTGCGCGGCTTGTAAGCTCCGCCGCGAAAGAACTGGGCTCCGGCGCGATGCACGCGCTCGGCCACGGCGAAAGCCTGTTCGCGATTCTCGATGGCACACGGCCCGGCAACAATCGCGAGACCCGGGCCCCCGATAGTCGCGGCCGTCCCGGCAAAAGTGATCACCGTGTTATCTTCTTTGACGTCGCGACTCACCAGCTTGTAAGGCTTCGAGACCGCGATGACTTCCTGCACGCCCGGCATTTCTTCGAGCGTGCCCTGCTCGACTTCGCCTTTGTTGCCGGTGATGCCGATGGCGGTGCGAGTCGCGCCCGGCATGGGATGCGGGCGGTAGCCGAGTTTCTCAATTTTCTGGCAAACGCCGCGCACCTGTTCTTCGGTGGCGAGCGCCTTCATGACCACAAGCATAAACTTTCACCCTGGGAAAGGCTCGTATAGGGACAGCCGTCATCGGCTATCCGGTCGAGCGCAGTTCGACTTTCTCGCCGCGGCCGCAGGAGAAGCCGCGCCTCAAGTCTACCGTTGCGCCCACCCGGCTCGCAAATGTGCCGGAAAGTAAACAAAAGGCGCCTTCGCCCGTCCCGCCGAGCGCAGCGAGGCGCGCCGCCGCCTCGTTATACTTTTCCCATGCCCCGCTCCATTTCCCGCTCCATGGTGCAGGAACAGGACATTCTCAACCGGCGCGCTCCGAAGCGCCCGCCCCGCCTGACTTCGCGGCGCATTGGAATTCATACCTCCTCTGCCGGAGGAGTACAGAATGCCGCTGAACGCGCTTACCGCCTGGGTTGCAATACCTTCCAGATTTTTTCCTCCAGCCCGCGGCAGTGGGCTCCATATGAACTGGGCGAGTTGCAATGCGCCGAAATGAGCCGCCTCCGGGCTCGCTACGATCTGAAACCCCTGGTCATCCACACCAATTACCTGGTCAATCTGGCCAGTTCCACCGAACTTTTTCTGCGCAAATCGATGGAGGCCTTTCGCGGCGAGGTCGAGCGCGCGCTTTCGTTGTGCGCGGAATATCTGGTGCTGCATCCCGGCTCGTTCCGCGGCGCCGACCGCGAACAGGGTCTGCTGCGCACCGCTGCGGCCATTGCCGCATCCACGCAAGGGCTCGACTTGGCTGGCAGAGGACTGACCATCCTGATTGAGAACACCGCCGGCGCTGAATTCTCTCTAGGCGGCAGTTTTGAGCAGGTTGCGGAAGTGATCGATCGCCTGCGCGGGATCATTCCCGTTGGCGCCTGCATCGATACCTGTCACACGCATGTTGCCGGATACGACATCGTCAGCGAAGACGGCCTCTATCGAACCCTCCAAAATCTCGACGCGACCATCGGTCTGAATCAGGTCAAAGTCTGGCACTGCAATGACGCCAAAGCGGCTCGCGGATCGAAGCTCGATCGCCATCAGCAAATTGGCATGGGAATGATCGGCTCAGAGCCATTTCGCATTCTACTCAACGATCTGCGGCTGGCGCACGCGGCCTTCATTGCCGAAACCCCCATCGACAAGCCCGGCGATGATCGAAGGAATGTTGACGCATTGAAGAAGTTGGTCGTAGAGACGTAGCTTGCTATGTCTCTGCTTCCAGCATTTCGGGCGATGTGGGGACGGGCGCCTTCGCCCGTTCCGTCCAGCGCCGCGTCGCCACTCCTGCTCGCTTCATGGCACCGTGACGTATTCGCCCGTTTTCCAGGTTCCTCCCCCGGTGTCCCAGGCTTGCGCGACCAAATAGTGCGTACCGGGCGACAGAGTCACCTGTGTATTCAGGCTGAGACCGCTGACCGTGTATTGCAGGTTGTTGTCGACATACAGTTGCATGGTTGCGACGGGCGCGTCGCTCTGCACCGATGCGTTTACCGTCATCGGACTGGCTACGTTGCTGTTCGCCGTCGGCGCGGAAAATACAGGCACGATCGGCGTTACGTTCACGGTGGCGCTTTTTTTGTAGATCCCGCCCGCCGTATCCCACGCCTGGAATACCACGTTGTGCGTTCCGGCGGTCATGTTCATCGCGGCCTGAACTCCAGGTCCCGTGTACTGATAGGACAGTATGTTGTCCACATAGATCTGCATGGCATAAACCGGATTCGCATCGACGGAAGTTGCGATCATTTCCACCGGCGAATATCCAGAATAGTTGGCCGAGGGCGAACTGATCGTGATGGAGGGCGCAGCGACCGTTACATAGAAGCCATTTTTCCTGATCCCGCCCCAGTCGTCCCATGCCTGCACGACGATGTAATGCTGACCGGCGCTCATGGAAAGGCTGGTATTCACGCTGGCGCCATTGGCCTGATATTGCAGCGTATTGTCCACGTAAATTTGCATCGCGTAAACGGCGCTCGTCCCTCCGCCAGTAGCGGCAATTTTCACCGGCGAGGAAACCACTGCGTTGGGCGCTGGCGTGGTAATCACAACCGACTCTGACTGGACGGTGACATTGATTCCGCTTTTGTGGACGCCGCCTTTTGCGTCCCAGGATTGCACCACCACATTATGGGCGCCGGAACTCATCGGTATGGCTGCGTTCACCTGGCTTCCACTCACCTGATATTGCAGCGCATTATCCACGTAAATTTGCATCGCGGTTACCGCACTGGAGTTGCTAGTGGTGGCGCTGATTTGCACCGGAGAGGCGACAACCGCATTATTGAACGGCGTACCAATGCTCACGGTGTTGAAGAAGTCGGACATAGGATCGGCCAGCGCTCCAGCGCCGGGGCAGGAAGTGAACCCCGCAGCCGCACAGACCGTCGCCAGTAAATTCACGTGGGAATAAAGTACATTGGATTGATATGCCGGCTTGACCTGCGGACCGATTACAAGCGTCGCTACGCGTCCGCCGCATCCCGTCTGAATATTGGAAGCACAGCGGTCATCGGGGTTTGATCCGCTTTCATCGCCCTCGTCCCACTGTATAAACATCAGACCGTCGCCGCCGGGCTGAAACTCAGGCCGTGCCAGGATCGCAGGAATTTGTTCCGACAACCACAGGTCGGCTTGCTGGAGCGTGCCGTCATGCGCATCGTCGTTCAGATTCGGCGTGATATACGCATACGTCGGCGTTGCATTGTTCTCCATGTCGATCGCGAGTTGAGTGAACGGAACGGAATTGTTTATCTGCGACGAGGCGCAGGAATCGGTGAAATCGATCAGCGGATTGTGCCGTCGGACATAATCGGCCCAACTCAATCCCTGAAATCCAGAGTAAGGCAAGTCCTCTTCATAAGCTTTCCATGTGGACTTCTGTGCCAATAAATGGCGGACGACATTATCCACGTTGAAGCAACCCGCCGCGTCGTCGTCGGAGGTGACTTGTTCCCCGGCAACCAGCCACATCAACGCCGAGAGCGAGTTGTGCTGCGTCGAGTAATATTGCGTGGCCAATCCATAGGTGTTCGCAAGAGAATTGAAGTAAGGCATACCTGAGTTATTAATCACATCTTCATAGCTGTGATTTTCTTCCGCCACAATCCAAATGTGGGAAGAGTGCGGAACCGGCCCGGTTTGCGCAGATGCAATGAGATGAGATACGGCGAAAACGAACAGAAGGCCTAACAGCTTTACGGATTTCACTGAACACACTCCGGCGACTTCCCAGAAGTGCATTTTTCGACACACGTGCAACAGCGTACTGGTGCCTCAGCGCGCGATTACCGCTTCTAGGAGGTGGAAATTAAATTGGGTCTTTCGAAATCGGGTCTGAAAGGTGCGTCAAAAATACAGGCAATTCGGTATGGCCGCAACAAGAAAAGTCTGAAAGCAGATTAATTTTCGATGAATACGTCCACAGGGAGCCGATCGCAAATCGTCAATTCGGAATGGGAACGATTGGCAAAGAGCCGTTTCGAATTTTGCTCCACGATCTGCGGCTCGCGCTTCCAGCATTTCGGATCATGGCGAGAGATGTTGCAAGCAACGTCTCTACGATCGATACTCTTGGTCCATGCCATCTTCCGTTTCCATCAAGCTCTATCGCACCCGCCACGGCATCGCAGCCGAGCACGCGAATCGTTTCTATACCGTGAATGCGCCTTCCTGGGACGATCTGATTACCCGCGAAGACCTGCTCGATTATCTGAGCCCGCTCATTGCGGAAACGACTGCCGGTTTTTCTCCGCAGGATTTGCTTGCGCCGATTGGCGGCCAGGAGGTCTGGGCAGCGGGCGTGACGTACTATCGCAGTCGCAACGCGCGCATGGAAGAATCGAAGAGTGCTGGCGGCGGAGACTTCTACGACCGCGTGTATTCCGCGGCGCGTCCGGAGTTGTTCTTCAAAGCGACGCAGCACCGCGTCGTCGGTCCGAACGCGAAGGTGGCGATTCGCGACGATGCGCGCTGGTCCGTGCCAGAACCTGAATTGGCTCTGTTCGTGACGCCGGGCGGACGCATCGTCGGCTACACCGTCGGCAATGACATGAGTTCGCGCGACATCGAAGGCGAAAATCCCTTGTATCTGCCGCAGGCCAAAGTCTACGACCGCAGTTGCGCGCTCGGTCCTTGCCTGCTGATTTCTGACGAGCCACTCTCCGCAGCGACGGAGATCATGATCGAGATTCGCCGCAATGGCGCAAGCGTATTTTCAGGCGCGACCACGCTCAACGAAATGAAGCGCAAGCCGGAAGAACTCGTCGAATATCTTTACCGCAATAACAGTTTTCCGCATGGATGTTTTCTGCTCACCGGCACCGGCATTGTGCCTCCCGATTCATTCACGTTGCAGGCGGGCGACGAAATCCGCATCACCATCCCGCCGATCGGAACGCTGGTCAACGTGGTCGGATGACCGTGTCCGCCACTCGTAGAGACGTTGTAGAATGACTGTTTCAACTATCTTATGCCGCAGGAACAAAAAGTCGAAGCCGCGACGAGCCCCGCTGATCGTACGAATGGTAATCGTCCGAATGACGATCGTTCCAATGGCGATCGTCCCCACGACGAGCGTTACGATCCGCAGCGCGTCGAGATGAAGTGGTTCGAGCGCTGGCGGGAAGCCAAATCGCTCTATGCAGCCGAACCCGACTCGGCCAAGAAAAAATATTACGTGCTTGAGATGTTGCCTTATCCCTCGGGCGCGCTACACATGGGCCACGTGCGCAACTACGCCATCGGTGACGCGCTCGCCCGCTATATGTGGATGAACGGCTACAACGTGCTCCATCCCATGGGCTGGGATTCGTTCGGCTTGCCTGCGGAAAATGCGGCCATCGCCAACAACACGCCGCCGCGCCAGTGGACGCTCAACAATATCGCCAACATGAAGGCGCAGATGAAGCGCCTGGGCTTTGGCTACGACTGGTCGCGCGAGGTGACCACCTGCTTCCCGGAATACTACCGCTGGAACCAGTGGTTCTTTCTCAAGCTCTTCGAACGAGGCATGGCCTATCGCAAGAAGAGCAAAGTCAACTGGTGCCCGAAGTGCGCGACCGTGCTGGCCAACGAGCAGGTGCTCTCCAACGGCTGCTGCTGGCGGCATGAAGATACGGTGGTGGAGCAGCGCGAACTGGAGCAGTGGTTTGTACGTACAACCAAGTATGCCGACGAATTGTTGCGCGACCTCGACCAGCTCCCGGGCTGGCCGGAAAAAGTTAAGACCATGCAGCGCAACTGGATCGGCCGCAGCGAAGGCACGCTGGTCGATTTCAAACTCGATTACTCCGAGAACCACAAAGGCTTCGGCCCCGGCGGTTCGACCATCACCGTATTCACCACGCGCGTCGATACGATTTTCGGCGCCACCTCGGTGCAGCTCGCGCCGGAGCATCCCATCGTCAAAGATCTTGCGGTGGAGAATCCCGAGTTGCGCGCCAAAGTCGATCAACTCATCGCCGAACAGCGCAAGGCCCGCGAGACCGGCGATATTGGCGAGATCGAAAAGCATGGCGTGCCAACCGGCCGCTATGCCATTAATCCGTTCAACGGCGAGCGAATTCCGGTGTGGGTCGCGAATTATATTTTGATGGACTACGGCACCGGAGCCATCATGAGCGTACCCGCGCACGACGACCGCGACTACGAATTCGCGAAGAAATATAAGCTCGAAATTCGCCTCGTCATTTTGCCGGTGTCCGGCGACATGGATGACACTGTGGCCGAGCCGATTCTACCGTTCGTCGGCCATGACGGCATGCTGATTAATTCCGGCCGCTACACGGGCATGGCATGCGCCAAGGCAATCAAGACGATGTCGGCCTACGCCGAGGAGACCAAGATCGGCAAGGCGACCGTGACCTATCGCCTGAAAGACTGGGGCATCTCCCGGCAGCGCTACTGGGGCACGCCGATCCCCATGCTCTATTGCGAGAAAGACGGCATTGTAGCTATACCCGAAAAAGATTTGCCGGTCATCTTGCCTGAAAATGTCGACATCACCCTCACCGGCGGATCGCCTTTGAGCCGCGTGCCGGAGTTCGTCAACGCCACCTGTCCCAAGTGTGGCGGGCCGGCGCGCCGCGAAACCGACACCATGGACACGTTCGTCGATTCGTCCTGGTATTTCTATCGCTACACCGACGCGCACAATGACCACGCGCCCTTCGACGGCAAGATCGCGCAATACTGGTTTGGCGAACGCGGCATCGATCAATACATCGGGGGCGTCGAGCACGCGATTTTGCATTTGATCTATTCACGCTTTTGGACGAAGTTCATGCGCGACCTGGGCATGATCTCCAACGACGAACCCGTCGAACGATTATTCACGCAAGGGATGGTGATTAAAGACGGCGCCAAGATGTCGAAGAGCCTGGGCAATGTGGTGTCGCCTGATGAAATGGTCGCGCGCTACGGCGCCGATGCGGCGCGTCTCAACAGTTTGTTCGCCGCGCCGCCCGACCGCGATCTCGACTGGCAGGATTCCGGAGTGGAAGGAATCCAGCGATTTCTGGGGCGCGTGTACAGGTTCATCGTACGAAATGCAATTACAAAAATGCCAAACACGGCTACCGTACCGCAGTTGACGCCGCAGGCGCGCGCCATCCAGCGCAAGATGCACCAGACGATCAAGCGCGTCAGCGACGACTTCCAGGGACGCTGGCACTTCAATACCTGCATCTCCGCGATCATGGAGTTGGTCAACTGTTTGTATGCGGCCGAAGAGGCGATTGCGCAGAAGTTGGTGCCGCCTACATTTCTGGCGGAAGTGCAGCGCAACTTAGTTTTGTTGTTAGCGCCGTTTGCGCCCTATCTCGCCCACGAACTCTGGGAGATGCTGGGTGAGCAGGGAAGCTTACTCAAAGCGCCATGGCCCCGTTACGACGCGGAACTCGCGAAAGAAGAAGAGCTCGTAATTCCCGTGCAGGTCAATGGCAAGTTGCGCAGCCGCGTGGTTGTGCCCGCGGACGCAGCCGAAGAGACCGTTGTTGCTGCGGCGCTAGCCGACGAGAAGGTGCAGGCCGCCATCGCCGGCAAGCGAATCGTGAAGAAGATTTACGTGCCCGGCAAGCTCGTGAATATCGTCATTCAGTAATCTGGTTCAGTAATCTGGTTCACTAATCTAGCTCAGTAATCTGGCTCACTAATCCGCGTTCCGAAAAAAGTTCAGGCGGCCGGGGTTGATTCCGGACCGCCTGTTTGGTATCGGAGAGAGCCGCAGCTTACTCCCCTATTTGCAAAGCTTCGGAGCGGTTGTTGAACTCAATCTCATCCAAAACTTTTGTATTGTCGTCGAGTGTTTTTACCGTCACGGCTCCATACGGGGCGCGTTGCGGAAGACTCTCGATATGACCTTGCGCGGTGGCCACGGTTTTTCCCGCCTGCAAGATGTTGACGTTTACGTTGTTGGCCGGTCCGTTCCATTCGACCTTATAGGAGCCCGGAGCGAGTTCGGTCGATCCGACGCGCGCCGTGTCCGACAAGGTGAAAGATCCAGAATGAGTGTCTTTGTCTTTGTCCTTGGCGAACGAACTCGTGGACAGAACGACCGCCAAAATGGCAAAGCTAGCAAGGTACTGTAACGACTTCATGATGCTATTCTCCTAAAAGTTGCGATAATTTGGTGTTCGCCCTAAGGGATGCTCGACGAGCAGCGCCGGATGCAGATATCGCAAAACAATACAAATCAAGACATTTCTTGAAACGCGCGTCGTGCGAGCTGAAATTGAATCTAACAAAACAAGGCGGCCGTGTTGCGGGCGCGCGAAGTAATTGCTGTAGATTTAATGAAAACTTTCGTTATCGAGTGAGCCTCAATCGAGTGAGCCTCAGATCTTCTTAAACATGCCTGCAATTTCGCCCACTCTCGAAGGGTTCCGCGCCGCCTTTCGGCGGCCTCTGTTCACGCTGGCGGAAATCACCTGGCGCTGGACCGCAGGGGCGACCGCCTTTGCCTTGTTCTTCTTCGGTCTGTTCGAATATCTCGACACGCTGCCCGTGACCAACGGCGAATTGCTTTTTCTGCGGACGCGGCAGCCTTACCTGGTCGGCGAGGCGATCGCGCATATCCTGCGCGGAAGTCTGAATCGGGTGGTGATCGGCGGGCTGCTGGCAGGGTTGTTGCTGACGCTGCTCTGGATGGTCGCCGCATCGCTGGGCCGCATCGCCACGGTCCGCGGCCTGCTCGATTATTTCCGTAGAGACGTTACCGGCAACGTCTCTACGGATTTCGTCCGTGAGGTGAATGGAATCGAACGCTCGCCGCTGCCTGCGCTGCTCCGGTTGAATTTTCTGCGAGCCGCAGTAACGCTCGCGGCTGGCTTAGGATTTGTTGGAGCATGGATCGCGGCTGGCTTGGCCTCACCCGACATGAATCCGCGGCCCGGGCTCGCTTTCTTTTTATTTTTGCCGCTGGCAGGGATGATCTCGCTGGCGTGGTGGTCGCTGAACTGGTTCCTGTCGCTGGCAGGAGTGTTTGCGGTGCGCGACGGCGAGAATGCCGTTGGCGCGATTACCGCCGCCGTCGCTTTCTGCCGCGAGCGCATCGGCCGTGTTTTCGCGGTCAGCATCTGGACTGGATTCGCTCATCTCGTTGCTTTCGTCGCAGCCTTCACGATCGTCTCGATGCCGATGGGCTTCGCTCCAATCGTTCCCGGACGGTTGATCGTGGCCGTCATGCTGCTGGTCACGCTGATATATTTTGCGGTCGCCGATTGGATCTATATGGCGCGGCTGGCGGGATATATTTGCATTGCCGAGATGCCGGAGGCAGTGCTTGCTCCGGCGCCCGCGTTGCCCGTCCTTCCTCCAGCATCCCCGCCGGTGCAAACCACTATCGACCGCGACGAGCCGATTCTGAGCGACATGCCCGGCTTCGCGTAGAGAGGTCCCCACGCGAAGAATTCGAACGCAGAACTACGTTCACGACGCTCTCTTTACACTCGCTCTCTGAATTTGAGAAACTTGTTTGTGCCAATCAAATCCCCGCACCAATCTCCCCACAACCAAATATTTAAAGGCCAGAGCGGTCTCGGCCAATCGATCGTGATTCTCGATTTTGGCGCGCAGTATACACAGCTCATCGCGCGCCGCATTCGCGAGCAGAATGTCTTTTCGGTGGTGCTGCCCTGCACGGCGAAGCTGGACGAAGTGAAGAGCTACGCCCCGGTAGGAATTATTCTTTCGGGCGCGCCCTGGTCGGTCTATGACAAAGACGCGCCGCCGGCCGATGCACGGGTCTTCGAGTTGGGTTTGCCGGTGCTCGGCATCTGCTACGGATTGCAGTTCATGGTGCACACGCTCGGCGGCAAAGTGCGGCCCGCAGACAAGCGCGAGTACGGCCACGCGGAAGTTGATATCGTTTCCGACTCGATCTTATTTCAGGGCCTGGCCAAGAAACTCGCCGTGTGGATGTCGCACGGCGACGAGGCGCTCGAATTGCCGCCGGGTTTTGAACTGATGGCGAAGACCCATTACGCGGTGGCGGGAATTCAGAACGCCGCTAAAAAATGGTACGCCGTGCAGTTCCATCCCGAAGTGCACCACACGCCGCAGGGCACGCAGATGCTGCGAAACTTCATCTTTCAGATCTGCGGGGCGAAACCGGCGTGGACTCCGCAGCGCTTTATCGAGTTGACGGTTGAACAGGTTCGCCAGCAAGTCGGCACTGGGCGCGCCATCCTGGCGCTTTCCGGGGGCGTGGATTCATCGGTTGCCGCGGTGCTCGTCGACCGCGCTTTGCGTGACAAGAACGGCAAGTCGCGGCTGACTTGCGTCTTCGTGAACAATGGCGTGCTGCGCAAAAATGAATTCGAGAAGGTGCAAAAAACTTTGCGCGGCAAGCTGGGTCTGCATGTTGACGCGGTCGACGCGGCCGGGCGTTTTCTTAAGAAACTTGAGGGCGTCAACGATCCGGAGAAAAAGCGCAAGATCATCGGCAATGAATTCATCAAAGTCTTCGAAAAAGAAGCGCGCCGCATCGAGAAGACCGAGGGCAAGGTCAAGTGGCTGGTGCAGGGGACGCTTTATCCTGACGTGATCGAATCACGCTCGGTTCGTGGACCGTCGCAGGTCATCAAGTCGCATCACAACGTAGGCGGCCTGCCGGAAAAGATGACGCTGAAGCTGATCGAGCCGCTGAAAGATCTGTTCAAAGACGAAGTCCGAAAAATCGGTCGCGATCTGGGGATGCCCGAAGAAATCCTACAGCGGCAGCCGTTTCCCGGCCCCGGCCTGGCGGTGCGCGTGCTGGGGGAAGTTACGCCGGAGCGCCTGGCGCTGCTGCGCGAATGCGACGAGATTGTGGTCAGCGAAATTAAAGAGGCCGGACTCTACTCGAAAATCTGGCAGTCGTTTGCGGTGCTGCTGCCGGTGATGTCGGTCGGGGTGATGGGCGATATGCGCACGTATGCCTATACCTGCGCGATCCGCGCGGTAAGCTCCGAAGACGGCATGACCGCCGACTGGGTGCCGCTGCCGCACGAAGTACTGAAGACGATCTCGACTCGCATTGTGAACGAAGTGAAGGGCGTGAACCGCGTGGTGTATGACGTTACTTCGAAGCCGCCGGGGACGATCGAGTGGGAATGAGGCCGCCCTTAGCTGTTAGCTATTAGCCTGAGGCCCACGGAAGGTTGATGGAAAGTTCTGGCGCTTGCGCAGGATATCCGATGGGCAGCACATCCGAATACACGAAGCCGTCTCGCGTAACAGTTTCACCCGACTCGATCGCAATGGGGCTGGAGAACATAGGTCCGGCGTAGGCGAAGGTGTGAAATTCTCCATTCTCGCCACACGGATCGACTCCCTCGGGCAGGCGGCGCAGCAGATCGCGATCGAGGTCGCAGCCGGCAACATCCGCCGGCAGCTTGCGGGGATCGAGACAAACAATCCGCGCGTGGAGGCCGGCGTCGAGCATTTCTGCAACTAGTTTTTGCGTGTTCGATCCCCAGACCGGGAAGATGGGCTCCAGCCCTGAGCCGCGCAGACGGTCTTCGCGATAACGGCGAACATCCTCGAGGAAAAGGTCGCCAAAGGCGATACCGGAGATTCCCTCATCGATGGCTGCGGTGCAAGCGGCGGACATTGCCTGCTCGTAACGTTCGTTGCTACAGGGCCAAGGCAGAGGGACTTCCCACAAGGGCAGACCGGCAGCTTCCGCCTGCAACTTGAGCAGGGCACGGCGCGTGCCATGCATGGCGACTCTTTGGAATTGGGTATTGATTATAGTCAGCAGGCCTGCAATTTCTATATCGCTGCGCTGGCGCAGAATGGATAGGGTCCACGCACTGTCTTTGCCGCTGCTCCAGGACAGCAGGATTTTCTTTTTCACGGCGTCACCCTCACCATTTTGCCGACGCGACCCACCAGGCTGCAACCCGTGCTAAGCGTGGACCACCTGAAGTCCTAGCTTTTTCTCGAAAGCATCAAAGTCGCGATCGCGATGCAGTAAGCGGTGATGATTCTCCAGGCAGAACGTGGCGATTAGACAGTCGATGGTGGCGCGGATGGTAGAACCACTTCTGCGCAGCGTGCGATAGTTCTGCGCGGCGGCGATCGCCAGATCGGCGCCGCCCGTCTCGAAAACTTGAAACTTGAGTAGATCTGTCCATACTTGCGCGAAGGCGGAGTCATTCGTCTCCTGCAGAACTTCGCACAGGGTCAGGTCCGTCAATCCCAGAGGCTGCTGTTGCAGTTCACGATCCAGCCATCTGGTTTCAGGATTGTCGCTGCCGCGAAGATAGTCGATCCAGACCGTGGTGTCGACGATCACCATGCTCATTCAACCGAAAAGCGACCTTTGCGGGACTGGGCGAGATCGCCTTCCCAACGAACCTTGCCCCGAAGGCGACGAATGGAGCCTTGCTCATGGGTTCGCGCCAGCAAACGCAAGCCTGCCTCTACGGTTGCCTTCTTGGTTCGCGCTCCGCTGCACCGCATAGCCCGGCGCATCAAGCGGTCATCAATGTCGATATTCGTTCGCATCGTTGGTTCATTCCAGCGGTAAATTTCCGATGTGTAAGTATTTCACAATTATGTGTACCGATCAATCCCGATGGACGGTCTCCATCGAGAACGCCGGCAGGCAGACGGCAATGTATTCGGCGCCGCCTTCGAGAGGAGTGGAATAACGCACCCACTCGCCGGCGTGGACGATGACGGCTTGTCCGGCGGCGACATCAAGGGACGCTTCTTTGTGTCCGTCGGTGTGATCCTCTTTGAACTCAACCCGCAGCATGCCTTCTAGAACGACGGTAAACTCGTCGAACTCCGGAGTCTGGCCGGGCTCAAGCCAGCCCTGCGGGCTGCACATGTGGGCGACGCTGGCGGCAGCGGTGTTGGAGTTGACGCGTCCAATGTATTCGTCAATGAGCTTGGGCTTGTTGCCGGCGGCTTGAACGCGGGTGGGCTGTGGGATGAGTGTGGGCATGGGTCGGCTTCCGGCTTCCGCCTCTCGGCTTCCGGTGATTAGAGTACAACAAAAGCCTTTACCGCAAGGGGCGCGCCGAGAAGGGCCGCAAACTTCGCTCACAAATGCTCGAGTTCCTATGCCGTCGCTTCCGATCGATCCATCTTCATCAACTTCGTCCTCACCAGTTCATGTTCATCGATTCATCTGAACTCCAATTCCGTTTCCTGTTTCCAGCTTAAAACGTTAGGAGTGATCACTCCCACAACGGGCGCCAGCCCCGAGCTATTCGGGGTAGCTTATCTGAAGCGCCCTGGCGTTCGGATGCCCCAACTGTCCCTCGCTCGCATGGGGAGGTTGCGGGGGCCGCGAGTTTCCTAGGACTTGCGCCGCTCACATCCGGGCCCTACATTGTCCACAGTACGCGAGGGAGTTTTCTCAGTGAAGGTTGTTCGTCACATCGAAATAATTTTTCTGTGGAAAACGTCCGCCAGGAAAATGGTTTGGCGGTTATCACGTCCAGGTTCCGTTCAGCCCTGGGCGGATTGAGCGGGAGATTCCTCGCTAGGCCTGAGGAACGGGCTCCGCGCGGGATGAGGTCGCGCAGGTGGCTGCTTCGCGCATGCGGCGCAGCCGCTTCAATCTGCCCGATTGGATTCCGCGCTTCAATCCCACCGTTTCAATTGGGAGGATAAATGATAGTTGCGTCCCGGCTCGGTCTTACGGTGTTTGCGGAATGACGATCGGCGCGCCGGGGACGCCATCGGGACCGGGGGGGCCTGGAATCACGAGAGGCGGCGGGCTGCTTTGAGGCAGAGGCGGCGGGCTGTTATCCGAACCAGGTGCCGGATAAAAGATTGGAGGCGGTACGACAGGCTGTACTGTTTCGGGATGCTGCTGGAAATCGCGAACGGCCTTGGCAACCTCGTCCTGCCGCAAGGTAATCGGATTCTGAAGGATAAGTTCGACCGGCGACCCGGCGGCGAGGAAGAACTGATGCGAACCGAACAACAGGGTCACAGAAACAAGCGCGCCGATCGCGCCGCCGATGCCGGCGCCGATGATCGCATCTCTGCCCTGAGTGCCGAATACGGGCGTGGTTACCGTCGTACAAAACGGCGGCGCTGAGATGCATCCTGGAGGCAGAGTCGAAGTGATCGTGGACTCCGGCTTGCCGATGGAGTGGCCAATGAGCGCTCCAATACCAGCGCCGGCGGCGGGTACCGCGAACGCCGCGACGCCACGGCCTGGGCCAGGGTCTTTGAAGGCATAGCCGTCACTGCTCTCCAGGATCACGGGGCCCATGACGGGAGCAACGTAACCATCGGGAAAGGTAATCGACATGCGATCCAGACGGACTTCGCCGCGTCCGCCCTGGCGTTCCAGCCGGTCGACTGTTCCGTCGACAAAAGTCCCCGGCGGAATAACGACTTCGTCGCCGGAGCTGACCGGTGATGTGATTTGGGCGTAGACGTCATCGCCGCGGCGCAGGTGGCGAGTTTGGACCGGCTGCGTCAGCACGAGGGCAAGTCGCGTCCCAGCCGGAATAGTGATGGTGGGGCCTCGGCTGTCGGGCTGCGTTGAGCTGGACTGCTCGTCCGACTCCCGATTGCCTGGCGATTGATTTTGCGCAAAGCATGCGACGGTTGCGAATAGCACGGCAGCAAAGGCGGCTATTTGCCAGGATTGAATTTTGCCGAGTGTGGAAGCGAACGAGATGGAAGAAAGGCACGGACGACAGAGTCGACGGCAACTCATAGTGGCACCTCTTGCGAAAGCTCTCTGAGGGCGCTTTCGATTCCTGCGGACTCTATTCAGAGGAAACCCGCATGGCATCGATTTGATTCGCCTATCTTTTTGACTCGCCTATCTTCGAGAAAGATAGCACTTTATGCGGTAAAGGTTTGCAAAGAATGGGTAGGGATTTGTAAAAGCGGGAAGGTTTTTTGTAGAGCAGACTCTTGTCCGCTGCCTTTGAAGTTGCTTTTGATTTTCGTTCCCAGGGGATAAAGAATCAAAATCAAAGGATCAAAGTCAAAGGTCAAAATCCAAAGTCAAAATCCAAGTTCAAAATCAAAGTCAAAATCCAAGGTCAAAATCAAAGTCAAAGGCAGCGGACAGGAGTGTCCGCTCTACACCTGAGCTGCGCGGGGCGGACGAATGCATCCGCCCCTGCGTGAGCGGGGAACTATGCGTGGACCAACTCTACGCCGTAGATGGAGTGCCAACTGGTCGCGGCTTTCAGCTTGTCGTTGACGTTGTTGATATTCTTCACGCCTTCAGTTTCGAGCCATTTGCGGAATGCGGCTGCGCCTTGCTTGGCGTAAACGGGGATGCCTTCCTTCCAGGTGGCGCGGCCGCAGAGCACGCCGTTGAACTTCACTCCGGATTCTCCGGCGAGTTCCAGCGTCTCGCTGAACTCGGCGTTGCTGACGCCGGCCGACAGATAAATGAACGGCTTGGTCGCGACGTTGGCGGCGGCGTGGAAGTGGTCGATGGCTTCTTTTTTCGTGTAGGCTTTCGTTCCGCCGAATGATTTCGTGCCCTCGACGAACTTCATGTTGACCGGGACTTCGACTTTGAGCACGTCGACGCCGTAGCGGTCTTTGCTGAATTCGCGCATGCTCTCGGTAACGATGTGCGGCTTCTTCCTGGCGTAGGCCGCGCCCTTCTCGTCTGCGCCCTCTTCGTAGCCGACGAACTCGAGGAAGAAGGGGATGTCATTGGCGCGGCATTCGTCGCCGATGCGCTCGACCCAGGCGTGCTTGATTTCGTTGACGTGTTTGGGATCGTCGGGCGTGTAGTAGAGCAGAATCTTGACGCAGTCGGCGCCGGCTTCTTTCAGGCGCCGCGCGGACCACACGTCGAGCAGGTCGGGCAGGCGTCCGGGGCCGGTTTTGTCATATCCAGTTTTTTCGTAGGCCAGCAGCAGGCCGGCGTTTTTGGCGCGGCGCTTGGCGGCGGGCAGTCCCCACTCGGGATCGAGCAGGATGGCGGTGGCGTGCGGAGTGAGAACTTCGCTGACCAGACTTTTGAATTCTTCCATCATCTGGTCGTTGACGTCGCAGCCTTTCTCTTTGGCCAGCGATTTTTGCAGGGAGCCGCGCTGATCCATGGCAGCGGCCGCGATGACGCCGCGTTCGTTGGAGACCTTCTTGAGACCGGCAAGTTTGCCAGGGGTGAGTTTCACGGGAATCCTCCTGAAGTACGGGTGAGATGAGTGCCTGGAAGTACGGAACATTGTAAACCACGGGGCGGGCAAGCGGGCGTTCGGCATCAGGCGTCAGGCGTCAGGAATTCCAAGTCAGACGCTGCTACGCTGTCCAGTTTTGGACCTTCAGGCCGCGCACGCGACGAAATTCTTTCTCATTGTTAGTAACGAGAATCAGCCCAGAGGCCAGGGCGTGGGCCGCGATCCAGAGGTCGTTGTTGCTGATGATTTCGCCCTTCGATTGCAGTTCGGCGCGGACCGCTCCATAAATCTCAGCGGCAGCTTCGGGAATGGTAAGACACGGCAACAGGCGCATAAGGGCACGCAGCCGTTCCAGATCCTCCGACCGCTGGCCGCGCTTGGCGGCGCCAAAGAACAAGTCACCATAGGAAATGACCGAAACCGCGGCTTCGCCAGCGCGGAGTTTGTTGAATCGGCGGACGACCTCTTCCGGCCTGCCTTGGCGGATGTAGATAAAAATATTGGTGTCGAGGAGATAGGTTAGTTCCATCGCGGGTTCCACACTAGCCAATGTCGTCTACAGGCCTTTGCGCTTCTGCGGGGGGCCGTCGTCTTCGGCGGCGGCCCGAAGAACATCTTCGGGTAAACCCGCGATCAGCTCGAAGGCGCGCGCCATGTCGTTGCTTTTTTCGCGGAGAACGATTTCCTTGCCGCGGCGGAAGATTTCGACTTCTTCGCTCTTGAAGCGGAATTCTTTCGGCAGGCGGACGGCCTGGCTGTTGCCGGACTTGAATACTCGGGCGGTGCCCATGGTCTCCCTCTCCTTGCGTATATACATTAGGTATATACATTTATCCTGGGTGCCCGCAAGCGGAAGCTGTAGACGTGGGTGAACCATGCGCAGAGCGCGCATGGATGGGACACCCGAAGAAAACAATTTTCGACGCAGGGGACACAGACTACGCGATGGGGACAAACTTCTCCAGGATGTTTCGTTTCAGGTTGTCATTTCAACCTCCCGGAACACCTCCGCTCGGATGAAAACCATTTTGTCTTTCTCCCGTCTAAGGAGGCAGTTCTTCGAGGAGGGTCTAAGAGATGAAACGAGCAAACTTGAAACGATCGAATGCGATCAGAGTGGTAGTTGCGTGCGCGGTTTTGTTGTCAGGCATTGGCGTAGGCGCAAGCGCGGCATGGGCAAAGAATTCGGACACGGCCGCCGACCACACCGCTCCCAGTTATGACATGAAGGGACAGGCGCTGGTAGACCTTGACGCAGTGCAGAAAAAGTTTCTGGAGCTGGCGAACGCGGTGCCGGCCGACAAACTTACGTGGCGTCCCGCGCCGGATGCGCGCTCATTCGCGGAAGTTTTTCTGCATGTGGCCGGCGAGCGCTATGGAATCATGGGGATGATGGGAGCGGAGCGTCCGGCGGGATTCGATGGCAAGGCGCTGGAAAAATCCACGACCGATCGGGCGCAGATTGTTGCCGAGCTGAACAAGTCGTGGGAGTTTACGAAGACCGCGATCAACGGCATGAGCAACGCCGACTTCGCCAAGCTGCTGCCGAAACTCGGTCCGCAGGCCAATGCCGGGGACGTAGTGTACATCCTGGTCGCCGACGCGCATGAGCACCTTGGGCAGATAGTGGCTTATGCGCGCGAGAATGGCGTTGTGCCGCCGTGGACGGTGGAGGCACAGAAGGCGGCTGCGGAGAAGAAGGCGGAACAGAAGTAGTAGGCGCTCAGAAGGAAGGTTGCATGAGAGAATCCCAACCAATAGCGACCAACGACCAACGACTAACGACCAACGACTAACGACCAACCACCAACCACCAACGACTAACTGAACGTCGGCAGCTTCACCAGATCGTTCTTCGGCACCGACTCCAGCGGTTCCCCGGCCTTCCGCCAGGCCGCGAATCCACCCACGATCACAAACGCGTTGAATCCTTTTTCTTGCAGTAGATGCGCCACCCGGGCGCTAGTCGCCTCGCGCGCTCAAGTGCAGTACAGATAAATGTCCTTATCCTTGGGAAGATTCTTGATCTCCTCCTCCAGATTGTTGGGCTCGATGCGAATCGATCCCTTAATGCGTTCGGAGCCAACGTCATAGTAGCCGTGGCTGCGCACGTCCACGATCAACACCCGGTTGGCATCTTCCGAAGCCAGCCGCGCCGCCAGTTCCTGCACCTGCACGCGCGGCATGACCCGATACTTCTTATATTTGCGGAATTGCGCCGCCCGATAAACCGCGTAAACCATCAGCGCCGCGATGACCACCGCTTCCATCGCCCGTCCGGCCGCGTGAAATCCCGACAAAGTAGCCGCCAGAAAATCGCGCGACAAATATCCCACCATCAGGTACGCGCCCGCATACAGCAACGACCCTGCCATGTCCAGCCGCAGGAACTGCCCGAAGTGCATCTTCATGCTGCCCGCCAGCGGCGCCGCCATCGTGTTAATGCCCGGGATAAACTTGGCAAACACCAGCGTCAATTTGCCGCGCTTGTAGAACGATTCTGCCGACCTGAGAATGCACGTCTCCGGATTCATCGACAACCGACACAAAAATCCCAGGAGCGCCCAGCCCGTGTAGCGCCCCAGCCAGAATTGCGCGGTGTCGCCGACCAGAAGCGCCACCATCGCAATCAGCAGCACCGCCGGCCCTGACAAGGTGTGCGACGCAGAAGCCGCCCCCGCCGCCACCAGCGCAATCGCGGCCGGGAAGGGAAGCCCGACCGCCTCGGCCAACAAAACTCCAAACGTCAGCGCATACCCATGCCGCGCCATCATGGAGAGCAATTCACTCATAAGTCTTGAAAGGGCGCGGCTTCAGCCGCGCTGCCCGAACCCGTCATGAAACAGGCTACACTCATTGTGCGTGTAGCACTTTGATTAGCGGACATTTGGAAAGGGTTCAGTATAAACAAAGAGGTCGTCGCGCGAGAGGCACCGGCCGATGAGGTTTTAGGCTAAGAGCTGGGAGCGAAGAGCTTTTTCCCTACTTCTCCCGCGCCACCACAAATTCCGGAGCCCACAGCAGCGCCCGCTTGATCTCCGAATCCGGAAACGTGCAGATCGCCTTCTGCGCCGCGTCCGCATAGTGCGCCGCCTGAGCCGTCGCCGCCTCGACCGATCCGTAGCGCTGCAAGATTTCGAGAACCTCCGCATGGGTCACGCCGTTGAAAGCGCCATGCTGCAACACGGTCGCGATCTTCACCCGCTCTTCCGCAGTGCAGCGCTCCAGCGCATGGATCACGGCCATCGTCGCCTTGCCCTCGCGCAGATCGCTCGCCACCGGCTTGCCCAGCACATCTTCCGACGCGGTCAGATCGAGCACATCGTCGACAATCTGAAACGCCATCCCCAGATTGTGCCCGTACTGCCCCAGCGCCGCTTCCTGCTCCGCCGTAGCTCCGCCAAGAATCGCTCCCAGCCGCATACACACCGAAAACAGGCAAGCCGTTTTGCGAAAAATTAAGTCGAAATGCTCCTCCAGCGTGATCGACTGCCCCAGCTTTTCCATCTGGAGAAGTTCGCCCTCGACCATCTGCTGCGTCAGTTCGATCAGCGTATCGAGAATGCGGAAGTTCCGCTCCTGCACCGCGATCTTGAAGGCCTGCATGTAGAGCCAGTCGCCCGCCAGCACGCACTTCGAATTCCCCCACTGCGTATTCGCCGCCGGACGCCCGCGCCGCGTTGTAGCGTCATCAATGATGTCGTCATGTACCAGCGTCGCCGTGTGAATAATCTCTACCACTGCGCCCAGCCGCACCGCGCCCTGACCCGAGTACTCCAGCAACTTCGCCGAAAGCAGCAACAACGCCGGCCGGATCCTCTTCCCACCGCCCGCCCGCAAATATTCGCCAATCTCGGTAATCGCCCGAACGCCCGAAACCGTATCGCGCCCAAACTCCCCCTCCAGCGCGACAAGGTCGTCCCGCAGCAGATCAAATATCTCTTTTCCGTTAATGGCCGCCGGCGCGCTCAATGCCTCTGTGCCCTCTGTGGTTAAGTTTTTTTTGACTTTAATTGCTTCGATAATTTGTAAACTGCAAATCAATCCCGAAGTCGTGCCCCCGCAGCAGCGCGATCACATCCTGAAGCGTGTCGCGATCTTTGCTGCTGACGCGCACCAGGTCCGCCTGGATCGACGCCTGCGCTTTCTTCTTCGAGTCCTTGACCAGCTTCACGATCTCCCGCGCCTTCTCGATGGCGATGCCTTGCTGCATCGTCACCTTGCGCTTCGCCGTTCCACCCGCCGCCGGCTCAAGCGCGCCATAGGTCAGCCCTTTGAGCGAAACTCCGCGCTTCACCAGTTTCTGCTGTAAGATGTCGTTCACCGCCTTCAACTTATACTCGTCGGCCGAATGCAGGACGATGGCGTCTTTTTCCAGCTCAATATTCGATTTTGAATCCTTCAGATCGAAGCGCGTGTGAATCTCCTTCAGCGCCTGCTGAATCGCGTTCGACACTTCGTTCAGATCGATCTTGCTCACTACATCAAAGCTATTATCGGGCATATATTTCTAATCTTTCTGAAACAAAGGAATCTTAACCAGAGGTTAACAGAACGCACGCGCTAGCGGAGGGATACTTTGCTTTCATTCATTTCAGCAATTTTGAAAAATTTGTAGAAAGTTCGCGCGGTCTGCGCCCCGATTTCATCCCCGGATAACCCGCGCAGCTCGCCAATCCGGCGCGCCGTCTCAATCACAAACGCCGGCTCATTGCGCTTTCCCCGGTGCGGAACCGGCGCCAGATACGGCGAATCCGTCTCGATCAGCATGCGTTCAAGCGGAACTTCCAGCGCCGCATCCCGAATCTGCTGCGCCTTGGGAAACGTCAAATTCCCCGCAAACGAAATCATGAATCCGATATCAAGCGCCCGCTTTGCCTGCGCCCAATTCCCCGTAAAGCAGTGCAGAATTCCGCCCAGCCCCTTCGGCGCCCACTGCTTCTCGAGCATCCCCAGGCAATCTTCCCACGCATCCTCGCTCTGATCAGACGGCCGGCAGTGAATCACAATTGGCAGCTTCGCCGCCGCAGCCAGCTCCATCTGCCGCGCGAACACCACCTTCTGTGTCTCCCGCGGCGAATGATCGTAAAAATAATCCAGCCCAATCTCTCCCCACGCAATCACCTTTTCGTGCCGCGCCAGCCGCTCCATCGTCTCGTAGGCCGCCTCATCCGCCAGCCGCGCCTCATGCGGATGAATCCCCACCGTCGCATAAATAAATCGATATTTTTCCGCCAGCCGAACCCCCGCATCCAGCGTTGGCGGTCCGTCGCCATTGCCAATGGCCACCATCGTGCGCACTCCAACTTCGAGCGCCCGCGCAATCACTGCCTCGCGATCGGAGTCGAATTGCTTTCCATCGAGATGTGCGTGCGAATCAACAAACATCAGACGTCAGACCTCAGACTTCGGACCTCAGACCTCGACATCCGACGATGAAACCGCAATGGAACTACCCAACAGCTTTCCTTCGCGATCTTTGCGGCTTTTCCTTCGCGTACTTCGCGGTTCAGGCTTTTGACGGAATAGAGTCACGGCAATCGGAAGGTCAGAGCCCGAAGTCAGAGGTCCGACGTCTGAGGTCCGACGCGTAACGCCGGACGCCTCATTTCAGCCTCGCCCCCACCGGCACATCCTCCAGAAAGCTTGCCAGCACCGGCTTTCCGCCTTCCAGCGACGCGGCGACGATCATCCCATTCGACTCCAACCCGCGCAGCTTTCGCGGAGCCAGATTCGCCACGATCACCACCTTGCGCCCAACCAAAGTCTCCGGCGCATAAGCCTCCGCGATCCCCGCCAGGACCTGCCGCACCTCAGTCCCAATGTCAATCTCCAGTCGCAACAGCTTGTCCGCCTTGGGCACACGCTCCGCAACTTTCACCACGCCCACGCGCAACTCAATCTTCGCGAAGTCGTCGATCGTAATCTTCCCGTCGTTTGCGACAGAAGCCGCGATAGGAACCGCCGCCACCGGATCCGCAGGCGCGGCCCCCACCGGTTCAGCAACTGCCGGTTCTCCCGCTCGCTTGACTTCGTCCGCACCGGTCCCTCGTTGCGAATCTTCCATCTGCTGCATCCTTTCGACAGCGCTCTTGTCCGCCCGTGGAAACACCGGGTGCACCTCGCCCAGCTTCGTCCCCAGCGGCAACTGCCCCCAGGCCAATTCGCTCAAAGCTATTGTCTTGATATCGCCGAGTCCCATCTGCGTCCAGATTTTCGCCGTCGCCTCCGGAATTACGGGGTACGCAAGCGCCGTGACAATCCGCAGCGCCTCCGCCGACGTATACAGCACCGTCGCCAGCCGCGCCCGGCTCCCGTCATCCTGTTTCTCGCCCAGCGACCAAGGTTCGTTTTCGACAATATATTTGTCGACCGCCGCCACCAGTCCCCATGCCGTTTCCAGCGCCCGCGAAAACTGAAACTGATCGAACAGCGTCCCAAATTCGCGGATCGTATTCCGTGCGGTCTCCGCAATCGCCGCGTCTCCCGCGGTCTTCGACGCCGTCGCCGAGGGATACGGCACCTCACCCCTAAAATATCGGTTAATCATGGTTAATGTGCGGCTGGCCAGATTTCCCAGTCCATTGGCGAGATCCGAATTGTAGCGTTGCACCAGCGCGTCGAACGAGAACGATCCATCCTGCCCAAACACAACTTCCCGCAGCAGGAAGTAGCGCAGGGCATCCGCGCCCAGCACATCGAGAATGGTCTCGGTGCGCACGATATTGCCGCGCGACTTCGACATCTTGCTCTCTTCAAACAGCAGCCAGCCGTGGGCCACGATCGCCTTCGGCACCGCCAGTCCGGCCGCCATCAAAAACGCCGGCCAATATACGCAGTGAAATCGGACAATCTCTTTTCCAATCATCTGCACATCGGCCGGCCAATATTTCCGGAATGCCTCCTGCGCCCCGGCATGCGTCGACCCGTAGCCGATCGCCGTGATGTAATTCGCCAGAGCGTCCAGCCACACATAAATCACGTGCTTGGGATCGTCCGGCACCGGAATGCCCCAGGAAAATGTCGACCGGCTGATCGACAGGTCGCGCAGCCCCGACCGCACAAAGGAAATCACTTCGTTGCGCCGCGTCTCCGGACGAATAAACTTCGGATTCGCATACAACTCCAGCAGCTTGTCCTGAAATGCCGATAGCTTAAAGAAATAGTTTTCCTCGTGCACGGTTTCGGTAATTCGTCCACAGGTCGGGCATAGATCGCCCGGCTGTGCGCCGTCCACATACAGCTCGTCGGAAACACAATATTGCCCCGTGTAGGTTCCCTTGTAGATGAACCCGCGGTCGCGCAGTTGCCGGAACAATTCCTGCACCCGCTTCTTATGTCGCTCTTCGGTAGTGCGGATGAAGTCGTCGTTCGAAATTCCCATCCGCTTCCACAAGTGGCGAAACTGCGCCGAAATCTCATCCGCATACTGCTGCGGAGTCTTGCCCGCCGCCTCCGCCGCCCGCTCAATCTTCTGCCCGTGTTCGTCGGTGCCGGTAAGAAAAAAGACATCCGCGCCCAGCAGCCGTTGCCGCCGCGCAATTGTGTCGCAGGCAATCGTCGTATAAGCGTGTCCAATATGCGGCCGCGCATTCACGTAATAAATCGGCGTAGTAATATAAAAGTTTCGCGTCATAGATATGTCGATACCAGCCTCGGGGTGGGCGTCATTCCGAGCGCAGTCGTTCTTCCGACGAACCGCGCATCCCTACGCTCCGTACCCGCGGACCTCAGCGCCCTCAGTGGTTCAGGCCTTTCGCAGTCTCCGAATAAGCCCGCGCCGCCTCGTGCATGACAGTCTTTAACGGTACGCGGTGCTCGGCTGCGATCCGCCGGCAATCCTCATACTCCGGAGCGTAATTTGTCACCGAACCATTCATGCTCGCGATCTTGATGCGCACCTCGCCCCACTGGGTGCTTACTTTTTCCCAACGCCGCGCCAGCGTCGCGCGCACCTCGTCCCGCCGCCGCACCCCGAGCGTGGTGCTCTCGGCAAAAATTAAGCGCGTCAACTTCCCCGCATCTTGCGGCTTGCACAGCACCGTCAGCAGCGTTCCCGGACGGTTCTTCTTCATCTGCACCGGCGCGCCAAAGGCGTCCAGCGCTCCTTCTTCGAGCAAACGATCCATTACGTATCCGAAGACCTGCGGATTCAGATCGTCGAGATTCGCCTCCAGTACGGTCAGAATTTCCGATGCGGTATTCTCCGCTATGCCAGCAGTCAGAGATGCCGAAGCTTCGCCAATCGTCAACCGCACTACATTCGGATGTCCCGCAAACTCGCGCGATCCCGCTCCGTACCCCGACTTCTCAATCTTCATCTCCGGGAATGCCGCAAAACGCGCGGCCAAAGTTTTCACGATTGCCGCGCCGGTAGGCGTTACCAACTCTGCCTGCAATCCGGAGGAATACACCGGCGCATCCTTCAGCAACTCAACGGTCGCCGGCGCCGGCACCGGAAACGTTCCATGCGCGCACTTCACCATCCCTCCGCCCACGTTCAGCGGAGAGCAGACAATCTCATCCACTGCCAGCGCCTCCGCTCCCACCGCGGCACAAACGATGTCGACCATGGCATCGACCGCGCCCACTTCATGAAAGTGAACTTTCTCGATCGAAGTCGCGTGAATCTTCGCCTCCGCCGCGCCCAGCGCCTCAAAGATCGCAATCGCCGTTTTCTTCGCCGTCTCGCTGATCGCTGCCCGCCCGATGATTCCGCGAATCTCAGTCAGTCCTCGTCCATGCGAATGCTCGTGAGTATGAGAATGCTCATGGGAATGTTCGTGTGGCGCGGGCGCTCCCTTCGACAAGCTCAGGGCAGGCTCTGAGCCTGTCGAAAGGGCAGGCTCTGCCCGCGAACTCTCGCCATGAGCAGTCTGCGGATGCGAATGACGATCCGCAGGTTCTTGTGCATGCGGATGTTCGTGCCCGCGCTCATGGCCATGTCCGTGTTGATGGTCAGCTAGCGCGGGCGAGAGGGGACGCGCCGCATCTTGCTTCGCCCAATATTCCTCCCGCGGCAAATCCTTTTCCCCGTCCACCCAAACGTCCACCTTGGTCGCAGAAATCCCGGTGCGGACGACTCGCGAAATCTCCAACCGCGCTCCCACTCCCAAGGCCGTAACGGTCTCTTCCAGCACCCGCCGCGGAACTCCGGCATCAATGAGCGCGCCCAAGAACATATCGCCGCTCATTCCGGAAAAACACTCTAGGTAGGCAATCCGCATAAGAAAAACCGTCGTCGGTCGTCAGTCGCTGGTCGTTGATCGTTGATCGTTGATCGTTGGTCGTTGATCCTGGGGCGTTCGGCGAACCGGTGCTTGGCCGCCAGATCCTGCCGGACCGGTTTGCCGACGCCGAAGACGAATCCTTCATCATAGGTAAGCTCCCACGCCTCGGTCAAACGTGCGGCCGACGCTCACTCTGATAAAATCACCGTTTCTTCAATCACTTAGAGGGATTTCTTGTACCGTCATCTCGAACACCGTCTCGCCCAGCGTGTG
The DNA here is from genome assembly GCA_036500765.1 of Candidatus Sulfotelmatobacter sp. Lineage (NCBI taxonomy): Bacteria > Pseudomonadati > Acidobacteriota > Terriglobia > Terriglobales > Candidatus Korobacteraceae > Candidatus Sulfotelmatobacter > Candidatus Sulfotelmatobacter sp. The sequence continues at coordinate 422,788 of DASYBM010000016.1, forward strand.
CTGGAGTGTTTACAGAGTCGCTATCCCGGCGTCGCGCTGCCAAGAGTTGTCGTCGAACAGCCTCCGAAGGTCGAGCTCGGCGATTTCGCGATCCCAATTTTTCCCTTCGCCAAGCCCCTGCGCTCCGCGCCGTTGAAGATCGCCGAAGCGATCCGCGATGAAATCGGACCCATTGAAGGTATTGCCGGAATCCAGGTCGCACCTCCGGGCTATCTGAACGTCAGTATCAATCGCGGATGGATGGCATCTGCACTCGCCGCCGATCGGAAACCCGCGGTTGAAGTTCCCCCCGGGAAGATTCTGGTCGAGCACTCCAGCATCAATCCCAATAAAGCGGCGCACATCGGCCACCTTCGCAATGCCATTCTCGGTGACACCTTCGTCCGGCTGCTGCGCTATGCCGGGCGTTCGGTCGACATCCAGAACTATATCGACAACACCGGGGTGCAGGTCGCCGATGTTGTCGTGGGCTTCACTCACATCGAGAAGAAATCGCGCGCGGAAATCGAGACGCTCACGCGCCAGCCGCGCTTTGACTACTACTGTTGGGATCTCTACGCGCGCGTCTCGCAATGGTACGAGGCCGACAAACAGAATCTGCAATTTCGCCTTCAGACGCTGCACGCCATCGAAGACGCATCTTCGGAGACGGCGGCCATCGCCGATTCGATCTCGGTTGCGGTGCTGCGGCGCCATCTCGAAACCATGGATCGCCTCGACATCGAATACGATTTCCTTCCCCGCGAAAGCGAAATCCTTCAGCTGCACTTCTGGGACGCGGCCTTTATCAGGCTCAAAGAAAGCGGCGTGCTAACTTTCGAGACTGAAGGCAAGAATAAGGGTTGCTGGGTCATGCGCCGCGCGGGAACCAGCGCGGAACAGGGAGCCGCGGACGCCTCGTCCGCGGGGTCTGCGAAAGACGAAATATCGGAAGAAGATCAGAAAGTCATCGTCCGTTCTAACGGCACCGTCGGCTACGTCGGCAAAGACATCGCCTACCACATGTGGAAGTTCGGTCTGCTCGGGCGCGATTTCGGCTATCGCAAGTTCTATCGCTATCCCAACCAGCACGACTGCTGGATCTCCACGGCCAACGGCGAAAAAGATCATCCGCACTTCGGCGATGTCGCCGAAAACTATAACGTCATCGATGTTCGGCAGTCGGAAGCGCAGAACACCGTGATGGAAGCTCTGCGCGGTCTCGGTCATGAAGAAGCTGCCGACCATTTCACGCACGTTTCCTATGGAATGGTGGTGCTGACTCCGCGCTGCGCCGCCGAACTCGGCTACAACCTGAGCGATGAAGACAAAGCGCGCTCTTACATCGAAGTCAGCGGACGCAAAGGCTTCGGCGTAAAAGCCGACGACCTGCTGGACCAGCTCATCGCCTCCGCCAAAAAAGAAGTCGACGCGCGCCATCCCCAACTCACTGACCAGGAGCGCCAGGATATCGCCACGCAGATCGCCATCGGCGCCCTGCGCTACTTCATGCTGAAATACACCAAGCAGTCCATGATCGCATTCGATTTCAAAGAGGCCCTCAGCTTCGACGGCGAGACCGGACCCTACGCTCAGTACACAGCCGTGCGCGCCACCAGCATCTTCCGCAAAGCCGGAATCGACCCCGAAAGTTTCCGCGCCGACGCCGCGAGCAAAATTTCCGCCTCCGACTTGACGAACTTTCTCACCAGCGCGCAAGCCAGCGAAATCGGGGGGAACGAAATCTGGGAACTCTGGCTCGCCGCCTCCAAAACTTCCGCAGTGATTGACCAGTGCATCGCGACCACCGAACCCGCATTCCTAGCCAAACATGTGTTTCAGCTCGGCCAACTTTTCAACACCTTCTATCACCGCCACCCCATCCTCGCCGAAGCGGACGAACAGCGAAAACAATTCCTGCTGGCCACCGTTGCCGTTGTTCGCCGCGAATTAATTCGCTGCCTCGCAGTGATGGGCACCACCGTGCCCCCGGTCATGTAAAATACCGCCACTCGCGGCGCACGGGTCGTGCTCGCGCCGCGAATCAGTTTCTACATGCCGAACTCAGCGTCCTCCTCCGCGCCCGCTCCGTGGCTTGGCCGCATCCTTCGCGCCTTGCTCGCGTTGACGCTCGTTCTCGCCGGCGCCGCCATGATCTACGAGAACATTGCTGAGGCTCGCGACCGCCGCTTCAATCCCATGCCCGGCAAACTCGTGGACATCGGCGGATACAGATTGCACCTCAACTGCACCGGGGAGGGGTCTCCCACCGTCATCCTCGAATCCGGCCTCGGAGACACCTTTATTTCCTGGGGCAAAGTGCAGCCGCAGATCGCCAAATTCAGCCGCGTCTGTTCCTACGACCGCGCCGGCCTCGGCTACAGCGATCCCAGTCCTCAACCCCGCACCAGTCAGGCGATCGCCGCCGAGTTGCATCGACTGCTCCAGGCGGCAGGCATCGCGCCTCCTTATATTCTTGTCGGTCACTCCATGGGGGGATTGACCATGCGCCTCTTCGCCAGCCTCTATCGCAAGGAAGTCGCCGGCATGGTGCTCGTCGATTCCTCTCACCCCGACCAGGAAAATCGTCTTCCTCCGGAACTGAAAAACATTGAAGCGACCGAACTGCGCGAGGCCGAGTTCCTCGCCTACACCATGCCCTTCGGGCTTCCGCGCCTGCTCGCTCTTTGCGACGATGACCCCGTGCAGCGCGCCGCCGAATGCAACTTCCACAGCGCGCGCGAAAGTGTCGCCGAACTAAAAAGTTTCCCCGAAAGCGCCGCCCAGACAGCCGGCACGGGCCCGTTCGGCGACATCCCTCTGGCCGTGCTCTCCCATGATCCCGACAAACCCTCCGCCGACCTTCCCTCCGACCTCACCAAGCCCACCAACGAAGCCTGGGAGAAGATGCAGGAAGAGTTGCCGCATCTCTCCACCCGCGGCGCCCAAACCATCGCGAAAAACAGCGGCCACTACATCCAGTTCGATCGCCCCGAGATCGTGATCGACGCCGTTAAAAGCGTCGTCGATCAAGCCCGCGCCGCGCAGGATTCTCCCCGATAAGAATATTTGTCATTTCGAGCGCCGTTGTGACGCACGTCACGATGAAAACCACCCTTGATCTCTAGGTCATTCCGAACGGCTTCAGCCGTGAGGAACCTGCTGTTCACCGGGAGCGCCCTTGCCGCCGGAGATGTGCTACTACGTCTACATCATGTCGAGCAAAAGCCGCGTCCTGTACATCGGCGTCACCGGATTTCTCATGGCCCGAGTCCTGCGCCACAAAGCCGGCGAGGGAGGAAAGTTCACCGCTAAGTATCGCGTACACCGCCTGGTCTACTTCCACGCCTACCAAAACGTCGGCGATGCCATCGCCCGCGAAACCGAAATCAAAGCCTGGCGTCGCGAGAAGAAAGTCGCTCTGATCCGCGAAAATAATCCCACCTGGGAAGACCTCGCCGCAGGCTGGGGCGAACCGGTTGTCATGCGAGTCGACGGGAAAGCAGATTCCTCACCGGCAAAGAACGCCGGTTCGGAATGACAAAGAGTGGGAGACAAAGAGTGGGAAATGACAGTTGCAGAGATCAAAACGCTTTGCCCGATATATATTACTGATATATACTACCCCGGAAGCCGCCCATGCCCAAGCCCGACATCGCCAAACTCTTCCAAAACGGACGCAGCCAAGCCGTCCGCCTGCCCAAAGAATTTCGTTTCGAGGGAGACCGCGTGCGCATCCGCCGAGTCCAGCAAGGAGTCCTGCTTGAGCCGCTAATCCCGGACACGTCGCGCTGGTTTGAGGCACTGGACCAATTTAACTCCGAGCGGTTTATGTCTCGCGGACGCCGCCAGCCCCGCACACCGAAGCGGAAAATTTTCTAGTGGACTACCTGCTGGATACCAACGCCTGCATTGCCCTGATCAACGGTACTTCGGCAGGAGTCCGCACTCGCGTGAAAAAAGCGTCAGACGGAGGTGCGCGAATTCTGGTATCGTCTATCTCAACTTTCGAACTGTGGTATGGCGTGCGCAAGAGCACGAAGCAGGAGTTCAATCGTAAGCGCCTCGAGGCCTTTTTGTCCGGCCCGATTCTCGTGCTTCCTTTCGAAGACGCCGACTCCCGCGCAGCAGGCACCCTTCGGGCAGCCCTCGAAGCCTCCGGCAAACGGATTGGAGCGTATGACCTTTTAATTGGAGGACAGGCATTGCGTCATCAGTTGACACTGGTCACCGCCAACGTTTCCGAGTTCCCGCGCGTGAAAGGGCTCCTGTGGGAAGATTGGGCGAAGCCGTAAAGCATCCACGGTCTGGGTGCCCTATTTCTCGCGTCCTTTGCGAGAGCTGAGGACTCGTCCCCTTTGCTTTCAACACTTTAGCTCCATCTAATCCCCCGAATCCCCGCTAAACCCCAAATTTGCCCCGTTCATTGGGTTATGGATGCGCCTTTCCCAATCTTCCCAATAGGATAGAACCAGATAAAACCAGGGAAAAGTGTAAGAAACCAGGTCGGTAGGACCAACTGTTCCCAGGGATTGCCTCAGGGTTTGGGTGAATCTCAGGTTCATTCCAGTGAAACCCAGCGAGGCGAAAAACAAAAACCGATTCCTCACCGGCAAAAAGCGCCGGTTCGGAATGACATCGGATTGGCAGAAGACTGCCGGTTCGGAATGACAACGGACAGGCGAATGCCGGTTCGGGAAAAAAACTAGAACTCGCAGGTTTGGGGATAGCTCTAACTGGTATAGGTGAGTCGCCATCCCAAAGAAACGAAAGCCAAGGGCTAAAAGCCAATGGCTAAAAGCTAGAATTCAGGAGCCAGAAGCTAAAATGCGCAAGCCGATCAAGTACGTAGAAAAAGCAGCCGTCATTGCCGCTCAAGGGACTTGGGCCGTGTTCGATCGCTTGAACCGGATCAAGCCGAATCCGTCGCCCACGCCGAAGTGGTCGGAAAAGCCGCTGCTGAAGTCGTACGAGAAGTCGAAGCCGCCGCTGGGCTGGCCGCGCTCGACCGATTCGCTATGCCCGAAGTGTGTGCCGGAGATCCGGCAGCAGATTCTCGACGGGCATCTGCCGCATGAAGTGCTGATGAATGAGAAGGTCGGCGAGATCAAGGCCACCATCGTCGAAAGAGACGGAAAGATTTTGATGGTGAAAGATTGCCCGACGCACGGTCACTTCGAAGACGTGATGTCGATCGACACGGAGTTCTCGAAGCATCTTGAAGACGTGTTTCCCGGCCGCGACATCAAGGCGCATAACGACGAGCATCTGCATCACCACGGGTCTTCCACGGTGAAATATGGTCGCGGCTCGGTGCTGACGATCGATCTGACCAACCGCTGCAACATGATGTGCGATCCCTGCTTCATGGACGCGAACCAGGTTGGCTTCGTCCACGAACTCACGTGGGAAGAAATCAAGACGATGCTCGACAACGCCATCACCATCAAGCCGCGCCGGCAGATGAGTGTGCAGTTCTCCGGCGGCGAGCCGACGTTGTCGCCGTACTTCCTTGACGCCGTGCGCTACGCGCGCAAGGTCGGATACAACTCCGTGCAGGCCGCAACCAACGGAATTGAATTTGCGAAGAGCTTTGAATTCGCGCAGCAGGCGGTCGAAGCCGGCATGCGCTATGCGTATCTGCAATTCGACGGCATTGGCAACGCCGCGAATGCGCATCGCCTCGTCGGAAACTTGTTCGATGTGAAATTGAAGGCGATTGAAAACCTGCACAAAGCCGGATGCGAAATCGTTCCAGTTGTGACGATCGTCAACGGCATCAACAACGAGCAGGTCGGAAGAATCATCAAGTTCGCGCTCGACAATCCGAAAACAATCAGCTTCCTCAGCTTCCAGCCGGTCAGCTTCACCGGCCGCGACGAAGCCGTCACCGACGACCGCCGCGCCGCGCAGCGCTACACGCTGAGCCATCTCGCGCACGACGTAAAAAATCAAACCGGCCTGGGCGAGCCCACCCGCGACTGGTTCCCGATTTCATTCATGGGAACCTTTAGCGACTGGGCCGACCTGATGCACGTCAACGACCCAAAAAACGACTGGGGGCAACTATCTTGTGGTTGCCACCCGAATTGCGGGACTGGCATGGCTGTCATGATTGACAAGGAAACCAAGGAGGCTGTGCCGGTCACGGCGTTCTTGAAGGGCGATCAGCTTGCCAAGGACATTGCGAAGGTGAATGATGCGGCGCGCGGTAAGTTCTGGACGGGATTTGGAATGGCTTTGTGTTTGATGAAGAACTACGATCCGTATCAGGCGCCGACGCATTTCAAGCTGATGGATCTTTTGAAAAAGTTCGACAAGAATTATCACATCACGGGAAAAAACTACGGCAAGGTGGGACCGGACAGGACGATCGACGACGTGATGAAGCGGCGCACGAGCGATCGCTGGAACTTTTTGTTCATCGCGGGGATGTGGTTTCAGGACCTGTTCAATTACGACTTCCGGCGGACGGAGCAGTGCATTATTCCGTACGCGACGCAGGAAGGCGAGATTTCGTTCTGCGCTTACAACACGGGCGTGGGCTGGCGGAACATCATCGAGAAGATGCACATGACGGCCACGCTGACCAAGTGGTACGAGGAGCACGGACGACATGAAATCTTTGCCGGCGGCAAGAAAGTGAACATGGAGCAGCCAGAGACGGCGACGGAGTATCTGAAGCTGCGCGAAGAGATCGTGACCAATGAACTGCAACGCGATCTCGACAGCAAAGGCATCGCGAAGAATGCGCGCGAGGAAAAAATTCGCGCGCGGGATGCGAAGCAGAAGGCTGCCGCCGAGAAGTCCTCGCTTGTCGCAAAGGACGCGAGAAATGGGGCACCCGAGGCGCGAGGGGCGGAGAAGAACGACGAAGCCTATAACGCGCGGATGGCTTCGCTGTATCGCGAAGTCGTGCTGAAAGAGAAGCCGGTCGTGGCTGAGAATGGGTTTATTCCGCTCGGCGCTCTCACTAAGACGAATGGCGGCATTGCTCCTGCGCCGAAGCCGGAAATAGCGAAGCCGGAAGTAGCGGAGCCGGTGGCGGGGGATTGAGCGATTAGCTCCCAGCTAGCAGCTTCCAGTTAACAACAAACAGGCCGCCTGCGGGCGGCCTGAGTTTTTGCGGTAGAGTTTTTTGAGCTTCTCACGCCGTCAGCAGCTTGGCCGGCGTGCTTCGTAGATGGTGAGGCGAGTAGCCTGACCGCGCCACCATGCGACCGAATGATCCCACTTTGTTGAACCCTTGACGATCTTCGATCATCTCTAGTCGAATATTCCTCTTCTGGAGTCAGAATGAACGATCTGCGCTATCCCGTTGGCAAGTTTCACTTCAACGCCGGTCTCACCGAGGAGCAGAAACAATCCGCTCTCGACGACATTGCCCGCACGCCGGCGAATTTGCGCGCCGCGATTCAAGGACTTACCGAATCGCAGCTCGACAAGCCCTATCGGCCGGACGGATGGACGGTGCGGCAGGTTGTGCATCACGTGCCGGACAGCCACCTGAATGCGTACGTGCGGTTCAAGCTGGCGCTAACTGAAGATGAGCCGACGATCAAGCCGTATGCGGAAGACCGCTGGGCGGAACTCGCTGACACGAAGGCGACTCCCGTCGGGGTCTCACTGAGCCTGCTGGAATCCTTGCACGACCGCTGGATACGGCTGCTGCGGTCGCTCTCCCCCAACGACTGGCAGCGTACCTTCCGCCATCCGGAGCTGGGTGCGATGACGCTGGAGAAGACTCTGGCGCTCTATGCCTGGCATGGCCGCCATCACGTGGCGCATATCACGAGTCTGCGGGAAAGGAGCGGTTGGTAGGCGCAGAAGCGGGGGCGTTGTATCAGATGTGTCCTTCCGCCCTGGAACATCTGAATACGATGTAAATGATACCGTGAATGCACGGCTGAAGGCTTACCTCGAAGGCCGGGCACTCGAAATTTTGCCAGCCTCCACCGATACCGTATAACCCGCGCCACCCTCGCCCGTCCACGAAACTAAATCAAACCGCCCGCCTGCCGGCACCTGGTACACGCCGATCCCGCGAAACGTAAGCGCCGCGCCCTGCTCGCAAATTTCCGGCGCGTGTGTGGGACGCAAAAAATAGGCGCCTTCTCCCATGCCCACCACGCGAGCCTTTCCATCTTTCTCTACCAGCACGGCTGACTTCTCGTCGATCGCCACTTCACGCGGCGACGCGCTCCATCCATCCTTCATAATGCGCGCCAGAAATACCAGCGTCCGTCCCATGCGATTGCGTTTGGCAAAATGCGAATCTGTGATCAGATTCTCCAGATGCGGAACCTTCAGGAAATCCCGCACCAATGTCACTCGCTCAAAATAAGGATTCGGCAAAACATCCGTCGACGCCAGATCCTTATCGTCCGGCTTGTCGCCGAGGGCCCCGTAAACAAACTCCCCAAGCATCGCCAACCCCGCGCTGGTCCCGCCAATCGGCTTGCCCGCCGCGATGTCGTCGTTGATCGCCGTCTCGACGGCCGTGCCCTTCCATCCGCGAATGTAGTTCGCCTGATCTCCTCCCGCAATAAAAACGACCTCCGCCTTGCGAATAATGTCTGCCACCCGCGGCTCTCCCGCGGCCTCCCGATCCGGAATAATCAGCGTCGCCACCGAATTCGCCTTGCACAGCCCGTTCACATACGAATCGTAACCGTCGTCTCCCCGGGCCCGCAGAATCAGAAAGTCCCCGCCATTGCCCCGATCGCACAACCACCGAAAGGCCTCGTCCAGGTCGCTCCCTCCGCCCATCATGGCGATGCCCGCCATGGGCTTAGTCTGAGCGTCTTCCTTATTTCCGAGCCGAAAATACCTGGAGGATTCGGCATGCGCCAGATTTGCGGCGCATGCCGCGAGCAATAGCGGCAGAAGGCGTCGCAGCTTGGTTTTCAGCACCAGCCGATTGGTTTTGAGCACGCTGAGAACTATACCCTAGATCGAACTCGAAGCCGCGGCGTGTCCCGAACCTACGTCGGGGCACGTGGGACCAGCGTGTGGAGCAGTAGGTGGGAGCGCCCGGTGGGGACAGGCGCCCTCAGCTGCCCGTCGAGAGCAACTCGACCACCCCGCGGAGATTGGCAGACCACCCTCAGCAAACCATGCTCAGAAGATCGCGCTCAAATACCCGTGTCACCCGTTTCCACCCATGCCACGCCCAGCGAGTGCAGCATCAACGAGTCTCCTGCGGTCAACTTGGAAGCATCCTCCACAATCCGATAGGCGTACGCTACCTGTGGATCACGAGTGGCACACCATGCCGCATGCTCGAAGATGTTCTCGCAATATGCACAGGCGGGCTCGGCGGCGACGTTTTTGCTGTGGTATTCGGAATTCGTCTTCATAGGTTCTCCTCTACACCGGCAATCGATTCCATCACGAAAATGACGTTCGGCAAATTGGATGATCGATTGCTGCGGGTGAGCGTGATTTGCAGTGCAATTCCTGGCAGACTACTTAGAACAATTGGGGAATTTGAAAGAAATCCGCACCTCGAGGTCGGGTAAGGGCTGGAGTTAACGAATCTTGCAGAGAGCCGGACGGGAAGTGAGTGGTGAGCGCGGATGGACTCGAACCATCGACCCATGCCTTAAAAGGGCATTGCTCTGCCAACTGAGCTACGCGCCCACATCTTTCCAATCTAACACAAGGCAAAGCGCTTATGGGACTCGCACAAGCTTCGGTTTTATTCGCCGTCCCTCCAAAAGCGTCGCGGCCGCAACCCATAAAACTTTAGACACAGTTACGCCCGTGCCATCCACAGTCGAGCTATTCTCAAACCGGATCTTTTGATTGAAACTGAATCCATGTCTGCAGAATTCAGCCCGCGCAAAGACACTCTGAAAGTCGAGAAGACTTCGCTACTCATCCTGGGGCTCTGCGTAGCCGTACTGATTGGCCTTCTCCTCTTCCGCCCGGTCTAATTTCGCCCGGTTTAGCGTCCGTTAAATCTGCATTCAATCCTGAATCTGAATCGCAAACCCTCTAGAGTTATTCCTGTAGGACGTTTTTCCCGCTTCGTGTCGAATTTCCATCCTTGACGGGACCTCGGTACTTTTCCCGGCCCTCGCCCCAAGCCCCTGCAAACAGTGCCCTTTTGGTCGATTCCTCCAATGGCCACCTCCGTGCATTTCTACCCTGTGCCACTCGCATGCAAGGATTCTCTCGTATCCGGAGGCGTTTTTTTATGAAATATCCTCTTACGAAGCACGTCCGAATTCATTCCTGGCTTCCAATCATGGCGCTCGCCACCCTGATTTCGGTGACGCCCGCAAGAGCTCAATCCAACTCTATGCCGCAGGACCGCGATGCGGACCTGACTCATCGGCAGTTGGCCGCATTCGACCAGTTTCTCGATAGCCATTCAGAAATTGGCGGACAGCTTCGCAAAGATCCAGCGCTGATAAATAACCAGGACTTCGTGGCCAATCACCCCGAACTCCAGCGCTACCTGCAAGACCATCCTGAAGTGCGCGAGGATCTGAATCGGAATCCCAGCGCCGTGATGCATCAGGAAGAACGCTACGATCGCCGGGAAGACGACAGAGATCGAGACCGCGACCGTAATGACACCAACCGGACCGAACTCGCGAACATGGATCGCTTCATGGACAGCCATCCCGAGATCGCCGAGCAGTTGCGCAAAGATCCGTCGCTCGTCGACAACAAGCAGTTCGTTCACGATCATCCTGCGCTACAGGAATTCCTGGCCAGTCATCCCGGCGTGCGCGAGGAGTACAAGGAAAATCCCAACGCCTTCATGCATCGTGAAGACCGCTTCGACCAGCGCCAAGAAAATTTAGGAGCAGATAACCGGGGCGATCGCGACATCAACCGCACCGAACTGGGGAATCTGGATCGCTTTATGGACAGCCATCCGGAGATCGCCGAGCAATTGCGGAAAAACCCATCGCTTGCCGACGACAAACAATTCGTTCACGATCACCCTGCTTTTCAGGAATTTCTGGCCAGTCATCCTGGGGTGCGCGAGGAGTTGAAAGAAAATCCCAACGCGTTCATGCACCGTGAAGATCGCTTCGATCAGCGCCAAGATAACCGAGGGGATCGCGACGTGACCCATCTCGAACTCGCGAACATGGATCGCTTCATGGACAGTCACCCCGAGATCGCCGAGCAGTTGCGCAAAGATCCGTCGCTCGTTGACAACAAGCAATTTGTCCAGGATCATCCCGCGCTACAGGAATTCCTGGCCAGCCACCCGGGCGTGCGCGAGGAGTACAAGGAAAATCCCAACGCCTTCATGCATCAGGAAGCGCGCTTTGACCGCCGCGAAGACGCCATGCGCGGCGACAACGACGTGACCCGCGGCGAACTCTCCAGCTTCCACAGTTTTCTCGCGGACCACAGCAACATCGGCGCGGAACTCAGCAAGAACCCGGGCCTTGCGACCAACCAGGAATATCTGGCGAATCATCCTGAGTTGCACAGCTACCTGCAAGCGCATCCGCAGGTAAACGAGGAATTGAGCGAAAACTCCGCTTCGTTCGTGAAGTCGGCCCAGCAGTTTGAAACGCCGGCCAAACCCGGACCGCGGCCCATGTCCGATCCAAAGATGTCGAACCCGATGCCGAACCAAAAATGAAAGCACAAACAATGATCGAAGATGAACTCAAGTCAGCGTGTCGAAGGGATGGGCCGTTTGCCCTTCCCTTCGCCCTGCGCGATTTCGTACTGCGCGATTCTTAGTGATTTTAAGAAATTCGAAGTTTGGCAATTCTCAGAAAGCAGAGGCACTCATGAAAAGACACACGCTGATGATTTCGTTCTGCGCTCTCGTGCTCGCCGTTCCCGCTTTCGCGGGGGACAAGAAGCATAACGACCGCGCCATGATCGAAAAAATGGAGGCCGTGCCCTGCGGCGCGAAAGAGCGCGGACTGACCGGCCTGGGCAGCGTTTTTGGCTCCATTGGAGCCACTCACGTCGATTCCGACGAAAAACTCTGCCCGCAATACATGCTGCGCACCGACGAAATGGAGTACCACATTCGACCGCTCAATCACAAACATCCCGTCATCCTTCCCGTCGGGAAGGAAGGCGAATTCAGAATTTTCAAGGATGTAATGGAGATGCGCATCCCGGACGGCGATCGAAAAAAGCGCCGCTACCAGGTCATCGCCATGAAACCTGTCGACCACTCTGCTCCGTTGGGCGATACGAACTCGAAGTACGAGCCCCGTAAAGATAATTATGCGGAGAAGCCGCTCGACGCCAAGGCTGGCACCGCAAGGCCCGCCGTTAAGACTCCGACCGACCCAACTTCGCCTCCGCAATAAATCGCCTAGCCCCGGACGGATTCGTCCGGGGCCTAGCCTTACCAATTTCATGCGGGCGGACGAATGCGTCCGCCGCTACGTGGGGAAAGGGAAAGGCCGCCCTCGCAGGCGGCCTTTGCTTCCATTCCGTGTCGCGTTTTCATTTCACGAAGTTGATTACCCCGAAGTACCCATCCGTGTCGTTGGGACCAGCCGTAAAGAATAGCTGGTTCGTCTTTCCGTTGAGAGTCGCGCCACCGCCGAACTCAATTCCCCAAAGTCCGTTGATAAAAAGCGGCTTTCCCAGAGAAGTTTTCATCGTGCCCACGAGCTTTCCGGTCGCCAGGTTGTATCCGTTGATCGTGCCCATCGCTGCATTGTTCGAAACCAGGAGAGTGCCTGACAGCGTTCCGAAATTCTTGGGGGCGACTGCCAGGCCCCAAGGCTGGTTCAACGGCTTGCCCTGCGCAAAGCGCTTTACGAAGACCCCGTCTTCCGTGAAGATATCGATGTATCCGCCTGGCCCACCGTTCTGCGCCGCATAGGTGACATACAATTGTCCCCCAATATCCTGAATCCCGAACGGAGCAAAGCCCGCCGGAATCGTGCTGTCGGTGAATGACTTCACCAGATTGAAGTTGCCATCGAAAACATCCACCTTGTTATTGGCCGCGTCTGCGGCAAACAGCGAGTTCCCGGAAGGATGGCTCGTGATCGCCAATCCCGTGTACGACGCTCCCGCCTGTCGCACCGCAATCAGCGTTGTGCTCGGTTCAAAGTCCGACCATCCGCTGATGGTTCCATCCAGTGTGTCGAACAGAAATACCGAAACCCAGGAATCAATCGCGAATTGCGTGGACCCGTTGTAAACGATCCCTGTCGGCGATCCCGCGCCCGTCCCCGAAGATGACGGCACCACAACTTTCAGACTCTGTAGATTTCCGCTTCCGTCATAGAGCGTGGACCATCCCGAAGCTTCATCGCTGATCCAGAAAGCGCCACCCGGGGCGTAGGCCAATCCCCAGGGGTTCTGTAGCAAAGAATCCTGATGCTTGGCTTTTCCCGCCAGGTTCGAATCCAAATAAGTTGCTGAGTAGGCCTGAGCCATGGCCGCCCCCGACAACATCAGGGCAAGCCCGCAACAGGCGACGAAGGTGATCGCGCGACGAACGGAACTGGACATGCAGATTCTCCTTGTTGAAATGGCAAAGTTGAAATGGCAAAGTTGAAATCGAAATTCGAGGCCGGCGACTAGCCACGAAATCCTAAGTCTGACGGCCTTTCCCGGTTGTCACGGTTTTGTCACCAATTTGCATTTTCTATCGCTAACGGAGGGACGGGCGCCCCGCGCGTCCCGGCCGAGCAAAGCTCGGCCGGGTGCTGTGCGACACCCTACGGACGGACTTCGCTCGTTTTCTGCCCGGTTGCCGACGTCACTTCACAACCGCGATTTTTCCGAACGTGCCCGCCAGATTATTGTTCGGTCCCGCCGTAAAGAAGAGTTCGTTCTTGTTGCCGTCGTTCGAGTTCCCACCCCCAAATTCAATGCCCCATAACTGATCGATCTGAATCTTGTTTCCGTTCGCATCCGACACCGTCCCGACAAACGCTCCCGTCAGCACATCGAATCCATTGATCGTCGAAGTCTTGTTGGTGTTGTTCGAGACCAGCAACGTATTGCTGAGCGTCCCGAAATTATCCGGCGCCGCGGCAAAGCCCCAGGGCTGGTTCAAGGGCCAGCCTTGCGCCACTCGTTTCAGAAACACTCCCGCTTCGCTGAACATGTCCACGTATCCGCCCGACTTGCCGGACGGGCTGGCGAACGACACAAACAGCAGTCCGTTAATGTCCTGAATTCCAAACGGGGCAAATCCCGCCGGCACCGTGGCATCTGTGAACGACATCACCAGATTGAAATTGGCGTCGTACATATCAACTTTGTTATTCCAATTGTCGGCCGCGAACAGATAATTACCCGAGGCCCTGCTCGTAATGGCGAGTCCGGTATACACCGTGCCCGAACTCGACTTATCCACGGCGACGATCGCCGCGTTCGGATTCGACTGCGGCGCCCATCCGCTGATCGTGCCATCGAGCGTCGCGAAAAGGAAAATCGACGCCCATCCCTGCACCTGGAACTCCTGCGATCCGTTAAACACGATACCCGTCGGCGAACCCGGTCCCTGCCCGCTCTCCGAGGGAATCACCACTTGCAATCCTTGCTTGATGCCTCCGCCGGTATAGAGCGTGGACCACCCTGTGCTCTCATCGCTGATCCAGAAGGGCCCACCCGGACCGTATGCCAGTCCCCATGCATTCACCAGCAGCGGATCGTTGTGGCTGGCCTGTCCGACTTGATTCGACACCAGATTGGTAAGTTGATACTGCGCTGTGGCCGCACTCGAAACCAACATCAGTGCAAGTCCCGAGACAAGTGCGAAGGTAACTCTGCGACGCTGCATATAGATCTCCTTTGGAGTGCAGGTCAGGGCAGGGGTGTGGGGTGGAGTATTCTCCGCGTCCGTTCACAATTCCTGACGAGCCACCTGATGCTAGGTCGCACCCGACGGCGGATTGTCAGCCCGATGTCAACGTTTTGCATTCTTATTGTGAAGACGCGCGCCTTTCTTGTGGAGGGACGGGCGCCCCGCCCGTCCCGGCCCGAGCAAAGCTCGGCCGCGTGGTTTTGTCGCTGTACGATTGTGTACTCTCTAAGCCCGAAGCCGTTGAAATCCAAACTTGCCACGCCTCGCCCGCACCTCTCTAGCGTGTGTACTTAAAGCACTTCTTGCAACTTTCTCCCCCGATGGTGCATCTTCAATATTGTCTCTACTTATATCCTGCGCACTAACTGACAACCGCACCTTCGCGCCCGCCGAGTCGAATGGTGCTTTGCTTCGTAGTATTCAGGGAGGTCGCATGGCAAGCCCGCTTCTCTCACGCTTCCTCGCACTTCTTAGTCCACTTCCGCGTGAGGCCGCCGCGCGACGTTATCTGATCGCAGTCGCGGCCGCAGTCCTGGCAATCGTATTGCGCTGGGTTCTGGACCCACTGCTCGGACATGTCGCTTTCTACGTCACGGTATATATTGCGGTAGCGTTTTGTGCCGTTGTGTGCGGCTTCGCTCCGGCAGTCCTAAGCGGCGCGCTTGGTTTCTTTGGAATTTTTTACTGGTTTGTCGATCCCCGGCATTCCCTCGGGGGCGTCCGGCTGCCGGAAGTTCATGCCATCGTTGGCTTCATTCTGCTGTGTGCCGTTCTTACCGCACTCGGCGATGCCGCCCGGAAGAAACAGTTGTTGCTCAACGACACCATCGTCGCCCTTACCACCGAAGCCCGCGAAAGAAGCCATGCCGAAAACGAATTGCGCAAGGCGCACGATGAGTTGGAACAGCGCGTAGACGATCGCACCCGGGAATTGTCGCAAACGCTGGTCCGGCTGGAATCTGAGATCAAAGTCCGCGAACAATCGGAGGCGCAGCAACGCCAATTATCCCTTCACCTGATGACCCTTCAGGATGAAGAACGCCGCCGCATCGCTCGCGACCTGCACGATACCGCCGGCCAGACTCTGGCGGCCATGAAGATGTCGACTGCATTAATCCGGCACATCGCCACCGGGCGCGCGGAGATCCTGCGACTGCTCGACGATCTGGACGCGCTGGCGGACGATGCCCTCCAGGAAGTTCGTACGACTTCGTATCTCCTCCATCCTCCTCTGCTCGACGAGGCCGGCTTTGCCTCCGCCGCGCGCTGGTTTGCCGACGGATTCTCCAGGCGCAGCGGCATTCACGTCGAGTGCGACATCCCCGAGCAGATGGAACGCCCGCCGCGCGATTGCGAACTCGTCCTCTTTCGCGTTTTGCAGGAAAGCCTGACCAATGTTCATCGCCATTCCGGAGCTTCTGCCGCCAGCATCCGGCTCAGCCGCGATTCCGATCAACTCAAATTAGAAGTGGGCGATAACGGCAAAGGAATTTCCGAAGAACGTCTACAGCGATTCAACTCCTCGGTGAGTTCTGCCGGCGTTGGCATCACAGGTATGCGCGAGCGCGTCCGCGAATTAGGCGGGCGCCTTGAGATTCAGTCTATCCAGACCGGTACCATCGTCCGCGTCGCTCTGCCCGCCTTGCGTCGCCCCAACTCAGCCGATGCCGGCCGCCCCAAAACCTCCTCCGACCGAAATCCCGCCCTCCCGTAATCAATTCCCCATCGTGTCGTTCCCGACCAAGGGGAGCAACCTGCTTCTTTTTTGGCCGTTCAATCCCAAGCCGTCTTCGAACTCTGGAACCCATTCCGTTAATACAACCCGTAGGGTCTTCGGACGGCCGACCCCATCCCCTCTGGTTTCGAGTTTGGGTTACTCCTGCGCCCAACGTGAGAAGCGATTGGTGCATCCAAGCATCGTTGTAGGCTAAACTCTCTGTGCTGTGGTGTTTAGCTACCCGATCTTGAAGCTGGCGCTCTGGCCGCTTCGGGATTGCCTGCGAGGGGAACTATGCCATCATCTGTCTGGTCCGGTCATTTAACTTTCGGACTTATTTCTATGCCCGTGCGTCTTTTTTCCGGCGCGCGCAGTTCCGGCATTTCTTTCAACATGCTGCATCGCACCGACAAGTCGCGCCTGAAGCAGCAATACATCTGCCAGGCGGAAGGCGTCGTGGTCGATCGCGCCGACACCGTGAAGGGCTACGAGTTTCGCAAAGATGAATACATCATCATCGAGCCGGATGAGATTAAGAAGATCGAGCCTCAAACGGCGAAAACGATGGAGATCCTCGAATTCGTGAAATCCAGCGAAGTCGATCCGGTGTACTTCGAGTCGTCGTATTACATGATGCCGGAGGAAGCCGGACGCCGCCCTTACGCCCTGCTTACCAGGGCGCTCGAAGAGAGCGAATACGTCGCCATTGCGAAAATCACCATGCACAATCGCGAATACACCGTTTTCCTGCGTCCGCACGAAGGGGGCATGATGCTGCATACGATGTACTACGCCGAAGAAGTGAAAAAAGTGGAAGGCTTCGGCGCCCCCGATGTTGAGTTGAAAGAAGCCGAGGTGAAAGTCGCTCACCAGTTGATCGAAGCACTCGCGGATGAGTGGGATCCGGAGAAATATAAAGACACCTTCCAGGAAAATCTGAAGAAGTTGATCGAGACCAAACTCGAGGGCGGGGAAGTGGCCGAAGTCGAGAAGCCGAAGAAACTGGCTCCGGTCGTAGACCTGATGGCCGCACTGAAACAAAGCCTGGCGCAAATGGAAGGCAAGAAGAAGCCCGCCGCAGCCATCAAGAGCGAGGAACCGGCAGCGGCCGCAAAGTCGCGGCGGCGGTAGTGGAACTCTGGATGCCCTCCTCCGGATTGCGCGCGAAGTGAGCAAACTGAATGCCGGCCACTCTTCGGCGGCCGCAATGGGGAGCTTCGCTCCGCAGGGCGGACGAGGCGTCCATCCCCTCCGAAAACCGCTTCAGGCATCCCTCGCGACTGGCGCA
Source organism: Candidatus Sulfotelmatobacter sp. (assembly GCA_036500765.1). NCBI lineage: Bacteria > Pseudomonadati > Acidobacteriota > Terriglobia > Terriglobales > Candidatus Korobacteraceae > Candidatus Sulfotelmatobacter > Candidatus Sulfotelmatobacter sp. The sequence goes on from DASYBM010000016.1 coordinate 440,545, forward strand.
GCATCCAGAACTGAGAACCGGAAGCCGGACGCTAGCGCGTACGCTCGACAATCGTTACAATAACCAATTCTGTCCCACTGCATGCGAAACAGAAATTCTCCTTCGGGGTGCCGATGAGTTTCCGACGTGTGGGCTGGGTGGCCGCGATTGCGCTGGCAACCTGGCTCGAACTTTCCTGTGGCCAGGTCTATCGCCCCGTAGTGATTCCCACTGGCACTACTCCACCGAACCCGGCGAACTTTCACGCCGTGTTCGGCTTGACCACGAATGTGCCCTATAATCCCGGCACCGCGTTCCAGATCGATGTCTCGGGGGACACCAACATTGGCGAAGCGGACATGGGCGTCAATCCTACGCATGCCGCCACGGTGTCCAACGGTTCGCGGATTTTTGTGGCCAGCGCCGGCAGCCTCTACACCGGCGACGCGGATGTGGTCACTTCGTTCTTCCCGGCGGTGAACAGCCGAACTGCAACTGGTTTTGGCACCGTCAACACCTTTACCCTGCCCAACGTCGGCCCTACCCAGCTTGCCGGCATCCTGAGCATCAGCGAATCCGGAACGACGGTCACCATGACGCTGAGCGCTCCTCTCATCAATGCCCAGGTGGGCGGCTTGATCGTGGTTTCGGGAGTGGTCGAAGGCGGAGTGAACCCTCTCAACCCGACCGGGTACGATGGCAGTTTCCCCATTACATCCGTCAGCGGAACCACCGTCCAGTATGCGAATACCATCACGAATCTGACCCCGACTTCCGGTGGAACCGCGACGGTTCCGATTCCGCTATTTTGCCGTTACCTGCCTGATTTCGTCGCGACAACCGAGGCCAGCACCGTGTTTGTGGCTAACTTCGGAGATGAAAACGGGGCGAACTGCAACCTGCCCAGCACGGACTCCGTGGCCGCGCTCGACACCGCCGCCAATACCATCTCCAACATCATGTACCTCGCCCCGGCGGCACATCCGATCGCGATGGTGGAGACTCCGGACTCGCAGAATCTGTATGTGCTCAATGAGGGAAAAGACACGTTTGGCAACAACGACGTGCTCAATCTTTCGCCCATCGACCTGTCGACTGCCGCGACGATTCCAGTCGGAAACACTGCCGGCAGCATTCCGGTTTGGGCCGTGGCCCGCGTCGACAGCCGGCGAGTTTACGTGCTCACTCAGGGAGACATTGCGTCGAACGAATCAGGGAACTTGATTCCGATCGATCCCGCGACCAACACCGTGCTTCCCAGCCAGACCAATTTGTCGGTGGGCGCAGGCGCCAATTTCGTTTTGTATGATGCGCATCTCAACCGGATTTACGTCACCAATCCCAACACCGGCACGTTCTATGTGTTTTCTGCCACCGGCGGTGTTGACCTGAGCGGCAACGCCAATGACACGCCGACCTTGATGGCGACGATCAACATGGCCGCCGGTACGAACCCCCCGTGCCCAACGGGATGCTCCCCGGTTTCCATCGCTGCGCTGCCCGATGGCTCGCGCTTCTACGTCGCCAGTTTTCAGACGCAGACCAATTGCTCGGATCCGAATGTAGGCCCCGCGGGCAGTTGCATTGTTCCGATGCTCACTGTGTTTGACGCTCTTGCGATGACGGTCAAGCCGGCGGCTTCCACTTTGCTGGCGCCGAATCCATCGCTGTCGTTGCTGATGACGCCTCAGTTCGCGGCCACTCAATATGCCGTGCCTCCGGTCGCGAGCTGCGTGTCCGCCACCGCCTACGCTCCCGGAGCGACTCGCTTTCGGATGTTCGCCACCGCCGCAGCCGATAGCAGCCACGTCTATGTGAGCATTTGCGACGCCGGTTCCGTCGCCGACATCAGCACCACCAGCACTTCGGTCTCTTCGCAAAGCAATAACACTCCCGACCAACTGGTGACCAACATTGCTCCGCAATTCAGCGCCTGCGGGTCTCCCAGTTGCAGCGCGGTCGCCGCTGTCACTTCCTTCTCGATTACGAACAATGTCGTGACCTTCACGGCGCTAAACAGCTTTATTGCAGGACAGAAGCTCTCCATTACGGGGATGACTTCAAGCGCGGGCACGGCGCTGAACGGATTGACGCTTACCGTTCTCAATACCGGATTGTCGGCGACACAGTTTCAAGCTGCTTTTACCTGTACTACTGCCAACGTATCGCCATGCACCATCGCCAATGTATCCCCCACAAGCGATACCGGGACAGCCGTTCCTTTACCCCCGCCGCAGAATCCCATCTTCCTGCTGACCGGGCAGTAGCGGCCTCCAGTCGGCCCGCAAGTCGCCGGGATGCTTTCTAATGATCCGTCGCATGCACGGACGGCCGGGTAGTGGGTCAGTTTTAAAATTTGGAAGGATGTTCGGCTTTCGTAACAAGGTTCCGAGGTAGTTAACGGGAGGGGAAGAAACGGCGGGACACTACGCATGGAGGAATACAGCCATGCAGTCAGAAGTTGCTCGCCGTAAGTTGCTCTGGGACGCGCTGTTCTTCCTGTTTCTAGCTTTAATCGGTGTTTGTAGTTTTCTCTACCTCTGGGCGGGCTGGGTCGCTTGAGCGACCTCCCTATTCTTTTTCTTTTATGGGCCACGCAGCCCAAACTGACCCAACTACCGGCGGCCACTTTTCATTGACTCTTCCGTTTCGCCCGCGTACTATTCCGGCAACGGTAGTCCAACCCCAGCCAGTGCGGATCTAAACAATCTAATTTTTTGGATAGAGTCGTTGCGGAATCGAACTCGTGCGTCGAAATCTGCACGATCGAACTTTGCCGTCGAATGCGCACGATTTGAAATGCATGAAACAGGGTGACCGGTTTTTCGTAGCCATGAGTTTTCACGATGGCAGGGCCCTGCAACACTGGAGGGGATATGAGTACAGAGAAAGAGGCGCCGCCGAAGAAGCCTTACGTCAAGCCCGAGTTCCGCTTCGAGAAGGTGTTCGAGACCTCTGCGCTGACTTGCGGAAAAACGGTTACGGAAGGGCAGTGCCACAGCGCGAGAAAAGTTTCGTAGCGCGAGTTTCGGAGAAAACAGTGCGAATATTCTTTGACAGGCTGTTTATCGTGGCTTTGATTTTCTGCTGCGGGCTGATGGCATCGGTTCCGACGGCAGGGCAGACGGCGTCGCCCAGCGTTCCTCTGGGGATTGTCTCCGATTGGACTCAACATCATATTCTCTTTCCGGATGCCAGTGATGCAGCCGAGCAGGCTGAAATCCAAAGAGAACCGCGCTGGCTGCAAAATTGGTATCTCCGTCATCCCGAGGCCTGGTGGCCCCAGAGTCATCCGGTAAATCAGAAGGCGCGCACGAAAAGAGACTGGAGCGTGGCTTTAGGACTCGCATATTTTGAGCCGCTGTTCGACTCTACCTATACATTTGGCATTACCGCCCAGACGGGGAATGGAACCCTGACTTCCACGAACTTAGGTGGTGGCGAACTGCTCGTCACCGCGGGCACCCTCAACGTGACCGGTGGCAGCGACATTGGCTCTTACACCCTGCATCCCGGTGGGCCAGGCGTGACGGTCAGCCCCGCTGGTGCTTTCGATTACGATGACCTCTTCTTTCCTGCCGCCAACCCGACGCTCGATGGGTATGGTCTTCTCTTCACCGGCGGCGGTACGGAGGTCAACATCTGGGGCAATAGCGCGAGTAACTATTCTTTCTATAGCTTCGCCGGAGGCGTCTACACCGTTGAAATTACCTCGGCAGGTTTCTTCACGCCGGGCGTGAGTTCTGGTCCCGACCCGGGCGGCGGCCAGATGTTCCCCGCGAAATATGTGTTTAACGTGAAGTCGGCGCCCAGTTGCGCCAACGACTTCGTGGTTATCGGCATACCCACCAGCGGATCGAGCACTCAAGCCAACATCCTGGGACTCAATAATCTCTACAGCAATTCCAGTGGAACCGGTTTCTGCCCCACCACCGGCCCGACGGTCAAGTTCGCCTACGCTTCAGGTACGGGACAGGTTCCGGCTTCGCTGGTCATCTCTCAAAGCGGAAAGCAGATTGCCTACGTGGAGAATCTCTCCGGCAGTTCGTACTTCCACTGCCTCACGCTTGGCAGCACCGGGACCAACGGGACCGGCGCGACGGCCCCGGTCGTGCCTGGAGCTGGCGGCGGAAATAATGCCGTCGACAATCGCGTGCTGCTTTCTCCCGACGGCGGCGTCACCAACCAAGGCTCCACGAATGCTCCTTTTATTCTTTACACCGGGGCCGACTTCCGCGACGTAGCCTATGTCACTAGTTACAGTACGGCTGGCGTGGGCTCGGGCTACCTCTACAAGATCAGCAACGTATTCAACGGCAGCGTCCCAACGATCGTTTGGAGCGCTCCCATCACTGCCATTCCATCCACTCCCGTCTACGATCAGGTGTCGAACAAAGTTTTTTTCACGGATAGCAGCGGCCGCATCGATTATGTAGTCGACAGCGGCGCGGCGCCCTCTGTGGTGTACGGCCCAGTCGTGGCCAGCGGCACCACGTCGGAGAATCCCGTGGTAATCGACAGCACTCACCAGATGGTCTACGCCAGCTTCAACTCCAACGGCACCCATGCCATCGTCGTGCAGACGCCCACGAGTATGGCGAGCAGCGTTTCCGTAGCCGTGGGCACGAAGACCACCACCTATACCGGACCATACCTGCCCGACTTCAACAACTCTTTTTACACAGGTGGAACAACTCCACCGCCGATGATGTTTGTCGCAGGAACCGGCACCGGTACGCTTCCCACGCTCTACGGCGTCGGATTCACGGGCGGCGTGATGAACTCGACCGTCTCGAACTCGGCCGCTCTGGCCACTGGCACCGCCGATTCGTCGCCGGTATCGGAGTTTTATAACTCTACGCTGGCAAAAGATTTTCTTTTTGTCGGAGTCACCAATAACTGCGTCGCAACTAAATTGGGCGGAACCGGTGGCTGCATCATGAGCCTGGACATTACGAGTGGGTTCCCGACGATCAACGCCAATACGACCGCGCTCGCCGCCACTGGCGGCACCAGCGGCATTATCCCCGACAACAACAGCAATCTGTCGCAAGCTTCGAGCGTCTATTACACGACCAAAACCGGGGCGACACTGGTCAAAGCCACGCAGTCCGCGCTGCAATGATCGCCACTACGTCCATACGCGCCTAGTCGACGTGCTCGCCTTCGGCAAAGGTCGAGTTGGCGGGCAGGACGTCGCGTTCGCCGGCGATCCAAACGTAGAGCGTGGGTAACAGAAAAATACTCATGATCAGTGCGGCCATGAGACCGCCCACGATCACGATGGCAAAAGGTCGCTGCGAGTCCGAACCAATCGCGTGAGACATCGCGGCGGGCAGCAGGCCAAGGGTTGCCACCAGCATCGTCATCATGATGGGACGGAGACGCAATACCGCTCCCTCCACTGCCGCATCTTCGATGGTGTAGCGCTTCACGCGCAACTGATTGATGTATTCCAGCATGATGACGCCGGTTTGCACCGATACGCCAAACAGCGCAAGAAATCCTACCCCGGAAGAGACGCTGAAATTCGTACCCGTGAACAAAAGAGCCAGCAGGCCGCCGACGGGCGCGATCGCAATATTGGCCATGATCAGCATCGCCCACTTAAATGACTTGAACATTGTATAAAGAATGATGAAGATGATGAGGATGGTGATGGGTAGCACGATCAGCAGGCGAGCGTTGGCGCGCTTCTGGCTGGCATATTCGCCCTCCCACTTGAGGTGATAGCCGATAGGCAGCTTTACCTGATGCGTCACCTTTTCGATGGCCTCTTCGACGGCGCTGCCCAGGTCGCGTCCACGGACGCTGTATTTAATTGCGATGTAGCGCTCATTGCCCTCGCGATATATTTCAGAGCCGCCATCCTGTACCTGAATGTTGCAGAGTTGCGCAAGTGAGACGCGTTCTCCAGTGGACGACAGGAGCCGAATCTTCTCGATGCCTTCCTTGGTATCGCGATATTGGGGAAGATAACGCAACACCAGATCGTAGCGGGCTTCGTCTTGCAGCACCTGGGTGAGCGCGTTGCCGCCGACGGCGGTTTGGATCGCGTCCTGAACGTCGGCCACGTTGATCTGGTGGCGAGCGGCGGCATTGCGATCTACCGCTACATTCAGGTTCGGCTGGCCGAGTACACGAAAGACTCCCAGATCTTCAATTCCGCGAATTTGGCGCATGATTCCGACAATCTCATCGGCCTTGGCTTCCAGCGTCCTCAAATCCTGGCCGTAGACTTTGGTGGCGAGTTCACCTTTGACCCCGCTGACCGCTTCTTCCATGTTGTCTTCGATGGGCTGCGAAAAGCCCCAGAGGGCCCCTGGAATTTTGTCGAGTTCGCGCTGCATGGCGGCGATCAGTTCATCTTTGTCTTCGTGGAAAATCGGGCGCCACTCTTCCTTGGGTTTCAGATCGACGAAGAACTCGGTATTAAAAAAACCGGTGGTATCGGTGCCGTCATCGGGACGCCCGACCTGGCTGGTGCATTGGGGGACTTCCGGAAAGGAGCAGAGGACGATGCGAGCCTGATTGGCGACGCGGATGCCTTCGTCCGGCCCGGTGCTGGGTGCGAGCGTGCCTCGGACCCAAAGCGCACCCTCGTCGAGATGGGGCAGGAATTCGGAGCCGATCGCGCCGCTAAAGGCAAGATAGCTTGCCGCCGCGACAGCTAAGAGGCAACCACCGACTGTAACTGCGCGATGGCGAATTGCCCATCGCACGGCTACGCGATAGCGCCCGGTCAGGAAATGCATGACCGGGTTGTGCCACTCTTTCGCTCCCTTGGCAAAAGCGAAACTGGCCAGTACAGGCGCGATCAGGATGGAAAACAGCAAAGCGCCGGCCAGGGCGAAGGCGACGGTCCATGCCATGGGACGGAACAGGCGGCCTTCCACGCGTTGCAGGGTGAAAATTGGCAGGTATGCCGTGATGATGATCGCGATGGCGTAGAACACCGGGCGCTGGACTTCATGCGAGGCTTCGCCAATCCGCTCGGTAGGAGTTTGCGTTCCATTGGTGAGACCCATGTGGCGGACAATGTTTTCGATCATCACCACTGCGCCATCCACCACCATGCCAAAGTCCAGGGCCCCGAGAGACAGCAGGTTCGCGGGGATGCCTTTCAAGTCGAGGCAGATGGATGCGAAGAGCAAAGAAAACGGAATCGTGGCCGCAACGATCAGGCCTCCGCGGACGTTGCCCAGGAAGATGAAAAGAATGATCGATACCAGGATCATTCCTTCCGTCAGATTGTGCAAAACCGTGTGGCTGGTGAAGTGGACAAGATCGCTGCGATCGATGAAGGGAACGATCTTTACTCCCGGCGGCAGGATGTGATCGTTCATCTCCTGGATTTTTTCGTGGAGGGCTTTCAGCGCCGGGTCGGCGGGAGCGCCCTTGCGCAGTAGCACAATACCCGAGACCACGTCGTCATTGTCGATGATTCTTCCATCTTCGCGATGAAGGGCGCGGGCAAACTGGCCCAGCCTGATTTTCGGACCTTGCGAAACTACCCCAATGTTTCGCATACGAAGAGGCGTGCCGTTCTTCGTGAAGATCACGGTCTCTTCAATGTCGTGGGTATTGCCAACCAGTCCGACCTCGCGCACGTTGATCTGCTGCAAGCCCGCCTGAATGAAGCTGCCGCCAGCATTGGCATTGTTGTTGGCGAGTTGCTGCTCGACCTGGGCCAGACTCAGCCCGTAGGAAACCATCTGGTTGGGATCGATCCGCACCTGGTATTCCCGGGTGGGTCCGCCAAAACTGGCCACGTCCACAATGTCAGGCACAGACTTGAGATTTTTTTCAACGACCCAGTCTTCAATCGACTTCAGTTCCATCGCGTCATACTTGGGATTGGTGCTGTGCAGGGTGAAGAAGTAGATTTGACCGACCGGACTCCAGTCGGTGCCCATCTGCGGCGACACTCCAGGCGGCAACGTGACCTGGCTCAGGCGCTCCAGCACGCGTTCGCGGTTCCAGGCGTTGTCGGTTCCATCTTCGAACACCAGTTTCAGGTCGGACAAGCCGAATAGCGAGAAGGAACGCAGATGGACCACGCCCGGGATGCCGTTCATTACCGTCTCAAGCGGGATGGTGACCTGCTGTTCGATCTGCTCAGCGGAAATCCCCGGCCACTGGGTGATGACTTCCACGTAGTTGTCGGCCACGTCAGGATAGGCCTCAATGGGCAGGTTGTGGAACGAAATGATGCCCCAGGCGAAGAGCACCAGAGCCAGTCCCAGAACCAGAAGGCGATTGCTGAGCGCGAAATCGACGACGCGCCGGATCATTGTTGCTCCCCTTTTATGCCGAAGCTGTTATGCCGATGTTGCAACGTGATGTCTTCGCCTGGCCGACACCACTCACCGCCCTCGTCCGGTCGCGAGGGTCAGCCTTATTTATCTTCTAAAGGGAACTTGGGCGGGAGGCACTCAATCGGCCTGAGAGTTAATCTTCCGGACGACGTTACAATCTTCCGGATAAATCGTTCGATTGGATTATGAAAACGGCCGATGGCGTGGGATAATTTGGCGGATTATTCCAAATGCATGCCTCACTTGGACTGGATCTGGGAACGGCGCAACCGGGTCCCTGTTCTGCTCGCCAGCAGTGCCATTCTTCTGGCAATCGCGGTTGTGGATTGGTGGACCAAACCTTACTTTTCTCTGGGCTTTCTGTACTTGTTCCCCATCATGCTCGCCGCCGGATTCCTGCCGCGTTGGGCGATCGCCCTGTTGGGGATCGCTTGCGCGTTGTTAAGCGAGCGTTTCAGCAACCTTGACCCCTCCGATGCCAACATCCGCCTGGGATTCGAAGCCCTAGCCCTGTGCGGCTGCGGACTTCTGACCTCAGAAGTTCTTCGCAATCGCCGCTTAAGCCTGGAGTCCCAGGAACGCATTCGCGTGCTGGTCGAAACCAGCCCCGCGGCCATCGTCACCGTCGATCAGCGTGGCTTCATCGAATTGGCCAACCGCGCTGCGGTGGATCTCATGGCTCCCCAGCATGGAGAATTGATCGGGCAGCCGATCGCCGCCTTCCTCCCCGAACTGCATCACGCGCTGCGCTGGGAAGAGGGCCCGCAGTTTCGCACTTCGATGCAGTGCCGCGGCCATCGGGGCACCGGAGAATCGTTCCTTGCCGAAGTCTGGTTCTCGACTTATAAGGAAGGCACGAAACCCAAGCTGGCGGCCATCGTCGCCGACGTGAGCGAAGAACAATCTGCCCTGGCCGGCCCGGGTTCGGCCACGTTGGATCAAACAGAACGCCCCTCCCTGAGCAGCCGCGAACTGGATGCCCTGCGCCTGGTGGTTCAGGGCTTAGCGAACAAGGAAATCGCCTCGCGCTTGGGAATCTCGGAGAGCGCCGTCAAGAATACCCTCCAGCAGCTTTTTGGCAAGACGGAAGTGCGTACCAGAAGCCAGTTGGTTCGCGTCGCGCTGGAACGCTATCGAGACCTGCTTTAGGCCCGCTCTGGCGCGTGCCGAAATTGACAAGCCGTCTGGCCTCGGGGATAATCCTTGCCACGAGCCGTGCCGTCCATCCCCCGTCGATTTCTGCTTTCGAACTAAGATCTCTCGGTCGGGCTCTCGCGTCTGCGAGGGCGAAAAAAGGGGGCTTTCTGAAGAGACTTCATTTCCCAAAAGTAGCGGCTGTCGTCTTCCTACTTTGTATCGCCGGCGCGACCCGGTTGCCCGCCCAATCCTTCACCACACTGCTGGACTTCGATCTCACTAACGGCGGCTGTGCGGATTACATGGGTCTCGTCCAGGCTACAGACGGGAACTTTTATGGGACAACGGCTTGTGGCGGCGTCGACGGCGATGGCACCGTTTTCAAAATCACCCCCAAAGGTGCGCTCACGACTCTGTACTCGTTCAGCGGTTCCGACGGTAAGTTTCCTACCGGCGGACTTATACAAGCGAGCGATGGGAACTTTTACGGAACCTGTTCCCAGGGAGGCGCTTTTGAGACCGGGACCGTCTTCAAAATCACTGCAGCCGGCGCATTGACTACGCTCAACTCTTTTGAGAATGCAGGTTCTGAACCCATAGCGGGGGTGGTGCAAGGCACCGACGGCAACTTCTACGGCGCGACCGTTTATGAGGGGACGTTTGGCTACGGTACGATCTTCAGAATGACTCCGGGCGGCACGCTGACCACTCTCCACAACTTCGACAATACCGATGGATGGCAGCCATACGGACGTTTGCTACAAGCGGCTGACGGGAACTTTTACGGCACCACACTCATGGGCGGTGGCAACGGAGGTGGAACCATCTTCAAGATCACTCCCAAGGGGGCCTTCACCGCACTTTACAACTTCTGCGCACAAAGCGGTTGTCCAGATGGCGAAAACCCCAATGCCGGTCTCATTCAGGCCGCTGACGGAAACCTCTACGGGACCACCTTCGGAGGCGGAAGCAATAGTGCCGATTGCGGCGGCGGTTGCGGCACGGTTTTCAAAATTAATTCCAGCGGCGTATTCACCAGCCTGCTCAGCTTCGACGGCACCCACGGCTCTCTGCCCTTTGCCGCACTTGTGCAAGCCACTGACGGAAACTTCTACGAGCCAACGCCTTCCGGCGGGACTACCGCCAACGGCACGATTGTAAAAATCACTCCCGACGGCGCTCTGAGCACCGTGCACAACTTTGACGGCAACGACGGCAACTGGGCTCAGGGACAACTCCTGCAAGCCACCGACGGTACGTTGTACGGGACCGCCACCTTAGGGGGAAACTTTACTGACGTTTGTCCGGCAGGGTGCGGCACGGTCTTCAGCTTGGGCGTGGGCCTCGGGCCGTTCGTCGAAACCCAGACCAGCTCTGGCAAGGTAGGAGCTAAGGTGATAATTCTGGGAAATAATCTGACCGGTTCGACCGGCGTTACCTTTAACGGCACTGCCGCAAAATTCACCGTCATCCGGAGTACCGAAATCAGCACCACCGTGCCAACCGGTGCGACCACCGGCAGAGTGGAAGTTACCACACCGAAGAGGACGCTCGGAAGCAACGCGATCTTTCGTGTAACGAAGTGATCCGCTAATTTCCGCATAAAAACAAGCCGCCCGATTTGCCCGGGCGGCTTGTTTCTTGGGCACGTGAGAAAGTCTAGACCTTCGCGGAAACTTCTTCCTTCACGGCATCGCGCGCCGCGTAATGCGAGTCGACGTACTCGTCGAGAATCTCAATGAATTCGGGCACGATGCGATCGCCCTTGAGCGTGGTGAATAGCCGCCCGTCGACATAGACGGGCGCTTTCGGCTCTTCGAACGTTCCCGGCAGCGAAATCCCGATGTTGGCGTGCTTCGATTCCCCTGGGCCGTTAACCACGCAGCCCATCACCGCCAGCTTCATCTCTTCCACGCCAACGTAGCGGCCTTTCCACGATGGCATCTGCTCGCGCAGATAACTCTGAATCTGCTCCGCCATTTCCTGGAAGAATGTGCTGGTGGTGCGTCCGCAACCCGGGCACGCCGTGACCTGCGGCGTAAAGCTGCGGATACCCATCGACTGCAAAATCTGCTGCGCCACGCGGACTTCTTCCGTGCGATCGCCATTCGGCGCAGGGGTCAGCGAAACGCGAATTGTGTCGCCGATCCCTTCCTGCAACACGACACCCATTGCGGCAGCCGACGCGACCACACCCTTCGCGCCCATGCCGGCTTCGGTCAGTCCCAAATGCAGCGGATATTCGCACCGTGCCGCCAGCGCGCGATAGACGTCAATCAGATCCTGGACTCCGCTGACCTTTGCGCTGAGAATAATCTGATCCGCGCGCAAGCCAAACTGCTGCGCCAGTTGCGCTGACGTCAGTGCGCTCACGACCATTGCTTCCATGGTCACTTCGCGTGCATCCTTCGGTTCGGCCAACCGCGAGTTCTCGTCCATCATGCGCGTCAGCAGCGCCTGGTCGAGCGAGCCCCAGTTCACGCCGATGCGCACCGGCTTCTGATACTTCACCGCGACTTCGATCATGGTGCGAAAATTCGAGTCGCCGGTTTTGCCGATGCTGGCGTTGCCGGGATTAATGCGATACTTGGCCAGATCGCGCGCGCACTCGGGGTACTTCGTCAGCAGCACGTGCCCGTTGTAGTGAAAGTCGCCAATGATGGGCACCCGGACGCCCTGCTGATCGAGTTGCTCAACGATGTGGGGCACCGCCGCGGCTGCCTCGTCGTTATTCACCGTGACTCGCACCAGCTCCGACCCGGCTCGCGCGAGAGCCGCAACCTGCTGAACCGTGCCGGGAATATCGGCGGTGTCCGTATTGGTCATGGACTGCACTACAATGGGTGCATCCGAGCCAACGCGCACGCCTCCGACCAGCGCCGTAACGGTCTTTCTCCGTTGAATATTTGCCATATGGGAACTTCTATTTTAACCGATTTTTCCGGTTGCGGTGTGCATCCGGGGGCTTCGCCGGGTCAGCCGAAGAGTTCGCTATGGGAACCCCGCGGTCAAGGCGCGGAGCATCGGCCGGCTGAACCAGCGAGAATGGAGAATTCCCTAAACTTGCGCCGATGCCCTAAACTCGCGTCGACGGCGACGAAGGCGCGTTCTTTATGCGATCGGATTTAAGATCCAGCAAGGCGTTGAGCTGGACCACGTATTTCGAAAATTCCCGTAAGTCTTCCTCGACCGCGAGCCTCTGACAGAGGATGAACATCTGTTCTCTTTCGTCAGGCGTCATCTGCCCCCCGAATCCGCATGAACAGACTGCTTAGAGTTGTGATGTTTGTACCACAAAAGCTCGCGGGGAACTAGAGCCTGATTTTGCACAGAGATGGGCGTTGGCGGCCGCTAAGGCAGTCGATCGGCCAAGCCTGGAATCGTCTTTAGCAGGTCGTTATAGATGACCATGGCCGCGAACACTAACAGGAAGACGAAAGCAGCCTGGTACACGCGCTCCTTGATGTGCATGCTGATGTCGCGCCGCATCAGGCCTTCGATCAGCAGGAACAGGATCACGCCGCCATCCAGGATGGGAATGGGCAACAGATTGAAGATGCCGAGATTCAGGCTGATGGCCGCGGTCAAGCCCATGAGCGGGGTCCAGCCCTTGCTGCGGGCGGCTTCGCCGGCGGCCTGGCCAATCCGGATCGGGCCTTCGATGGAGCGCAGCATCTTGCCGTGCACCATCTTTTTGACCAGTTCCAGAATCAGCAACGCGTTCTCGCCATTCTTGTGGAAGGATAAGCTCAGAGCCGCCGCGAAGGGGAGCGTCTTCACCTTCATCTGCTCGGTGCCAATGCCGATGCGATAACGTTTTTCCAACAGCACAGGTTGCAGCGTAAAAGATTTTTGCTCGCCTTTGCGCAGCACGGTCAGCGTAATCGGCTTGTCTTTGGTGATGGCGAGGCTCTCGATCATCTCCGCCAAGGCGGAGACGGGCTTGCCGTCGAGCGCGATGATCTTGTCGCCTTCCTTCAGGCCAGCCTTCTGTGCCGGCATGTCGTCTTGCAGGTCGGTGATGGTGACGGTGTCTTCCTTCGGCGCCCAACCCGCGTATCCAATCTCGTCAAGGCCCATCGGCTCCGGGACCACGGTTTTTTCGAGAGACTTGCCATTGCGTTCCACGTCCACCACGAGTGGCTGTCCGGGGTTCATCGCCTGTTTCAGATCTACCTGCTCCCAGGTGGGATTCTGCACATCGTCAATGCGCGTGATGCGGTCGCCGACCTGGAATCCGGCCTTGGCGGCGGGCGTATCTTTGGCTACCCAGCCGATCACCGGCGCGTCGTCGTACACGGCGGGATATTCATAGTGCACCATGTAGACGGTGGTGAGCAGGACAATCGCCAGCAGAATGTTCATGGTCGGCCCGGCAATCGCGATCAGAAAGCGATGCCAGCGCGAGTGATTCATGAACTCGCGGGGATCGTCGGAACGCTGGTCCATGGGGTTTTCGCCGCTCATCTTGACGTAGCCGCCCAGTGGAATGGCGTTGATGCGATAGTCGGTCTCGCCCCTGCGAAAGCCGATCAGCCGCGTGCCAAATCCGATGGCAAACTGCTCCACCCGTACTCCCAGCCACTTGGCCACGGCATAATGGCCAAACTCGTGAATCAGGATCATGAAGCCCAAAACCGGGATGATGTACAGGTAGTAGAGATTCGAGAGTTCAAACATATAAAGGAAATTTCCTCACCGACTGGTTAGATTCCGAAATCACGCAAAAGATGTTGCTCGGGGCCGTTGACTTTTCTTTACATCTGCGATCCGCTGATTGGCACATCGGCGGGCTTCGGCATCGGCTTCAAGAACGTTCACAACCGATGCCAGTTTTACTGAAATTGTCGCCGTCAGAACATCTTCGATGATCCTGGGAATGTCGTTAAAGCCAATGGCGCCTTCCAGAAATGCCGCGACCGCCACTTCGTCGGCTGCGTTCAGGGCTACGGTTTTTGCGCCCCCCGCCTCCGCCGCTTCATAGGCTAAACGCAAACAAGGGAATTTTTTCAGGTCCGGAGGGCAAAAGTCCAGATGACGCAAGTCACCCAGATTAAAGCGCATATCCGATTGAATCCGTTCGGGATATGTTAAGGCGTAGAGGATCGGCAGCCGCATGTCTGTTACTGAAACTTGAGCAAGTATGCTGCCATCCACGAACTCTACCAGGGAATGAATTGTCGACTGCGGGTGGACAATGACGTCCACTTTGGCCGGCGGCATGTGAAACAATCTGCACGCCTCGATCACCTCGAAGCCCTTGTTCATCAATGTCGCCGAATCGACGGTGATGCGCCGCCCCATCTTCCAGGTGGGATGGTTCAGCGCCTGCTCTACGGTGATCGATGCGAACTCGGAATGCGGCGTGTTTAGGAATGGTCCGCCGGAAGCGGTGAGCCAGATCCTGTCGACCTCGTCCATGCGTCCGCCGCGCAGGCATTGATGCACGGCGTTATGCTCACTGTCGATGGGCAGCAGCGGCTTGCCTTGTTTGCGGGCCTCAGCGGTGATGAGCTCTCCGGCGGCGACGAGGCATTCTTTATTCGCTAAACCAACAGCTTTTCCGGCGCGCACCGCTTCGAAAGTCGCTTCGAGTCCTGCCACACCGACGATGGCGCTGACTACGAAATCGACATTCGCGTGCGTCGCGACTCGGACCGCGCCGGCTGCGCCGTGTGCGACCTCGATCTCGCTGAGGCCTTCTTTTTTTAGGCGAGTGCGTAGAGCATCTGCATCTTTTTCAGCGGCGAGCGAGATTACTCGCGGTCGCCATCGCCGCGCCTGCTCGAATGCCGCTTCGAGATTGGATCCGGCGGCCAGCGTTACGATCTGAAAGCGGTCGGGATAAGACTCGGCGACACTCAGCGTGCTGCGGCCGATGGAGCCGGTGGAACCCAGGATGGCGATGCGTTTCATGAATATTTCAGGCGGTTAGGGAAGAGCGACACAGCCTTCTTATTTTACGCGTTTTCGGGCGTGTGCTGTTGAAGAGGGTGGCAGCTTACTGCATCACGCGCCAGGCCGTATAAAACCACAGCACTGGGGCGGCGAAGAGCAGGGCGTCGATGCGGTCGAACATGCCGCCGTGGCCGGGCAGAATCGCTCCGGAATCTTTCACGCCTGCGCCGCGCTTGATGAGCGACTCGACCAGATCGCCGAGTTGTGCGGCGATGTTTAGTACGATCGTCAGCAGAATGATTGGCGCCATCGCTGGCTGCTCCAGGCCGAACAGGCCGTCGCGGCGCTCGATCAGGCCGATGCGCAGCAGTGCTGAACTCAGTGGGAGCGCATAGTGAAAGAGCAACCATCCCACGGCGAGGCTGCCAGCGAGCGACCCAGCGGCGCCTTCCCACGTTTTCTTGGGACTGACGCGCGGCGACATCAAATGGCGGCCAATCGATTTGCCGACGAAATAAGCGGTGATGTCTCCCGCCCAAACCACCAGCAACAAATACAGCAGAAAAAACGCGCCTGCCCACTGCTGGCGCAGTTGCACCAGCATCGCCATTGGTAGGGCGATATAGACGAAGGCGAACGCCGAGGCTGCGGCTGCTGGATATCCGCTGCTCAAGTCTTCGCGTTGCATCGCGATCGTCAGAAAAATAAAGGGCACGATGGCCGCTCCGAATCCCACGCAGTAAACAAAGATTGCCGTGGACAGCAGCGGCTTTTCATTCCCCACGGGAAAGCCGAGCAGAAGAAAAAACATCGCGACGAAAATATAAGTGGGCAGCCGCAGCGGCTTCACGCCGTAGGATTCCGTGAGCTTCAGAAATTCATGAATCGTGAGCATCGCCACAACGGCTGCGACGATTGCCAGAATGGGCACCGGCGCTCGCAAAATGAGCACCAGCACAATCGGAATGAGGACGAGCGCAGTCGCAATGCGTGTTAGCAAGGGAAGTATCTTTGCACGAAACTGAGAATTTAACCACAGAGGGCGCAGAGGCACAGAAAGGACGTCATTTTTCCTCTGTGCCTCTCTGTGTTCTCTGTGGTTAAGATTTTGTACTGGACTCGATCAGCGCGTGCCCGTCGGCATGATTCGAATCATGGTGATTCAGCCCGCCGTAGCGGCGTTCGCGCTTTTGGTATTCGGCGATGCCTTCGAGCAGGTGCGTGCCGCGGAAGTCAGGCCAGAGCGTGGGCGTCACGTAAATCTCGGCATAAGCGAGTTGCCATAGCAGGAAATTACTCAAACGCATCTCGCCCGAAGTGCGCACGACCAGGTCGGGATCGGGCAGATCGCGCGTGTACAGATGGCGCGCGACCATGTCTTCATCAATATTAGTGTGCAGATGCTCGATGCCGCCATTTTTCGAGGCGGCGTGCAGCATGGAGCGGAAGGCGTCGACCAGTTCGCTGCGCGCGCTGTAGTTGAGAGCCAGCGTGAGCACCATGCCGCAGTTCCGCGACGTGGCTTCGCGGGCCCATTCCATGCGCGCTTGCACGTCGGCGGGAAGTTCCTGCTGGCGGCCAATGTATTCGAGACGGATGTTGTTCTCGTTCAGCGTGGGGACTTCCGCCTTCAGATAGCGGCTGAGCAGTCCCATGAGAAATCCGACTTCGCTTTTGGGACGCTTCTTCCAGTTCTCTTCGGAGAAGGCGTAGAGCGTGAGTGCAGAGATGTGAATGCGCGCCGCGGTCTCAACCGTGGAGCGGACGGCGGCGACTCCAGCGCGGTGTCCGGCAACGCGCGGCATATGGCGGCGCTTGGCCCAGCGGCCGTTGCCGTCCATGATGATGGCGATATGTTTCGGGAGCCGTGCGGGATCGAGTCGCCGGTAAACTTCGATTTCTTTGCGGTCCAGGCCCGTGGGTACTTTGTCGTGCAAAGTGGTCACGATATGAGGCTACCACAGGGAGGAAGGGGATGCAATAACGTCCGCGCCACATAAGCCTGCACAACTACCTACTTTGCCTCTTCCGGCACTACCTTCAACTCCAGCTTCTCCGTCCAGCGCAGAACCGTCAGCGAGCAGCTTACGCCGACGTGCACATCCGTCAGCATGCGGTGCAGGTCGTCCACGCCAGCCACTGGCTGGCCTTCCAACGCCACGATGATATCGCCTTCGCGCAGGCCGGCGCGCTTGGCGGGGCTGTTGTCTTCGACGCCGACGACCACCGCTCCCATTTCTTTCGGCAGATCGTAGAAGCGCACCACGCGGCGATGCACGGGCACGGTCTGCGCCGAGACGCCGATGTAGCTGCGGCGGATGCGGCCGTCTCGCAGCAGACGGCTGGCGACGAACTTCGCGGTGTTGATGCCGATGGCAAAACAGATTCCCTGCGCAGGCAGAATGGTCGCGGTGTTTACGCCGACGACTCGTCCGGCGGAATCGACCAGCGGGCCGCCGGAGTTGCCGGGGTTGAGCGAGGCGTCAGTCTGGATCACATCATCGATCAGGCGTCCCGAGTACGAGCGCAGCGAGCGTCCGAGGGCGCTCACTACGCCTGCCGTTACGGTGGACTGAAATCCGTAGGGCGCGCCGATCGCAATCACGATCTGGCCGACGCGGAGGCGCTGTGAATCGCCAAGCGCGGCCGCGATCACGCCGGGCTCGCCGGAGTGTGGCTGGTCGAGGCGGATTACTGCCAGGTCGCTGGCGGGGTCGTCGCCGATTACCGTGGCTGGCATGCGGCGACCATCTGAAAGCGTTACGGCGATGCGTACCGCATCGTGCACGACGTGGCTGTTGGTGAGGATCAGGCCGTCGGGAGTGAAGACGAATCCGGAGCCTCCGCCGCGGCGTTCGCGGGGCTCGCCGGAGCGGGTGTGAGCGGGGGCCTGGTGGACTTCGATGTTTACGACTGACGGAGCCATGCGGTCTACGGCGCTGGTTACGGCTGTCGAGTAGGCGTCGAGCAGGGTAGCGTCGGAGGCGGCGACTGTTGCGATGGTGCTGGATTTTTCCCACGCTGGCTGCGAGATCTGGCTCACGGGAGTCAGCGCCGAGAATTCATTGCTTACTTCTTCCGGGGACATGATGGATAGATGTCGGTCGATTTGGGTTGGATTCAGGCGGCGGAGCTTCGCTCACGCCGGACTGCCGAGGCGGCTGTCCCCACATGAGCGTCGAAACCTCGAGCCACAAAAAAGCCGGGACCAAGAAATCGGTCCCGGCGTTCGTGTTGGCTGGTTGCCCGGATAAAATTTGTTGGATTGCTCAGGGGCCGAAGCCCGTTCCTTCATTGGCCGCCTGACGCGGCCCTAAAGGGCCGCTCTTCCACAGCGGCCTCTCTTCCACAGGGCCGCTCATCCACCTTACGCGGTGCGTCTTGGCCGTATCGTCAAATCTCGCACCTGCGTTAGGATGCTCGACATCTGCATGCCGTTCAGTTGCGCGACGAAGGGCAGCAACTCTGCGATGAACTGATCTTTCATCAGTTCGTTGACTTCTTCCTGACGGCTGCGTTCGCCGCCGCTGAGCAGTTCGGGCACGGTGACCTCCAGGGCGCGCGCCAGCCGTTCCAGGGACGACAGCGTCGGCGTGGCTTTCTCATTTTCAATTTTAGATACGTAGGTGCGCGGCACCGACATTCGTCCCGCAAGTTGGCGCTGGCTGAGCCCGTTGCGCAGGCGCAGGGAGCGGATGGAGGTCGCCAGGTTGAGATGTCCGCGGCCGTTATTGCCGGGCACGGGCATCATGATCGGCGGCACTACCATGATGGGTTCAGGTTCCGGTTCCTCGTCCAGTGACGCGTGGCAGCGTCGGCAATTATTATTGGTTGTGCGGAACTGGACCAGCAGGCAATGATCGCATCGGACGACTTCCCTAGAATCTACCGGGGCAAGAGTCGTAGCCATCGGGTTGTGGGAGTGCCAGAGCTAGCAACTCCTTACAGCCTAACTGCAAGATCAGGAATGACTTGGGGGAGCCTTCCTTAACTCGCAGGCTCAATCTGCGGCATTCGGCCTGTGGATGTCAAGGGTAAAATGCACAAAAACTGTAGCAGTCAAGCACGCGAAGCGAAATGCAGTCGGCAAAACCCGGAAGGAACAAGGGAACTCATAAGTGAACAGTGAGTCTGCGCGATGTTTACTAGTCTGATTCCTATTGCAAATTGGCCCGTTTTTGAGGTGTCTCTTCATCGCGCTTGCTCTCCCCGCCTTCGGTTCGCGGACGCGGTCTATCTCGATTCAGTGGACACCCGCCGAGCGGGAGATGACGGTATAATCCCGCCATGGCTGACTATGTGATCCATATCTCGGAAGAGGAGGCGGCCCGCAACTTCGCGGATGTGCTGGCGCGCGTTCGCGCTGGCGCCGAGATTGTGATTGATGGCCACGAACCGGTCGTGGTATCGGTGCGTCCCGCCAAACCGGAACCGGGCCGGCTGCTCACTGAGTCTATTGCTCTGGCCGAAGCGCATGGTTCAACCGTCACGCTCGACGGCGACTTTGCCAGCGATCTGGAAGCCATCATCGACAGCCATCGTGAGCCGCTGAACCCGCCCACATGGGACTGATCCTCGATTCCAGCGTCGTCATCGCCGCCGAACGGCGCGGCGACACTGTAACCGCGATGCTTAAACAAATCGTTGCCGCCACAGGCGACCAGCGGGCCGTTTTGTCAGCGGTAGGTTTGACGGAACTTGTACACGGTATCTACCGCGCTCAGACAGCGGAAGCACGCAACCGCCGTGATGCCTTCATCCGCGAACTGGTGAACGATGTCGCCGTCTATCCCTACACTCGAGAGACGGCGTTGCTGGCAGGGAAACTCGACGGAGAGCAGCAGAGCCGAGGCGTCATCGTTCCATTCATCGATCTGCTGATCGGCGCTACCGCACTAGAAGTGGGCTACTCTCTCCTGACCGTCAATACGCGGCACTTCCGTATAATACCGGGCCTGTCAGTCGTCCAGCTATAGATACAAGAAACGTGATATCGCTCATTGAGCCATTCCGCCCAAAAGGAGAAATCAAATTAAAACGAGAGAAGAAGCTTGGGAACTACTGACTGAGTTCACCCAGTCGGAAAGTTTGCGCAAACATGCGCTGGCCGTGGAGGCTTGCATGCGCGCGTGTGCGCGCAAGCTGGGAAATGGCACGCCTGACGATGAAAATCTGTGGGGGATCGTCGGACTGATTCACGATTTCGATTACGAGCGCTGGCCCAGCCTTGAACATCATCCATATAAGGGTAACGAAATTCTGAAAGAGCGCGGATACTCCGACGAGATCCGCCGCGCCATCATGTCGCATGCCGAATATACCGGCGTGACGCGCGACACGCCGATGGAGAAGGCGCTGTTCGCCTGCGACGAACTCGCGGGATTCATCACGGCCGTCGCGTTGATCAAGCCCGGCAAGTCGCTGGCCGAGGTCGACACGAAGTCGGTGCGGAAGCGGATGAAAGATAAAGCATTCGCCCGCAAGGTGAACCGGGATGACATTATTCAGGGCGCGGCCGCGCTGGGCGTGGATCTGGATGAGCACATTGCTTTCTGCATCGAGGCGCTGAAGCCGATCGCGGACAAACTCGGGCTCGATGGCAGCGCGGCCAAGCCGCAGAACAGTTGATCTTCGTGCTCGTCTGATTCTTGCCAGCGTGGTTACTGGCGATACTCCAAGCATGATCGGGGTCCTGCTTTGCCGCCCGCAGCCCAGACATTCAATTCCCTGAAACCTGTGCTAATATCTGCTGACGTTCTGCATTCGAACGACACACTCTCCCGTTGCAGAACGTACGTCGCAAAGTCTGCGTGATGGTCGCACCTCTGTCCCAGGGCTTGTGAGATAGCCTGAGAGAGTGCGGAAGGCCGGTGAGTATGCCGACAAATAGCACCACTCCCCCGTCCATTGCGGTGCTCGTGGGATGCAGCCAATGTGGGGCGACCCTGCCCGATGGGGCGCAGTTCTGTCTTAAATGCGGAAAGCCTGTCGCGTCAGCGGCGGCTTCTTCGGCCAGTCCAGCCGATTTTTCAGAAACCAGTGCCACCGTCCTGGAAGTGCCGCCACCAGCGGCAGGTGCGAAGCCGAAGAACAAAAGGCGCCTGCTGGTTTCGATCTTGCTGGTGCTGCTGATCGGAGTCGTTTTGTGGGCCGTGACCAGCGACAGTTCGGGCGCGCAACAGTTCCAGGAATTGGTGGGATTGAAGCAGGACCGTATTATTCTCGATTCTGCTTTTTCTGTGGGAGCCCATACCTTTCGCTACTACAAATTCGCGTTGCCCGAAGGCTCGATGAATGTAGCCGTCGTCGGGCAGTTCACCAGCGCTGCCGATAGCCAGGATGCAAGTCATCGCAGGAATCAAGCTAAAGACGCCAACGTCGATAGCAACATCGAAGTCTATATTCTGACCGACTCTGCCTTCACCGTCTGGCAGAACGGGTACGCTACGGGTTCCCTCTATGAAAGCGGAAAAGTCATAGCGGGCAGCGTGCAGGCGGAGGTTCCGGCGGGAGCCGGAATTTACTATCTCGTTTTCAGCAACAAGGCCGCGCCGAAAACCGCCAAAGCCGTTCATGCTACCGTGCTGCTGCGCTACAAGAGCTGGCTGCCCGAGTCGGTGCTGCGCTGGAAAGCTCGCTTTGTGGATTGGGTGGGCTGGTGAGAGGCAATAATTGGGGATGTCATTCCGAACGTCCGAAGGCCGTGAGGAACCTGTTGTCGCCAGCGCTGCCTGAAAATCCGCAGTTCTAACGCGTGGTCTCTTCGATCTCTGAAATCCAGTCGGGACGCTTGAGCACTTCGCGGGGCTTGGGACCGTCGGCGGCGCCCACGATTCCGTCCTGCTCCATGAGATCGATGAGGTGCGCGGCGCGGCCGTAGCCGATGCGCAGGCGCCGCTGGAGCAGGGAAGTGGAGGCCTTGCCGAATTCCACGACCAGCTTCACGGCATCACCGTACATGGGATCGTCTTCGGGCTCGCCGTCGGCGGTGGGACCGCCATCATTCGTGCCGATCGCTGGTTCGCGGCTGTCTTTGGGCGCTTCCAGGAACTGCTGCTGATATTCGGCGAGGCCTTGCGCTTTCCAGAACTCGACGACGGCGGCAATTTCTTTCTCCGTAACAAACGGTGCGTGCAGGCGATGCACGCGCGCCGAACCGGAGGGCAAATACAGCATATCGCCTTTGCCCAGCAAAGCTTCGGCGCCATTGGCGTCGAGAATGGTGCGCGAGTCAACTTTCGTTGCTACGCGGAACGAAACGCGGGCAGGGAAGTTTGCTTTGATCAATCCCGTAATGACGTCGACGCTCGGCCGTTGCGTCGCCAGAACCAGGTGAATGCCGACGGCGCGCGCCATCTGCGCCAGGCGCGTGATCGACTCTTCCACGTTGCTGGAGTCGAGCATCATCAGGTCGGCCAACTCATCGATGATGATGACGATGAATGGCAGAGGCTTCTCATCCGATTCTTCGGCGAACAGGCTGGGCGTGCCATTCGAATCGAAAAGCCGGTTGTACTGGTCGATGTTGCGGACGCCTTTGGCCGCGAGCAGTTTCAGGCGGCGCTCCATTTCGCGCACCGCGTTGCGCAGCGCATTGGCCGCGAGTTTCGGCTCGGTGATGATGGGCGTATAGAGATGCGGAACGCCTTCGTAGTTGCCAAGTTCGAGGCGCTTCGGATCGACCAGGATCAGGCGCACTTGGTCGGGCGTCGCCTTGTAAAGGATCGACATGATCATGGCGTTGATGGCCACGCTCTTGCCCGCGCCCGTCGATCCGGCGATCAGTAAGTGCGGCATGCCGGCGAGATCGGCGGTGACGATGCGGCCATTGATGTCTTTGCCCATGGCGATCGTCATCTTCGACTTCGAGCCCATGAACTCCTGCGACTCGATGTTCTCGCGCAGCCAGATGATTTCGCGCTGGCGATTCGGCACCTGAATGCCGACCGTGCTTTTTCCGGCCATGCGCTCGATCAAAATGCTCTCGGCTTTCAACGCGAGGCAGAGATCGTCGCAAAGATTAGTGATGCGGCTGTATTTGATGCCGGCTTCCGGTTTGAATTCGAACGTGGTGACGACCGGGCCTGGATTGATCTGTGTGATCTGGCCGTGAATCTCGAACTCGGCGTATTTTTCCGTGAGCACTTGCGCCAGCAGTTTGAGTTCGTCGGCGTCGACTTGCTGCTGCTCGTCGGGCCGCTGCAACAGGCTGCTCGAGGGCAACTTGTATCCGCCGGCGATGCGCGGCATGGTAGTTTTGGCTTTGTTGCCGCTGTCGCCGCGCTCGGTTACTTCGGGATCGACTTCGGGATCGACTGCGGATTCAGCCGAAGGACTAGTGGCCAGAGATTCGGCGAGAATTCCGCCCACCGCGGTCGAGCTGCGCTCGACTGGACGGACGAATGCGTCCGTCCCTACACGTTCTTCTTCGATCATGCGCTCGATTCCCGTGCGCCGCGGTTCCGGCGCGGACGCCTGCGTGATGGGACGCGTCTGGATCAGTTGTGTCTTGACCACGGGCTTCGAGATGCGGCGCTGCTCCAATTCTTTCTGCTGGCGTTTCTTGGCGCGCTCGCCCTGCCAATCTTTGTAGCGATTCCACAACGCGGTGACGAAGGCGAAGCGCGTCGGAGCCCAGAGCTGGATCGCGGAAAACGAGAACGCGGTCGAAAGATATAGCGACACCGCCAGCAATGTCGCGCACACAATATATGCGCCGACGAGATTCAAGTAGTGAATCAGAACGTCGCCGATCACGCGGCCGAGCAGGCCTTCGATTGGGATCACGTGCAGCCAGCGCAGTTGACCAGGCAGCAAGGCCAGCATCGCCGGGACGAACATCACCAGCCAGATTCCGCCGAGGCTTTTCGCCAGCGGCGACTGCACTTGCAAGGAGCGGAACCAGCGCGTGCCCAACATCGCCGGGAAAATTACCAGCAGGAATGCGCCCACGCCGAAAAATTGCAGCAGCATGTCGGCGGTGAAAGCGCCGACCACGCCGATCCAGTTGCGCGCCGCATGGGAACCGGTCAGGACCGAGGCGCTGTTCCACGAGGGATCGAGCGGAGAATAGGAAACGAGCGCGAGAAAGAGGAGGAGCGCGGAGACGCACATCAGGAATCCGATCAGCTCATTGAGCCGCCGGTTCCTGGTGGGAACAAAGATGCCTGCCAAGTAATCCATGTGGGCAGATTCCACACCGAAGACACGTTGGTCGTCGATGGCGCAATCGGCCAGAGCCCTTACATTATGCCAAGAAGCCGGGGTTCCGACAATCAGGGAAATAGATGGGAGTGTTGAGTGAGTTTCCCTCGGCCCGCGGTGAAGCACTTGGCGTCTTTCTCAGATAGTTCAGATAACGATGTCACCCTGACGAGAGCGATAGCTCTCGGAGGGGCCTTATGAGTGCTGTGAGCGGAAATGCCGTGCACGGGTTCGCTACACTGCATGCGGTGTTTTGGTTCCCGTTCTGCATGGATGGGATTCGCTGACGTACGGTCCTTCGGCCCGGCTTCGCCGCGCCTCAGGATGACATCAGGGGCGGGGTTCATGCAGCAAGCCTCGCGGCGAACACCAGTACCAACACTCCGACAATAATCCGATAGATGGCGAAAGGCGCGAAGCCGCGCTTGCGGA
Organism: Candidatus Sulfotelmatobacter sp.; assembly: GCA_036500765.1. Taxonomy (NCBI): domain Bacteria; kingdom Pseudomonadati; phylum Acidobacteriota; class Terriglobia; order Terriglobales; family Candidatus Korobacteraceae; genus Candidatus Sulfotelmatobacter; species Candidatus Sulfotelmatobacter sp. Next base: position 465,513 of record DASYBM010000016.1, read on the forward strand.
CGTAGGCCATAAACCATGCGACCGAAGCATAGGCGACGATGAATGAGACCACGAAGCCGATGGCGAGGACGATCCAGCCGTGGGCGTCGATCTGCGATACGCCGATGGGATTTTCGCCTTTGCCGCTGAGCGATTTGAGCAGCGTGTAGAGCGTGGCGGCGGCCATCGTCGGGATAGAAACGAAGAACGAAAACTCGAGGGCCGAGGCGCGCGACATGCCCGCGACCTGCCCGGCTGCGATGGTCGACATGGAGCGCGACGTTCCGGGAAAGACGGCAGAGAAGATCTGGCAGAAGCCGATCCAGATGGCCTGCGGCAGGCTCATGTCTTCCATCTTCCAGGTATGGATGCGGCTTCCGGCCGCGCCGGGACCGGCGGCTTCGGACTTGGCGTTCAAGGCGTCGATCAGCCACATCACGATCCCGCCGATCAGAAGCGACCAGCCGATGATGGCAATGTTTTCGAGATGCTTGCCGATCACCTTGGTCAGTAAGAAAGATGGAATTGCCGTGACAACGAATGCGACGGTGGTGAGACCGAGAGGGTGAGTCAGGGCGGTCTTGTTTCCGTTTTCACCGCGCGGGAAGGTCGACAGAAACTTGGTGATGCGGCTCCAGAAATAAACGGGCAGACAGAGGATCGCGCCCAGTTGAATGACGATGGAATACATCTTCCAGTAGCCATCCGACAAGCTGATATGAAGCAGAAGTTCGGAGAGACGCAGATGCGCAGTCGAACTGACGGGAAGAAATTCGGTGAGGCCTTCGACAATGCCGAGGATCAGGGAGAGCAGGTAGTCGTTCAATCGTCCTCCGAAAAAAGTAAGGGAACAGTATCGCAGAAAAAGTTTGTGGCGGCGTTAACGGTTGCTGCGCTTGCGTTCGCTCGCTTCGGTCGGATGACAAATTGTTAGTTAGTCGCCTTGTTAGTTAATCGCCGGCATTGCCGTAGGTTGGGATGCCTTGCTGGACGTAGAAGATCAGCGTCTGGGCGCGCGGGGACCAGTCGCTTTGAGCGTATTGGCTCGCGATCTTCTGCGCCATCTCCAGCGCGCGGGCCTTGGCCGCTTCCGATTTCTTCTGGTTAGCTTCGGTTTTGTAGATTTCGATCAGAGCGGATTGGCGCCAAGCCGCGTCGTACAGCGCTTCCGGCGTGGAGGGCGACTGCTCGTGCTCTTTGGCGTATTTCTCATACATCTCGGCTTCTTTTTCGGGACACTTTGAGGCTCCCTGCCAATCGCCGCAGAGTTTGTTTTCGAGGAGATGGAAGGCGGCCTGGTCGGCCCACTTGGTGCCGGAGTATTTCTTCATGACCAGCTTCATCCACTGTTCGTCGATCTGGCCGCGCATGTAGGCGTCGCGCTCGCGGGCCGAGGGACGCGTGAGCACGTCGGAGCGCTCGATCTGCCAGCGGATATCGGCGGCCCGGTAGAGGGCTTCGGCGGCGAGTGGAGAATTGGGAAACAGGTCGTAGACGCGATAGTAGAGCCGCATGGCGTCCTGGGCGGCATCGCGACGGCCGCGGCGGCGGCTGGCCTGATCTTCGGAATCTGTGGCTTCGCCGAAGATAATCTTGTCGCCGTTCGGCGTGCTCAAGTTTACGAGAGCCTTGCTTTGCACCCACCCGGTGATGGTTTTGCCTTCGGATTCGGGGTCGTCTTCGTCGGCATCTTTCCTGGGCTCGCGGAGGATGGCTTCGACGTGAGTCCAGTCGCGGCTGGTGTCGATGATGATGAGTTCGTGTCCGCGGGCGGCCTGGCCCAGTTTGGCGGCGTCGGCGGCGGGCGAGACGCGGATGGTTTCCTCATGAACAAGGGTGCCTCGTTGTGCCTGGGAGAAAGCGAGGCCAGTGGAAAGCAGCACACAGGCGCTGAGTGATAACAATGCCCGAAAACGGAATCGCAGCGCGACGTAGGGCACCCCCCCTCCCCCCCTATGCATTGGAATCAGTGAGTTAGAGGAAAATTGAGAAAAAATCTTAGAGCTGCAATGAGATGCGGGGAAAATCTTAGAAACAAAAGAGTTATCGCCGGTGGCGCGACGTGTGGTCATGGCATTGTGGAGTTGCGACCTCAGGATCATCATTCGGTCGGTTGAAGTCAAGGTCATTTGAACAATGTGTTGGGTTTATTTCTCTTTGGATTTTCCCGGGCGGCACTGGAGCCGCTTGCCCGCCGCCTGCGGGGGTGAGGAGCATTCCTTCGCCGCTTTCGCCGAAGGCATTAATTTCTTAGATGCGGATTGCATTCTCAGATGCGGCTTGTTCGCGGCGAATTTCTTCGAGCATGGTTGGTTCGATGTTGCCGCCGGAGATGATCGCCACGTTTATCTTGGTCGTTGGCAACTGACTGGAGTGGAAGAGGAATCCGGCCGTGGCGACTGCGCCGCTGGGTTCGGCGATGGTTGCGGGATTTTGGGCGAGGAGCATCATCGCTGCGCGGATCTCGTCCTCGGTGACCGTGACGATGCCGTCGACGAAACATTGCATGTGATCGAAGTTGATGGGGCCGACGCTTTGGGTACGGAGTCCATCGGCAATGGTGCGCGAAACCTGCTCGGCGGGGAATTGGACGATTTTTCCGGAGCGCAGGCTGGCTTGGGCGTCGGCGGCAAGTTCGGGTTCGACGCCGAAAACATTCACCGAGGGCTTAGTCAGTTTGATGGCGGCGGCGACGCCGCTGATCAGGCCTCCGCCGCCGACGGGGGCGAGGACGGTTTCGACGTCGGGCATGTCTTCGAGAATTTCGAGCCCGATGGCGCCTTGACCGGCGATGATCTTCTCGTCGTTGTAGGGAGGCACGATGACATAGCCATATTCGGCGGCGAGTTCTTCGGCTTTGAGTTGGCGTTCGCTGCTGCCGGGCCCGACCAGCACGATCTTTGCGCCGAGGGCGGCAGTGGCCTCGCGCTTGATGGCGGGGGCGTTGTTAGGCATGACAATGACGGACTTCACGCCTAGTGCGCGTGCGGCGTAGGCGACACCCTGCGCGTGATTGCCGCTTGAGTAAGTGATGACGCCGCGCTCTCTTTCTTCGTCGGTCAGAGACGCAATCTTGTTGTAGGCTCCGCGCAGTTTGAAAGCGCCGATGGGCTGTTGATTTTCGGGCTTGAGGAAGAGGCGGCGGCCGGATTGGACAGCCGAGGGCGGCTGTCCCCACACGAGTTCGACGAGGCGCGTGCGGGTGGTGATGCCTTCGAGGCGGGATCGGGCGGAATGGAGATCGGCGAGGGTGATCATGTGTGAGTTAGATTCTAATCGAGGCATGGTGAAGGTTCGATGCATTGGGCTTGACATCATGATGCCTTACTCGATAGCATCATGATGTGCGCACCACTCTTACGCTCGATGACGACGTGGCGGCCTTGCTGAAGAAGGAAGCGCGGCGATCTGGCGAGCCGTTTAAGCAAGTGGTAAACCAAACGTTGCGCCTGGGGCTCACAGCCACGAAACAGGCCCCTCGTAAACCCTTCAAGGTGACGCCGATCAATCTTGGATTGCCCAGGGATTTCGATAAGGTCGAAGACCTGCTCGAATATCTCGAAGGCCCAGAACACCGATGATCGTAGTCGATGCGAATCTTCTTATCTATTCCTACGACAGCGGCTCTAGTAATCACGCGAAGGCCCGCAACTGGCTGGAGCGGACACTGGCGGGGGCTGAGATGGTTGGGCTTCCGTGGCAGTCGATCTCTGCATTTGTCCGCATCATGACCGACTCGCGTTTGCCTGGAGAGCGGTTCACCGCAGCAAAAGCAGTCGAGGTCGTAAGCATGTGGCTGGACCAGTCGATCGTGCGGGTGTTAGTACCTGGCGATGGTCACTGGTTACTGTTTCGTGGGATGGTGGTAGAAGGGCAGGCTTCCGGTCCCCTTGTGACGGATGCGCAGATCGCAGCTCTGGCGGTTGAGTATGGGGGAGTGCTGCACACAACCGACCGGGATTTTGCGCGGTTTCCGGGGCTGCGGTGGGTGAATCCTCTGACGTAGGACCCTCTCCGTAAATGCTACTCGCGCCTTATTCCTCGGCCGCATTCGTTGGCGAGTTTCCACCTTTCGATCTCCGCAGGTCGATGACTGCGAAATTGGCGGGAATTTGGAACAAGCTCGGATCGGGTTCGGAGCGCGATAGGTCGACGACGTGCACCACTCTCTCGGTTCCATCCTTGTAGCTGCGAACCACGGATAAATCGATCTTGAGTTCAGTGGAGTGCCAGAAATCCAGCTTCTCGACGGGCGCCTCATTATTCACAAACACGCCAGCATCAAGAGAGCTGCTGATGCGCGTACCCTCAACGGCAATGCCTTCGATGATGTCGCTTCCCAAACCCACACTGTGAAGGTAATACGGCGCAGTATCGAACGGGCCGTCCAGCCAAGGCCTGGCCTCAGGGGACTGGTCGAGGCTAGCGATTGTGCAGGACCGTGCCTCCATCTTGCATTCGGTCCGCGTCTGAGCTGCGGGATCCAGAAGAATGATGTAATCCAATCGCGACCGTGGGGTGGGAGTGGCGGGAAACCAAACGCGGATTTCTCGATAGACGCGGCCGCGGCGGTCTCTGGCCACCAGGGCACCGTCAAGATGGGCCTTTTGGACGCTACCGCTCGCAGCGTGGGTCGTAATGTCGACGCAGTCTCGTCCTGAAAACGGCGTTGCGGGAGTCGGAAAGACATCGATGCCAAGCACATGCCTGGGCGCGGCTAAATTTTGTGGGCCCGACGAAGTTGTGTCCTGCGCGGCGAGACCAATGACGAGAAGCAGAGAAGTAGCTAGTAGGGCGAACGGTTTCACAATGCACCTCACCGTCCAACGCTTGCAATATATACCATCTCGGTGCGGCTAATCCAATGTGCCTCATCAAGCCTCGGGCTTCGCTCCCAGGACGGACGAATGCGTCCGTCCCCACGCGAGGCGATCAAATCTCCAAAATTACGGGCATAATCAGCGGGCGTTTCTGGGTTTGCTTGGAGATGTAGCGTTTCAGGTCGGCGCGGATTTTTTCTTTGATCACGCCGTAGTCGCCTTTTTCTTCTTCGCTGGAGTGGGCGAGCGTGTCTTCGACGATGCGCTTGGCGCCGTCCATCAGGCCGTCGTCGCCGGGGTTGAAGCCGCGGGTAACGATTTCGGGGGCGGCTTCGGCTTCGCCCGACAATTTATTAATCGCAATGATGGGCAGGACAATGCCGTCTTCGCTGAGGTGCAGGCGGTCTTTAATAATTAGATCTTCAACCACGTCAGTGCGCGAACCGGAATCGATGCAGACGCGGCCGACTTTGATGCGGGCGGTTTTGCGGGCGCCGAGTTCGTCGAACTCGAGAACGTCTCCGCTCTCGATCAGCATGACCTTGCCCACGGAACCGTGCATGGCGGCGGCCATTTCTGCGTGCAACTTTAATTGTCGATATTCGCCGTGCACGGGAATGAAATAGCGCGGCTTGACCAGGTTGATGATGAGCTTGAGTTCTTCCTGGCTGGCGTGGCCGCTGACATGAATGGGCGGCGAGGTCCCGTCTTCGTAGATGACGTGGGCTTCCCGGCGGAAGAGGTGGTCGATCATCCGATAGATGGTTTTTTCGTTGCCCGGGATGATGCGGCTCGAGAGTACGACGGTGTCGCCCTTTTCGATTTTGGCGTGCTTGTGATTATCGACGGCGGCGCGGGAGAGCGCCGACATGGGTTCGCCCTGGGTACCGCTGATGAGCACGCAAACTTTTTCCGGCGGAAAATTCTTCATCTCGCCGGGATTGATTACGAGGCCATCGGGAACTTCAATGTAGCCGAGGTCTTCGGCAATCTCGGCGGAGTTGTTCATGGACCGCCCGAGGAAGGCCACTTTGCGGCCATGTTCGTAGGCGAGTTGCACCGCCAGATTGATGCGGTGAATCGAAGATGAAAAACACGAAATGAAAAGGCGGCGCTTGGTGTGGGCGAAAACTTCGTCGAACTTGCGACGGACTGCTCGCTCACTGGGCGTGTAGCCTTTACGCTCGACGTTGGTGGAATCCTGAAATAGAGCGAGTACGCCTTGTTTGCCGTAGTCGGCGAAGGTGTGCAGATCGAAAAGTTTGTTGTCGGTGGGGGTGGGATCGACTTTGAAATCGCCGGTGTGAATGATGACGCCGAGAGGAGTATGGATGGCGAGCGCGACGCATTCGACCAGGCTGTGCGTGACCTGAATGGGATGAATCGTGAAGATTCCGGCCTTGAAGCGCTCGTTGGGACGCATTTCGCGCAGGTCGGCATCGTCGAGCAGTCCATGCTCGTCGAGTTTGTCTTCCACGTAGGCGAGTGTGAACTCGGTGCCGTAGACGGGGACTTTGAGTTCGGAGAGCATCCAGGGGAGGGCGCCGATGTGATCTTCGTGCCCGTGAGTGAGCACGATGCCGCGAATGCGACTGCGGTTCTCGATGAGATAGGTGATGTCGGGGACTACGATGTCGACGCCGAGAAGTTCGGCTTCGGGGAACATGAGTCCGGCGTCGATGACGAGGATATCGTCGCCCCAACGGACGGCCATGCAGTTCATGCCGAACTCGCCGAGGCCTCCAAGGGGGATAATCTGCAGTTTTCCAGTGGGCATTGAGTAAAGACGATGCTAGCACATGTGTCGCGAAGGGTACCGACGCGGCCGGGAACGAAGGTAGGCGATGAGGCCGCATCTGAGACTCGTCGTCGGTCGTCATTCGTCGTTCGTCATTCGTCGCTCGTCGGTAGCTGAGAACTGAGAACTAGAGCTTTCTCCCAATGGCTTTCTCGGTCTCGCTGGGATAAGGTTGAAGCAATGGCTGAGCAGAACAAATCGTGGCTGCGGCGGCGGGTGGAAACGGCGCTGGTGAAGGGGCTGAGCCGCGCCTATTCGACGGTGCGCGTAGATCCTGAAAAGTTTCTGCTGCAGTTGCGGGCGGCATATCGAGTACCGATCAGCGGATATCACGGGCTGTACGCGCTGGAAATGGGCGAGATCGACGCCGTGGCGGATTCGATCATCCGGGCGGGAATGAAAGTCGCGGCGCTTGAAGGCGCCGGATTCGGGCTGGGCGGCCTGATTACGATCGTGCCAGATCTTGGAATTCTATCGGCGATCACGATGCGGACAATTCAGAAGTTGAGTTTGCTCTATGGCTTCGAGTTCAATACCGATGACGAGATTGCCGAACTGTGGATTGCGGCGGCCAGCGCGGCCGGAGTCGACATCAGCCGCGAGTTGATCGAGAAGGAAGTGGTCAACAAATTTGTGCCGCGCGTCATCCAAGCCATAGCGGCGAAGGCCAGTGCGGAGGTGGTGGAGAAGTGGGCTGGGCGCGTGATTCCGCTGGCCAGTTCGGCGATCGGCGCCGGGCTGAATTATTGGTTCGTGAAAGCGTGGGGAGAGCGCGCCAAAGCGCATTTTCGGCAGCGGCATTTGATCACCCGACAGCGGGCGCGAGAGATGGCGTTGGCGAATCCGAGTCCGGCGATTCTTCCCGCGATTACGAGCTAGCGTGGCCGTGATACAAAAATAGTGATGCCAACCTTTTCGTTTTCCTGTGCAGCTATTCTTTTTGACCTGGATGGAGTGCTCGTGGACTCCACGCGGGCAGTGGACCGCGAGTGGCGCGATTGGGGGCGGCGCAAGGGTGTGGATGGCGACGCGATCATGGCCATCGCGCATGGGGTACGTACGATCGAGGTGATCCGGCGGGTGGCGCCACATCTGGATGCGGAGAAGGAAGCGCGAAAAATCGAGAGCCATGAAGCGCACACACATGAAGGAGTCGTCGTGATGCCGGGGGCGCTCGAACTTTTGCATTCGATTCCCGACGGCAGGTGGGGCGTGGTGACATCCGGCTCGCGGCTGCTGGCGCGGGCACGGTTGCGCTTTTGCGGCTTGCCGGTGCCGAAAGTTCTTGTTACTGCCGATGACGTGACCCATGGGAAGCCGCATCCCGAGCCATATTTAAAGGGAGCGGAGGGATTGGAGCTTGCGCCCGCGGAGTGCCTGGTGATTGAGGACGCGCCGGCCGGAATCGACGCGGCGCGCGCCGGCGGGATGAAGGTAATCGGCATTACCAGCACCTATGCCGCGGATAGAGTGGCGCATGCGGATGCAGTGATCGGAAGGTTGGCGGAGGTTCAGATTTCGTCGAATGGGGCGGGGAAGTTGCTGGTCGAGGTTTAGTTGCCTCAAGAATTCTCGTGCGGTCATGTATCACTTGGAATCGATTCAGACATAGTCGTCCAGAATCAGTGCGTCGAACTCCGCAACGCGCCTGAAGACAGGATCGTTGGTGATGAAAGCGGACGCCTGGCAAGAGATGGCAGTTGCCGCAATCAGCGCGTCGGGAGTTCGCAGCCGATAACTGGCGCGCAGTGAGGCTGCTGAGTTAGCAATCTGGAGTGAAGGTGCAACCCAATCCAGATTCGGCATGGATGTGAGCAGGGCATAGAAATCCTCGGCTTGATGCAAGTTCGCAGTTCTGTATGGTTGGACTAAGATCTCGGTCAGAGCCACTGTCGATGTGATCGCAGAGGAGCCGGGACGCTCCATCCACTCGAAGACCTTGTTGGCTACCTCAAAATACCTTGGATTGCGCTCCATCTGATAGATGAAGACGCAGGTGTCGAGGGCGACGCGGGAGTGCCGGGCGAGCAGCCTCGCTATCTCCAACTGTTGCGTTCCTTTTTCAAATAATCCTTTGGATAAAGTCCGCGCGCGATGCCCGCCAGCGCTGAACGATAGGACTTAGGCCTCTCCATGACGATGATTTTTCCGCCGACGGCGCTAACGAGGAGCTTGTCTCCGGGCTTGAGCTGCAACGCCTCGCGGGCCTCGCGGGGAATGACGATCTGGTTCTTTGAAGAAAGAGTGGCCTCTGCCATGCTTTACATTTTAGCATAAAGTAAAGCGAAATCTAAAGGCCTAGAGTCATTGTCTGCACCGGTCTTCACCTAAGCCAGTCTTCCAACTCGATTCCTCTGTCGGTTTTTTCGTCGCGATACTTCACGATGACGGGTGTGTAGAGGGAAAGATTCCAGTCTTTCGCTTCGCCGGCGGCCGCCTTTCTCACGGCGCGCGAGCCGGGAACGACGACCGCATTCTCCGGAACTTCCAGTGGCGCATCGGCGGTCGCGCGGTAGACTTCGCCGCGGACTAAATCATAAAGCGGCGTCGAACGGGTCAGGATGGTTCCGGCGCCGAGCACGGCGCGAGCGCGCACCAGCGTGCCTTCGTAGATGCCGCAATTTCCGCCGACCAGAACGTCGTCTTCGATGATGACGGGGGCGGCGTTGATGGGTTCGAGGACTCCGCCGACTTGCGCGGCGGCGCTCAGGTGGACTCGCTTGCCGATCTGCGCGCAGGAGCCGACCAGAGCATGCGAGTCGACCATGGTGCCTTCGTCGACGTATGCGCCGACGTTGATGAACATAGGCGGCATGCAGATGACCGAGGGCGCCACGTAGGCGCCGGTGCGGACCGACGAGCCCCCGGGAACGACGCGGACTTTGTCCGCAATGGTGAATTGACGGACGGGGAAGGTGTCTTTATCGACGAAGGGCAGGCCCGCGGTCGAACTGGCGCCGCTCATGTCGGTCAGTTCGCCGAGACGAAAGCCGAGCAGAATGCCTTGCTTGACCCAGAGATTGACCGTCCAGCGGCCGTTCTTGTCGGCGGCGGATTTTTCGGCCGCGCGGATTTTGCCTTGCGTGAGCTGGTCGCGAAATTCGAGGAATACTCGTCGCGCTTCAGGATCGTGTTCGATTTCGCCCTGAGCGGCGAGCCGCTCGATGGAGGATTTCAGGGATGACATGTGCTGGAGAGTATAGAGGATTTGAGATTGGAGATTTCGGATTTCAGATCGAAAAACCGTGGAGCTGGTTGTCGACGCGGCTCGCGCGACGGGACTCGATCTGCAATCTGAAATCGAAATTGCTTTCGACGAAAAACAGGTCCCTCCACTGTGCTCGCGTTCGCTCGCTTCGGTCGGGATGACAAAACTTTATGGGCGCTCAAAGTCGTAGGTGAGGTGCGGCTCTTGAGGTGCGACGCCCGAGTCCCGAGGCCTGACGCCCGCTCTTCTACACGCACTTGCACTCGCTGCGGATCAGGACGCCGGTCATGGCGTGGGCGGTTTCGCGGGCCTGGGGCAACGTAGGGTAGGGGCCGTGCCAGCGCGCATGATTGGCATCGTGGCCGGCGGGGCGTCCTTTGCCTTGGCTGCACTGGCCGCAGGATCCGCGGTGCAGGACGATCTTGCGCGGTCCGGCGGCCCAGTTCTCGTAAATGAAAAAATCGGCGGCATCGGCGGCGTGAGCAGCGGGCCTGGCAATCAGGCCGAGGTCCGTGGCGACTTTTTGCAGACGCGAACGAGTGTCGCGGCGCATGGGCAAAAGGGGCAAGCGGTAGACCTCTTCGAGTTTGCCCATCATCGCGAGAACCGCCTTCACCGGAAGCGGACTCGATTCGATGAAGTTGGCTTGCATCAGTGGCAGATACTTGCGATGCAGACTGCGCGCGGTGTTCCAGTCGTTGGCGAGTGCGGCGCGGGTGAGCGTGGCCATTTCGCGCGGAATTTCGTTGCTGGCGACGGAAATGATGCCGACACCGCCGAGAGCGATTACCGGCAGCGTGACCGAATCGTCGCCGGAAAAAACGAGAAATGTTTCGGGGACGGCGTTGATGGCCTCGGCAATCTGCGTCATGTTGCCGCTGGCTTCTTTCACCGCGACAATGTTGGGAATCTCGGCGAGGCGCGCGAGCGTTGCGGGTTCCAGATTGGCGGCGGTGCGGCCGGGCACGTTGTAGAGGATTATGGGCTTGTCGCCTACCGCTTCGGCGATGGCCTTGAAATGGCGGTACTGGCCCTCCTGCGTGGGCTTGTTGTAATACGGATTGGCGGTGAGGATGTAGTCGACGCCGGGGCGAGCGGCGAGTTCTTTCGCTTTCTCAACGGCATCGTGCGTGGCGTTGGAGGTTGCGCCGGCGACGATGGGGACGCGTCCGGCGACGACTTCGATCGTCGTGTCGATCACGTAGAGCCACTCATCGTGGGTGAGCGTGGGCGTCTCGCCGGTGGTGCCGCAGGGAACCAGAAAGTCAATTCCGGATTCGATTTGCCATGCGACCAGATTGCGCAGGGCAGTGTCGTCGATGGAACCGTCCTGATGGAAGGGAGTGACGAGGGCGGTGCCGCAGCCACGAAGTTGCATAGGAATAAGATAGCGCGAATACCGGGTGAAGGAAAATGTCGAGGAGCTTTTGGAAGGTCGAGCCTTGCGCGACGGGATAGCCGAGGGCGGCTGTCCTCACATTTTTCATTTCGGTCTTCGAGGGTACGTTCCTACACTTCCCGCCAGATGTTTTTGAACTCGTAGAAGCCTTTTTTCCCGGTTAGCCACTCAGCGGCGCGGACGGCGCCTTCGGCGAAGCCGCGGCGGGATTTGGCGTCGTGGCAGAGATAGATGCGGTCGGCTTCGGACTCGAGGACAACCTCGTGCAGGCCGACGACGTCGCCTTCGCGAAAAGAAGTTATTTCCAAGTCTTCATCCTGGCCGCTGGCTTCGCGGATAACGTGTTGGAGCGCAATGGCGGTGCCGGAGGGAGCGTCTTGCTTGTGTACGTGATGGCGTTCAAAAATCTGTCCGGAATAATCGCGGCGGAGGGCGGCGGCGGCGGCGCGGGCGACGTCAAAGAAGAGATTGACGCCGATAGAAAAATTTGGGGAGTAAACGAATCCCGCGTTGTGCTGCTCGACTTGAGCGCGGACGCGATCGATCTTGTGGTACCACCCGGTCGTGCCGACGACCATGTTTTTGCCAGTCAGCACGCAGGCTTCGATGTTGGCGAGGACGCAGTGCGGGGTGGTGAAGTCGATGACGGCGTCGATATCGCGGAGCTCTTCGGGAGAAACCGCTGCGTCGCCCGCATTTTCCTTGGAACCGGCTACGCGAATATGATGTCGGCGCTCGGCGGCGACTTCGGCTACCAGCGATCCCGTCTTGCCGCGGCCTAGGATTAGGAAGTTCATGATTTGGGGAAAGCATCTAAAACGCAAAGTTCGTTAAGAAGAGCCGCAAAGTGCGCGAAGAAAGGGCAGCGGAGAATTTCCTTGCCTCCTTTGCGATATCTTAGCGTTCTTTGCGATCAAGCGCTTCGGTTTTTCTTAGGCGAGGACTTCTTAGGCGAAAACCTGCGGGTCCAGTTCCGAGAAAAACGTTTTGTGCAGGCGCTGGATTACGTCGGGGACTTCGTCTTCTTCGATCACGAAGGTCAGGTTGATTTCGGAGGCGCCTTGCGAGATCATGCGAATTTTTTTATCGGCCAGTTCGCGGAATACCAGCGCCGCGATTCCGGGCGTATCGCGCAGATTTTCGCCGACCAGGCATACGATGGCTTTGCGGCCTTCATATTTTACGTCGGCGAGTTTGGCGAGATCGGCGGCCAGCGCGGGGATCGCCTGATTGGAATCGACGGTAAGCGATACGCTGACTTCGGAAGTGGAGACTACGTCGACGGCGACCTTGTGGCGGTCGAAGGCTTCGAAGATGGACCGAAGGAATCCGTGAGCCAGCAGCATGCGGGCGGCGGCGACATTGACGATGGTGATGCGCTTCTTGGCGGCGATCGCCTTGAAGATATTTTTTCCCTGCGGGGCGCGCGTGGTGATGCGCGTGCCCTCGCACGACGGATTGCGCGAATTCAGTACGTAGACGGGAATATTTTTCTGGATCGCGGGCAGGACGGTTGCAGGGTGCAGGACTTTCGCGCCGAAGTAGGCGAGTTCGGCCGCCTCGTCGAAGCTGATGACCTTGATGCGGCGGGCGTCGGGACAAATTCTCGGGTCGGTGGTGAGAATGCCGTCGACGTCGGTCCAGATCTCGATGCGATCGGCGCCCAGGCCGGCGCCGAAAATCGCCGCCGAGAAATCGGAACCGCCGCGGCCGATCGTGGTTGTGATGCCGGCGCGATTGGCGCCGATGAAGCCGCCCATCACCGGCACCTGGCCCGATTGCAGCAGGGGCTGAACCCGTTCGAGAAGTTTGGCGTTGGTTTCTTCGTATTGCGGAACCGCCTGCATATAGGCGTTGTCGGTAACCAAGACGTCGCGGGAGTCGACATGGATTCCCTTCAGTCCGCGGGCGGCGAAGGCGGCGGCGACGATCCGGCTGGAAAGCATTTCGCCGAAGGCGGCGACGTGGTCGGTGGTGCGGGGCGTGATTTCGCCCACCGCGGAGATGCCCCGTAGTAGTTCGTCGAGCGCTTCGAAGTCGGAGCCGAGTTCGGAATGGAATTCGGTGAAGCGGGCCGTGCCCAGCAATTCGCTGGCGGTGTTGTAGTGGCGCTCCTGGAGCGAGCGGCAGAGTTTGAGCGCCGCTTTGCGCTCGCCTTCTCCGGCGGCTCGGGCCATGGTGAGCAGCGTGTCGGTGACTTTGGCCATGGCGCTGACTACAACGACGGGTTTTTGGGCGAGGCGTCCCTCGACGATGGAGGCGGCACGGTCGATGGCTTTCGCGTCCTCGACGGATGTTCCGCCGAACTTCATGACGATCATTGGCGTCGGTCCCGGGAGGAGCTTTCGATTCCGTGGCGATGCATCCGTGCGCGGGCGAGACGCCCCCGCGACAGCCGCCGGGACGGCGGCGCTACATCAATGTCAGCGTCGCGGTTAGTGCTTGCCGCGCAGATCATGCGATGTAGCCCTTGGCTTTTAGGAGTTCGGCATTGAGAACGGCGGCTCCGGCGGCTCCACGGATGGTGTTGTGCGAAAGCACGGTGAATTTCCAGTCGAGGACGCTGCAAGGGCGCAGGCGACCGATGGCGGTGGTCATGCCTGCGCCGAGATCGACGTCGAAACGCGGCTGCGGCCGATCGACGGCTTCGAGATAGATGATGGGGCGTTCGGGAGCGCTGGGCAATTTCAGTTCTTGCGGCTCGGCGCGATAGCCGTTCCAGGCGGAGATGATTTCCTGCGCCGTTGCCTTTTTCTTGAGGCGGATGGAAACGGATTCGGTGTGGCCATCTTCGACGGCGACGCGGTTGCATTGCGCGCTCATGGCGAAGGCGCCGGGAATTATTTTGGTGGCGTTCATCTGGCCGAGAAGCTTTTTAGTTTCCTCCTCCATTTTTTCTTCTTCGTTTTTGATGAAGGGAATGACATTGCCGAGAATGTCGAGGGAGGCGACGCCGGGATATCCCGCGCCGCTGACGGCTTGCATGGTTACGGCCATGACGGTCTCAAGCCCGAACTGCCGATGCAGAGGCGCGAGCGCGATCACGAGGCCGATGGCCGAGCAGTTGGGATTGGTGACGACGTAGCCGCCGGATTTCTTGCGCCAGGCTTGGGCGTCGATGAGCTTGATGTGGTTCGCGTTGACTTCGGGAATCACGAGAGGAACGTCTTGCTGCATACGCAGGGCGCTTGAATTAGAGATTACGGCGCAGCCGGCATCGGCGAAGCGAGGTTCCATTTCCGCCGCGATGGCGGAGTCGAGAGCGGCCACCACGATTTTCGGTGCGTCCTGGGGTGTGGCCGGTGAAACCTTCATGGCAGCGACGGCCGCAGGGATTGGGGTTTTCAAGCGCCAGCGCGCGGCCTCGGCGTAGACCTTCCCTTCCGAACGGTCGGACGCGGCCAGCCATGCCACCTCGAACCAGGGGTGATGTTCCAGGATCTGGATGAATCTTTGTCCGACGACGCCGGTGGCGCCGAGGATGCCAACAGGAATTTTGGGGGTCATAAGAATATGTGGAATTCTATAACAGCCGAGGGGGGCGGGGAGCGCGAATGCGGCTTTCATTGGTTACGAAAGAGGAATCGTCCGCGGAACGAACTAAACTGCGACGGAAAAAACTACGTCTGCCGCTAACGCCGTTACGAAGCGTGGCTTATGCGGCGCGGCCACGAGCCGTGCATTTTCTAAAACTCCAGAGATCGCTGCAATTGCCGATGAAGGATCTGGAGGGATTTCGCATGCCTGAGCTGCGGCAGAACTTTTTCACCAAGGAATGGGTCATCATCGCTACCGAACGGGCTAAGCGGCCTGAAGAGCTGGCCACTCATCGCAAAGTTGAGCCCGTGTCCGCGTTTGTGGAGAGCTGTCCATTTTGTCCGGGGAATGAGAGCAAGACACCGGTGGAAGTAACGCGGTCGCCGAATAACGGCGAGCCCTGGGCGGTGCGGGTGATCCCCAACAAGTTCGCGGCGCTGTCGAGCGAAGTGCAGCCCATGCGCAGTCTCCAGCATTTGCGGCGCCGGATCGAAGGTTTCGGCTTTCACGAAGTCATCATCGACAGTCCCGATCACTCGCGTTATATGGGACTGTTGCCCGACGCGCAGGTGGCGAACATACTGCGAGTCTACAAAGAGCGCTACAACGCGCTGAGCTTCGACCATCGCGTGAATCACATTACGATTTTCAAGAACCACGGGGCGGATGCGGGAGCGAGCATGCAGCATCCGCACTCACAGTTGATTGCAACGCCGGTGATTCCGAGTCAGGTGCGGCATCGGTTGCACGAAGCGCTGCGACACTACGACGACGTCGGAGAATGTATGTTCTGCCACATGGTGGAGCGCGAGATCGAAGACGCGACGCGCATCGTGATCAAGAGCGAGCGCTTTGTAGCGATGGAAGTGTTCGCGTCGGCTACACCCTTTGCCACACATATTTTTCCGCTGCGCCACATGGCCAGCTTTGGAGATATTTCCGAGATGGAGATTAACGATCTGGCGCGCGTTCTGCGGACGCTGCTGGCCAAGCTTTATGTGGGACTGGAGAATCCTGACCTGAATTTTACGGTGCGCAGCGGGCCGGCGGAATATTCCGGAGCTCGACATTTTCATTGGTATGTCAGCGTGATTCCGCGGCTGACCCGGGTGGCCGGATTCGAGCTGGGATCGGGCATGTTCATCAACACAGTTCTGCCGGAAGCGGCAGCGGAGTTCTTGCGGAAAGTCGCGGTGGAGAAAGTGGCGGCAGCGGGTGCGGCAGAGTAGAGGCGCGGCTTTCTCCGCTACTCCGAGCGATAACTCTTGATTAGTAGCGCGCGAATCCGTGGGCCCGGTTCGTCGAGTCGGTGAATGTGCCTACTATAACTCCCCCCTGGTTGATTGCATTTGGCAATGTCGAGGCCGCTCCCGGATAGGAAAAGCTTTCGAACTTCCCGCCGTTCAGAACAAATCCGACATCGCCCGAACTGGTTAGGTAATAACCGGTCATCCAGTCGAGATCGTTAATGCCGGCAACTTCCGTCTCCGTGTTCGGCCGGTAATCGACGGTGCGAAGCTGGCCTCCTGCACTCTTTGCGAAGCCGTTGATGAAGAACGAGGGAGAAACGTAATAACCGACTACAGTGTTCGAATTGTTAATTCCGAGCACGCCGGTGCGAATCGCGCCCGGGCCATTGATGCTCGAGAATCGGCCATCCGCCAGAGTGAATCCGTGAGAGTTGCCGGCGGCGTCCCAATAAAAACCGACGACAACGCCCGCGTTATTGATCGACATGGCTAGCGTGCTCGTCGCCCCAGGATAGTCGATCTGCGTGAATGTGCCCGAGGTATACACAAATCCGTGGTCGACATTGCTGGCGTCGACGAAATATCCGGAGATCGTGCCGGAGTCGTTGATTCCGGTTGCAATATTGAAAGTCGAGCCTGGATGAACGATATCGGTAAAGGTTCCGTTGGCGAGAAGAAATCCGCGGAGTTCTCCACTGCTGGTGGAATAATCGCCGACGAGATAACCAGCAGTGTTGACGCCGTACACCTCGGTGCTGGCGGAGTTCGGGACGGAGATCTCCTTGTAGGTTACGGCGAAGGCAGAGAGAGAATAACAAGCAATGAGGCACACGATTAGCGACAGGATACAGCGAGACATGCGGGATACTCCAGAATGAACGCTTTGGTCGCCTTTCCGATGCGGAAGGGATGGAATGTGGTTGTCGAGGAGCAGGCCGCACCCCTAGGCATTCCGCGCATTGCCTGCCGGTGTTCCGATAGCCTGCGTGCCCGGTATGTGCTTCCTGCCCCACCTCACTAGCGCCAGCAAAACGTCACCCAGGGCATATCCTTTTTTCGTGAGTTCATAGGAATAGCGCACAGGACGCTCCTGATACGCGGACTTCGCAACAATGCCTGCCGTTTCCAATTTCTTCAGCCGGTCCGCAAGAATATTCGTGGGAATACCCTCAAACGAGTTCTGCAGCTTTCCGTAGGTCGCTTTGCCGCCGAGCAGATCTCGGACCACAAGCAAAGACCACTTGTCGCCAACCAGGTCGAGCGTACAGGCGACCGCGCAGCGTGACCGCTCAAAACCTGGCGGTTCTGTTTTGTCTTCTATTCGGTGCAATTTTTTGTTAGGCCGAGTGACTTGCATACTGCAAGTCAGTATGCTACATTCCGAAGTAACTTGCAAAGTGCAAGTCACCACCAAAGAATCGAGGTTACTATGGCAAACGCCGTCGTTTCGCAAGTCAATCAGCCAACTATCCCGGCGGTCTCGGGTATAGGCACTCTCGTCGCTGTCGTTAGTTCAATCTGGTTCGGACTGGTCTTAATCCTGGGCGCATATGGCGCGTTCGTTACCCCAGCAGGGGCGCCGCCGCTTGCATTGCTGATCGGTCTAGTGGCTCCCCTGGCGCTCTTTCTCGTCGGGTATTGGACCATCCGATCCTTTCGCGAATTTGTTTTGTCTGCGGATCTTCGCCTCATTGTCGGAATGCAGGCATGGAGATGGGCGGGCTTCGGATTTCTCACGTTGTACACCTATAAAGTCTTGCCCGGAATCTTCGCCTGGCCGGCGGGGCTCGGCGATATGGCGATCGGCGCGACTGCCCCTTTGGTATTGGGAGCTCTTCTGCGCCGGCCTGAGTTTGCAGCAGGCAACAGATTCTTGGCCTGGAATATCTCTGGCATTTTGGACCTCACTGTCGCCGTAAGTATCGCGGCGATTGTCCCGTTGTTCGCTCCCCAGTTGTTAGGATCGGTCTCAACGGCTCCCATGACACAGCTTCCGTTGGTGCTGATTCCAACATTCTTAGTGCCGGTGTTTTTGATGCTGCACCTGACTGCGCTCTTCAAGGCGCAGAGTCTCGGCAGATAAGCGGTTAAAGCCAATTTTCAAATGGCGCGGCCCTTCGGGGCTGCCCACCCTTTTCGGATTCGGGAATCAGAGGTTGCCCCACCCTTGTCTCCGCGCACTTTGCGGAGACAGGGTGGGATTGCCGAGTGAGCCTACGAGGCCGAAGCAGCTCACCCTCCCGCAAGTTCCAATTCGGGAATGAAAAGCGTCCGAAGGTACGCCTGATAGTAGCCCGGCGTTTCAACGCCGGGTAAGCTGGACGGGATGAAGCTGCGTCCCGTAGGGACGCCTGAAATGGGGTCCGCGTGGCGCACACTTATATCTCCGATCTCGTGCATTGTGTTTTTTCGACCAAGCTCCGGCGTAATTTAATTACAGCGGAAGTGCAATCCGATCTGTGGGCCTTCGTCGGCGGCATCGCTCGGAAGAATGGATTCAAGGCGTTGATTGTCGGCGGGACGGAAAATCATTGTCATGCATTGTTGTCGTTACCTGCGACCATGCCGCTGGCAAAAGCCATACAACTCGTGAAAGGGGCTTCATCGCACTGGATGAACGTGAAGCACACCCGAGAGTTCGCGTGGCAGGAAGGGTACGGGGCGTTCACGGTGGGAATTTCGCAGAAGGACGATACGATTGCATACATCCGGTCTCAGGTGGAGCATCATCGCAAACGCACATTTGAAGAAGAATTTGTGGCGTTTTTGAAGAAGCACGGCGTGGAATACGATCCGCAGCACGTATGGGGATGATTCAGGCGTCCCTACGGGACGCGGTTCCGCGGCGTCGCCGTCTACCCGGCGTTGGAAACGCCGGGCTATTGTCAGACGGTCCCTCCGGGACCTGCGCCCGTGATAGCCAACGATATTTTCGAGCGAGAAGAGCGGAGCGCAGCGACGCGAAGGGTCCCAGAGGGACCACTGAAAATAGCCCACCAGTTCACTGGCGGCCCTGCGTCACCCCAGCACAAGAACCGTGTCCCGTAGGGACGCCTGAGCCGCACCCTTGGCTGTCAGCAGCATCGTTCGCACACAACGAAGACCGCGTTGTGTGTGAGCCACCTGCCAGTCCCACTGGCGGGGACGCCTGGTGCTATGCCGGGCGAACTGGTATTCTATGTTTCCGAAAGCCCACGCGGGCAACGTTTGCGTGAGACGCATTTCTAGGTAAATCCCTTCCTCCTTTCGCGTCTCCTCTCGATCCCACCAGCAGCAATTCACCGGGAGAGAGCGCAGAAAAAACCAAATACAAACATGCGGTCTTTAAGGAGGAAGACCATGATGATAATTTTAGTGTATTGGCAGATAAAGGAAGACAGGGTGGAAGAGTTCGAGAAGTACTGGAAGACGCTCATGAACGTGGAACTCAAGAAAGGTTTCTATCGGGAGATTCTCACGAAGCCCGTAGCTATGTCGGACCCGAAATTCAACACATTCAGCATTACCGACCGCAATTACCGTACGTATGTGAATATCGGCTTCTGGAGCACCGTCGAGGACTTTGAAAGAGCAGTTCAAGAAACGCTGCCCAAAGCATCTCAAACAACTGATCCCGCAAGCGGACGAACAAGGCAGGCTATCGAACTCGAACCCTTCGAGTTTAAGCTGCGTGAACGTATCGTTTTAACACCCATTTGGGAGCGTGGTGGTTCTCTGCCAAATGTTTCTGGTCTGGAAGATGGAGCGGTGGAGTCACTTTTGCCCGAAATGGCGGGATGAGTGAACGCTAGAGAATTCGTTGAAAAAAAGCCCCGCCTTTCGGCGGGGCTTCTCGGTTGCGTCTAGGTTTTTAGCGCCGAAGGCGCGTCTGCCTGGACGGCTAGTCCTAGTACATATCGCCCATGCCGCCGCCACCGTGTCCGCCTGGCGCCGGAGCTTCCTTCTTTTCGGGAATCTCCGCTACCAGGGCTTCGGTGGTGAGCATCAGGCTGGCGATCGATCCGGCATTTTGGAGCGCGGTGCGGACGACCTTCGTTGGGTCGAGCACGCCGGCTTTGACCAGATCTTCGTACTCGTTGGAGAAGGCGTTGTAGCCGTAGTTGGTTTCCTTCGCTTCGAGTACTTTGCCTAGAACTACGGCGCCTTCTTCGCCGGCGTTCTCGGCGATCATGCGCAGGGGTTCGGTGATGGCGCGCTTGACGATGTTGATGCCGATCTGTTCATCGCCTTCGGCCTTCACCTTTTCGAGGACGCTGGCGCAACGGGCCAGTGCCACGCCGCCGCCCGGGACAATTCCTTCTTCTACGGCTGCGCGGGTGGCGTGCATCGCGTCTTCCACACGGGCCTTCTTTTCCTTCATTTCGGTTTCGGTTGCGGCGCCGACTTTGATCACGGCTACGCCACCAACCAGCTTCGCCAACCGCTCCTGCAACTTCTCGCGGTCGTAGTCGCTGGTCGTCTTTTCCACCTGGCTGCGAATTTCCTTTACGCGGCCTTCGATCTCAGCGTGCTTGCCCTTGCCTTCGACCACCGTGGTGTTGTCTTTGTCGATGGTGATCTTCTTGGCCTGGCCGAGATCGCTGATCTGAACGTTCTCGAGCTTAATGCCCAAGTCTTCGGTGATGGCCTTTCCGCCGGTCAGGATTGCGATGTCCTGCAACATGGCCTTGCGGCGATCGCCGAAGCCGGGAGCCTTGACGGCCGCGACTTGCAGCGTTCCACGCAGTTTGTTGACGACGAGAGTGGCGAGCGCTTCGCCTTCCACGTCCTCTGCGATGATCAGGAGCGGCTTGCCGGACTTGGCAATCTGCTCGAGCAGCGGAAGAAGATCCTTCATCGAGCTGATCTTCTTTTCGTTGATCAGGATGTAGGCGTTCTCGAGGGCAACTTCCATGCGCTCGGGATCGGTGACGAAGTAGGGCGAGAGGTAGCCGCGGTCGAACTGCATGCCTTCGACAACTTCGAGCTGCGTCTCAAGAGTCTTGGATTCTTCGACGGTGATGACGCCGTCTTTGCCGACCTTCTTCATGGCCTCGGCGATGATTTTGCCGATGGTCTCGTCGTTGTTGGCGCTGATGGTGCCGACTTGGGCAATCATCTCGCCGGTGACGGGCTTCGACAGCTTGTCGATTTCGCCGTTGACGCGGTTGCCTTCTTTGTCGAGCTTGCCGGCGATGGTGGTGACGGCCTTCTCGATGCCGCGCTTCAGAGCCATGGGATTCGCGCCGGCGGCGACGGTCTTGACGCCTTCGCGGTAAATGGCCTGGGCGAGAACGGTGGCGGTAGTGGTTCCGTCGCCGGCGACGTCGGACGTCTTCGAGGCGACTTCGCGAACCATCTGTGCGCCCATGTTCTCGAGCGGGTCCTTCAGGTCAATTTCTTTGGCGACGGTGACGCCGTCTTTGGTGATGGTCGGCGAACCGAATTTCTTTTCGATGACTACGTTGCGACCCTTGGGGCCGAGGGTGACCTTCACGGCATCGGCCAGAAGGTTGACGCCGCGGAGGATCGCCTGACGGGATTCTTCTCCGTGAACGATGTGCTTTGCCATTGCTTGTCTCCTAATCTGATTTGCGCAGGATTGGCCTGCGGATTCTTGGGGTGGCTATCAGCTTTCGGCTTTGAGCTTCTAGCTGCTAGCTTCTAGCTAAATCGGGTCGTGGGTGTTAGGTTTTGGCTAACGACCGACGACTAACGACCAACGACATTTACTTGCGGCTGCCAGCAAGTTCCTTCTTAGCCGGGGTACTGGCGCCGGTCAGAATGCCGAGAACTTCTTCTTCTTTCATGATGATGTAGTCTTCGCCATCAATCTTGATCTCGGTGCCGGAGTATTTGCCGAACAGGATGCGGTCGCCTTCGTGGACGGCCAAGGGAAAAGTCTTGCCCTCGTCGTTGGTGCGGCCTTTGCCGGTGGAGATGACTTCGCCTTCCTGCGGTTTGTCCTTGGCCGAGTCGGGGATGATGATGCCGCCACGGGTGGTGGAAGCCTCTTCCACGCGACGGACCAGAATGCGGTCATGAAGCGGTGAAAATTTCGCCATGGTGTGCTACTCCTTTCAAGTAGTAGGCAGATTCGTCTGCCTGAGATATGCGTAAACGTATGATTTGGTTGGGTTAGGCAGCCGCTGTTAGCAGTTAAGCCTCACGAGTGCTAATTGTAGAGACGTAGGTGGAAGTTTGTCAAGAGGGACGGCTGAGTCAATGCTGGCATGCTTTCCTCAAAAGCGGTGGTGGCCCACACAAGCCCAAACCGGGAGTGATTGGAACACTGCCCTTGCAATTTCTTCTATCTAACTCAGCTAACGAATCGAACTGCCGCCCGCCTTCTTTAGCATCGATGATTCCGGAGAGAAAACCCATGTGATGGTATTGGTTTTCACCTTCGGCAACTCTTCCATTCTCTGCTCAGGAGCCTTGTCTGGATAATCAAATCGAATAACTTGAATTGAATATTTGCCTGGTTTGCTAATATCCCAACTCGTATCATT
Source organism: Candidatus Sulfotelmatobacter sp. (assembly GCA_036500765.1). Lineage (NCBI taxonomy): Bacteria > Pseudomonadati > Acidobacteriota > Terriglobia > Terriglobales > Candidatus Korobacteraceae > Candidatus Sulfotelmatobacter > Candidatus Sulfotelmatobacter sp. The sequence continues at coordinate 487,995 of DASYBM010000016.1, forward strand.
CGCACCAAATCCATCCAGGGTAATAACCCCACACAGGTTCCCGCCGGGAGCCAGGTCCCACAGGTGGCTGGCGTCAACGCCGCGGTCACCTCGATGGAAATTCTCGTCTCCTTCTTTTATTGTCCTCTTGCCCTTTTCATTCCATGGCACCGGTAATCCTTGGCTGTCACGAAGCGAAATTTCCTGTTCGAACGTGTAATTGTCGAGCTTGATCCTATGGTTCGAAATGTTGGTTTGGCATAGCCTCAATCCAAATCGACGATCCGTCGTGAGAGCTTCGTCCTGGCTGATAGTGATTACGAACGCTGGGTGCACCGGTGCCGACTCATTTACTTCGACGCGAATCGCATTTGACCTCACAGGAAGGTTCGTTGTCGGATCGTTCAACACTACCTGGATTGAATACAGTCCTGGGCTGCGAATGTCGCAAATTCCTCCGAGCACCCTCGTTTCTTCCACCATTTCGCCAGGTGGAAGAGGAACAAACGCAAAGTAGCCAGTAGGCAACTCCTCATGCTTGAAGATGGCTTGTCCTTCCTTTGTAAGCGCCACGGGATTGCCGTGCCCGTCTCGCACCTCCAATCCGAAGCCAAACTCATCCGGCTCCTTTGAAGTTGCGTCTTGGTTTTGGCCGTTCCAGACGGCAAGGTTGGCGCCCCGGCGCGAGAGGTTCTTCACCGAGATTTCAATCGGTATTTGCCAACCTGCACTGACCGACTCGAATGGTGAGGTGATCGCAATCGAAATCGTTGGGTTGCCTGGGCGCGAAGGTGGCGCGGATAGAGGAATCCGGAACGTCAGGATATTCGATTTCACTTCCATGCCGCTCGATTGGTCCATCCTGCGTGCTTGAACGGTGTAGTCGCCGGGTCGGCCGAGGTCGTAGATCCAGTTCAGCATTACGATCGGTCGTAATGCTTTGCCTGGCGCTAGCGGAGCGGAAAACACACTCGCTGTCAAGGGACCGTCATGAATTCTTTTTCCTAGTGGCGTTTCTGGAATCAGATTGCCGGCAGAGTCATGAAGGTCGATTTGAAACATCGACCACGCCGGCCATCCCGCGATAACGCCATAGGGGACGTCCTTATCGGATGTATTGGTCATGGCAATTTCCAACAACATTTCAGATTCCGCCCTGACGACGGGCGGCATACTGATAGCGATTGAAAACGCTGGCTGCTTGGGCGTAGCCGGCCCGGGCGAATGGGCAAAGCCTAGAGCGGATGTTGCGAGCGCCAATACGACTAGGTAGCAGTTCCGCATACGCTTCATCATCGACACCCTAAATTATCGACACCCAAATTGCGAGCAGCCGATACAACCTAGAGACACCGTGACACCCCTGATGAGACACCGTGACACCCCCGACCGTTCCCGATTCTCCGAGATAGCGAAGCTCGGGCCGCTCTTTTCGTGGTGGTTCTCATGAACAAAGCCCGGCCCCGATTTCCCGCTGAAATGTATGTGCGAAACCGTACTGATCTGTAGCCACAACCGCGCAGACGGAAAGTCCAGGCGGACGTATGATCAAAACATACGCAAGCTGAAAGGCGTTTTCCCAATGGCACAATCCATCGAAAGGAAAAAAGTCGACAGAGAAAAAGAGGAGCTGGTCGAATCCATCGGAGCATTTCTCTCCGCCATGTCTTCGGAACCAAAGCAACAACGCCGGTGCAAACGTTGCGGTGCGGTGATGCGATCGTTTGATGCAACAGTCCGGCTCGATGGCACCGATTCGGAATGGAACCTATGCCTACCTGTATGCCCTTGCGAACTGGCTCTACACCGACCGTTGGAGCAACTGAAAAAGGAGTGCACTGTGAATACTGAAGGAACCGCTTCTCCGATTCATAAGAGCTGGAGAGAACTCTATACGGCTGCGGTGTTTGAGACGGATAAAAGTAAGCTGTCGGAGCGCATTGCCCAGGCTGAGTGGGCCCTAACCCTGCGTTCTCGAGAGCTATTTCACGCCGGCAGCGAAAATCTGCGAGAACGTCAAGCGGTTGACGCAGCGATCTTCGCCCTGCACATCTTGCATACCACCACGGGGAATAAAGGAAGAAAAGCAGCTCTCGCAATGCGAGCGGCTTGAGCGATAGGTTGAAGAGACTCTTCTGTTATTTGTATGAGTTCGGAAAGAAGTGAAGACGGCTCACATTTTTTAGTCCCCACCCTGTCTCCGCAAAATTCGCGGAGACAAGGGGGTGGGGCAACCTCGATTCACGAATCCGAAAGCCTGGACTACCAGACCCAAAGGTTGTAGTTGTCGTAATAGACGTGGTTAGCGACGTTTGCGGCGTCGAAGTTATCGATCTCCTGTTGGACATTCACTGTCGTGGTGTACGACGACAGTTTGTCGGCGTTATAAGACCAGCCCAGATTGCTGAAGACCGTTGTTCCGTCGAAGACCAGGGTTTTGTAGGTGTAGCAGGGGACGCTGTTGGGACATCCGCTGCCGCTGGTGTTGAAAGCGACGTTCCACGAAAGGTGATGCCACTGTTGCGGCGTGATGGTGCAGGAACGCGAGGCTGATACCCAGCTATTCGTGTTCATGTCCCACACATACCAGGTTCCGGCGTCGGTCCCGTTCATCCGGCAGGCAACGCTTCCCTGGTATTCGTAGCCATACGAATCATAAAGATCAGGATCGAATTCAAGCTGCTGGAAGCCGTTGGACGGAGACGGCGCCGTGTAGAACCAGAAATCGTCGATCATATTTCCCACCGCTTCGCAGCCGCCGCTGGGGCATCCCAGATATTGGTAATACAGGATGTCGTAATAATAGTTGTTGGAAGCCGCATACTCCGCCATCGACGCGCCCGAAAGCGAAGGCGACGCTACGTCCTGAGTCAGACTGCTTGATCCGTTGCTGCAACCGGTGGGACAGTATGAGTCCCAGTGTCCAGGATCGTGAGCGGGATTCTGGAGATTCGGATAGGTTGGACTGGTCCAGCCTGATGGAGGGGTGGGTAGCGGGTTGGAGATGACCTTAACGTTCTGTGCCACATAGGAAGCATAAACGTTCCCGTTGCCGCTCTCGTAGGCCGTCACCGTCACCTGGTAAGTTCCAGTCGGAACATTGTTGAGGTTTACATCGAGGTATCCTCCCAGGCCCGTACTGCTTGAATAATATGAGGTGTTGCCGAAATACACTTGCCAACCGCCGACATTCCCCGTCGCGTGCGCGGAAACGGTGATCGGCAGGGTATAAGTCCCTCCGCTCGATGCCGGCAAATTGCCGGAAATGGTTATCTGGGCGATCGCGGGCATGGCCGCAAACACGAGGGACAGCAACGCTGTCCCGATGGAGAACTTACTAAGCGACGTCATCTTAACCTCCGAAACGGTATCAAAATTAGGATGGAGCGGCTTCGGCGAACTGCATGATTCCCAGAGGCCGGTCTTATGGCAGGTCTCACTGGCCGCGGGATTAGTTGGAATATCCTTCGGCGCGATGCCTAGGATCTAATTCGCGTAGACGAATAGCGGCGTTGCTTTCGATGCATTTCGTCGGGAAACCGTTCACCAAAGATTTCGTTTCATCCTTGGGTAAGAGCGTTTGTTCGGCCCGACGGGACATTGGGACATGACGAGGTGGCAGACAGGAGGACGGGGAGGTATAGCTTTGTTCGGCAAGTCGGTTGGTTGACGGGCGCAATCAGAAAGCCTGAATCGCAAAGGGCGCGAAGAAATTCCGCGAAGGGCGGGAAGAAGGGCTACTTTAATGAGACTTTGGCGAAAGCTTCCTAATGGATGAACTTATAGTCGACAATCGATGCGGCCAGCCCGCTATTTTCCTGCTCTGCTGCTGGCTCAGCGGTTGATGCATCTTTGGCGCGCATCACGCGGCCCTGGCAGACGACGTTGCTGTTCTTCTGTCCGGAAATTTCTTCCGGCATTTCAAAGACCATCTCGATGAGCGCGTTCACGGGAAGCTGCTGCGGGCCGTTGAAGAGCACACCGCTCTGACTGATGTTTTCGATGATTCCTTCGAACCAGGTGCTGGTCTTGTTGACGCGATAGCGCAGCGGAATGTCGAGTTTCAAGCGACGTGCCCGCGGCACCCACGACGGCCTTTTCTCGCGCGCATGGCTGCGCCGTGGGCCGGTTTCAGGCTTGGCGTGCTCCACGCGCTCGGTGCGGCGCATGGTGGTCCAGTCATACTTGTATTCCGCGGCGCAGAGCAGGCAGACCTGGTAGTAGTCGCCATCGTTGCCACGGCGCGGCCATGAAAATTCGTGCGAGCAGCGCCCAAGCATAAGCACATCCATGAATTTTTGAGCCATGTTGGATTCTTCTAATTCTTCCGGGCTGGGACCCGGAATGCATGCCCATCATCTCGCGAAGGACTGACTTTGGGTAGGTTACTTTCGTGCAACGTGTTCGTGCGGGAGCGTACATAAGTTGAATCGATGCAGACAGTTAGGTTGTGGAAGGTTTTAGCCTGCCGGTACCGCATGTATCATCGCTCCATGGACAGCGATTCCTCCTCGGATGTGGCCGCATTCATCCTTGCCGGAGGCAAAAGCACGCGCATGGGTACCGATAAGGCATTCGTTCCGCTCGACGGACGCACGCTGCTGACGCGGTCGCTGGAGTTGGCGCAGTCCGTCACTTCGAATGTGCGCATCGTGGGCGATCCCGCGAAGTTTGCGGCTTTCGCGCCGGTTGTCGATGACATTTTTCCTGGATGCGGGCCGCTGGGAGGAATTCACGCGGCGCTGCGGGCGTCGTCGGCGGAACTGAATTTGATGCTCGCCGTGGATGTGCCGTTTTTGTCGGCGGCGCTGTTAGAGTATTTGATCGGGCGGGCGCGGAATTCGCCGTCGGCGATTGTGACCGTTGCGCAGACAGAGCGGGGCTGGCAGCCCTTGTGCGCGGTTTATCGCCGAGAGTTTGCAGATGCGGCGGAGCAAGCTCTGCATGCAGGTCGCTATAAGATAGACGCATTGTTTGACGATTCGCGAACCCAGGTGGTTAGCGAAGACGAGTTGATAGCAGCAGGCTTTACGCCGACGATGTTTCGTAACTTGAATACGGCGGCGGATGTGGAGGAGGCTGGTGGAGAATTTGCCATGCATCCGTCAGGGGAAAATGCAGAGATCCTTCGCGGCAAACAACGCCGCTCAGGATGACAACGCTCCTGGAATCAGCGTGACAATGCTCTTGGAATCAGGATGACAACGCTGTAAGAAGTTGAGCATGCCCGAAGATCCCCAACCCGCGCCGTACATCGAATTCCGCGAGGTCTCCAAGGCCTTTGGGGACAATGTTGTGCTCGATCATGTCAGCTTCGACGTTCTCCCGGCGGAGACCGTGTGCATCCTGGGTCGCAGCGGTGTGGGGAAATCGGTGTCGCTGCATCACATCATGGGATTTCTTAAGCCGGACTCGGGACGCGTCATCGTTGCCGGCGAGGACATCACCGATTACAACGAGGATCAGCTTGAACTCATCCGCAAGAAAGTCACGATGGTGTTTCAGAATGGCGCGCTGTTCGACTCCCTGTCGGTGGGTGAGAATGTTGCGTTTCCGCTGCGCGAACACCAGGAACTGAGCGAAGAGCAGATTTATCAGATCGTCGATGGCCTGCTGCAAATGGTGGGCGTGCAGGAGATGCGCGACTTACTGCCCTCCGATCTTTCCACGGGCATGAAGCGCTCGGTGGCGATCGCGCGGGCGCTGGCGGCGCGGCCGGAATGCGTGCTCTATGATGAGCCGACCACGATGGTCGATCCCCTCATGGCGCAGTTGCTCGGCGACCTCATCAAGCGACTCAAAATTCAGCTGAACCTGACCAGCATCGTCGTGACCCATGATATGCGGCTTGCCAAGAAACTGGCCGAACGCGTTGTGTTTCTTCATGAGGGGCGCGCGATTTTCTTCGGACCGTACGCCGAGATGGAGAAATCGCCGCATCTCATCATTCAGGAATTTCTGGAACTCGACGAAATGAAACTGGAAGCGTGAATTTCTCGCCTTAAGCAGCGCGGCGTTTCGCCGGCTGTCGCGAGCGCGACTCGCGCTCGCAGCCGGAAGCTCGGTCTGATGCTGAGATGTTTTGTAATTTTCGCTCGCTGCCGGCGCGGTGGGCGAGACGCCCACCGGACAGCCGCCGGGACGGCGGCGCTACCAAACGGCGCCACATCTTTCGTTTAGAAGCCTTGCTGCACTAAGTCTTCGATCGTCAGCGAACTCTCTCGCGCTTCGCTTCGCATCATCTTGTCGACGTATTTTGCGATCAGGTCGGCTTCGAGATTCACGGGGTCGCCGGGTTTCAGCGAATGCAGATTCGTCATCTCGACGGTGTGCGGAATGATGGCGATGGTGCAGCGATTTCTTTCTAACTTCGCGACCGTCAAGCTGATGCCTTCGATCGAAATCGAGCCTTTGTAGGCGGTATATTTCTCGATCTCATCGGGCAGTTCGATCTGCAGCCACCAGTTGTCCGATTCGGCGATGCGATCGAGAGCGATGAGCTTGCCGACTCCGTCTATGTGGCCCTGCACGATGTGGCCTCCGAAACGGCCGCCGGCTTTCATGGGCAGTTCGAGATTCACCAGCGCGCCTTCGTGGATGCGGGAGAACGATGTGCGCACCCAGGTTTCGGGCGCGAGGTCGGCGCAGAAGGTTCCTTCCTTGATGTCGAGTGCGGTCAGGCAGACTCCGCTGACGGCTACGCTGTCGCCACTCTTCAGTTCTTTCGGTATATTCTTGGCGGCTACGGTGATGCGGCGGTTTTCGCCCCGCTGCTCGATGCGGGTGATGTACCCAACTTCTTCGACGATGCCGGTAAACATGAGGGCCTCCGAGATGAAACTAACATCATAAACCCGCAATGAAGTCACCACGGAGGCACAGAGTCACAGAGTAGCAATGTAGTTTGCCGTGGCGACGCAATTTGGCTTACGCTCAGAGGCTGGTTAAGCGGGAGATCCTTCGCTGCGCCTGAAAAACGGCTCCGCTCAGGATGGCAAGCGTCGTCTTGCGCCTCGGTTTTGAAAACGCCTTTATTCGCCGTAGGGATCGCGCAAGTATCCTTCTACTGCGAAATCTTCGCCGAAGCGATGGAGGTGGACGTTCTTGACCTGCGCGGCCTGGCTCATGTGGTGGAATCCGGCTCCGGAGGCGAAGGGAATCGAGCCTGTCCCGGCAAGAATCCTGGGAGCGTAATACAGGAAGACCTTGTCGACGGCGTTGGCTGCGAGGGCGGTCCAGTTGACGATTGCTCCGCCTTCGATCATGACCGAGTTCATTTCTAACTGGCCGAGGCGCCGAAGAATAGCGGTGAGATCCGGGCGTCCGTCGGGACTAGCGGCGGGAACGGTCTCCACACGAATTCCAAGTTGCTCAAGTTCGACTTTTTTCTGCGGGTCGGCGGAGGAGCAGAAGACCAGCACATCATCTTTTCGTTCGGCAGCGGCGTTGCGAACGATTCTGGAATCGAGCGGCAGGCGGAGGCGCGAATCGAGAATCACGCGGAGCAGAGAGCGTCGGCGCGGCCTCCCGCTGCGATCGGTGAGCAGGGGATTGTCGGAAAGAATTGTGCCTGCGCCAACCATGAGCGCGTCGTTCTCGTGCCGCAATTCCTGCACGTGGGCGCGGGCGACTTCGCTGGTCACCCATCCGCCGGGGGGAACTCCTTCGGCTCGGTTTAATTCTTCGGCTGGCGGCGGCGCGATTTTGCCGTCGAGCGTCATGGCGGCTTTCAGAGTTACCAGTGGCGTGCCGTGGCGGATGTAGCGGGCGAAGGCTTCATTCAGGCGACGAGCTTCTTCTTCCAAGGCTCCGACTTCGACTTGCACGCCAGCGGTGCGCAGTTTCTCGAATCCGAGTCCGCTTACTTTTGGATTGGGATCGGGCATGGACGCGACTACGCGGTGAATTCCTGCCGCGATCAGCGCGTCGGTACATGGTGGGGTGCGGCCTTGATGCGCATGCGGTTCGAGGTTGATGTAGAGCGTTCCGCCGCGGGCTTTCGCGCCGGCCGCTTCCAGGGCGAGGATTTCGGCGTGCTTTACGCCTGCGTATGTATAAATTCCGGTGCCGGCTACGTTGCCATTGGCGTCGGCAATCAGCGCTCCTACATAGGGATTCGGCGAGGCAAGGCCGATGCCTTGGCGGGCGAGTTCGAGCGCTTGCTTAAGATGGCGATCGTCGGCTGGGCGTGCGGGCATTCAGGGAGAGGCTATCACGTGTTCCAACTGTGCTTGTAGAGCAAAAGCCTCGCCGCAAAGGACGCTAAGAAAATCCGCAAAGGACGCGAAGAAAAACCACGAACTACTAACTTCGCCGCGGAGGAAAGCTCCGATACGAGTCTTCTTCGATCTCGGCTACTGCGGCACCGCTGCGTCCTTTCGGGCCGCGGCGCAACGGCGCCATCGCATAGGCGTAGGGATCGCCCGGCGGGGTAGAGGGTTTCACGCCGAGAAGGCGCTTTAGAAAATCCAATGCAATTCGCAGTCGCGAACGTTTCTGTTCATCCCGCATAGATACTCCTAAAAAGCGGTCAGTGGTCAGTGTCGAATGGTCAGCGGCAGACTTTACTGAGCCGATCACGGGCCACTAATCATTCTATGCCTGCTTACTCAAATAACGAGTCTACAAATTCTTTGGGATCGAAGGGCAGAAGATCGCCGGCTTTTTCACCAACGCCGACATAGCGGACGGGTAATCCAAGCTCACGCGAAATGGCAACGACAACTCCGCCCTTGGCGGTGCCGTCAAGTTTGGTGAGTACGATTCCCGTGACTCCCGCCGACTCGGTGAACATGCGGGCCTGCTGCAAGCCATTTTGACCGGTCGTGGCGTCCATTACCAGCAGCGTTTCGTGGGGCGCGCCGGGGATGATGCGTTGCGCGGTGCGCCGCATTTTATCGAGCTCCGACATCAGGCTGGTCTTTGTGTGCAAGCGGCCGGCAGTATCGACGACAACGTAGTCGGACTTGCGGGCAACCGCCGACTGCAGGGCGTCAAATAAGACGGCTGACGGATCGCCTCCGGGTTTGGTCTTGATCACTTCGGTGCCGGTGCGCGAGCCCCAGATTTCGAGTTGATCGATGGCAGCGGCGCGGAAGGTGTCGGCGGCGCAGAGCAACACGTTTTTTCCCTGCGAGCGAAAGACTTGTGAGAGTTTACCGATCGTCGTCGTTTTGCCGGTGCCGTTTACGCCGACTACCAGAATTACCTCCGGCCCATCGACTTTGCTGACTGGGCGAGTGTTCGCAGTGGTCAGAATCGCCAGCAGTTCTTCTTTCAGCAGGCGTTTGAGTTCCTGAACGTCCTTGATCTGCTTGCGGCTGGCCTTGTCGCGCAGCTTGCCGAGAACTTCTTGCGTCGTGGTGTTGCCTAAATCGGCGCCGATGAGCGTGGCCTCGAGGTCATCGAGGGTGCTCGCGTCGATCTCTTTGCCGAAAGAAGCGACCTCGTCGATGCGCTCGGCGAGATTTTCGCGGGTGCGCGTGACCGCCTGCTTCATGCGGTCAAAGAAGCCGGTTTTCTTTTCTTTTTCTTGCTCGAGGCTGCCGAACAGGGTCTGAATCATATAAGACTGCCAAAGTTCGATTATACGGGCAGCTCTTTGCACGTGGCGGGGTGCGCGGGCGGGACGCCCCCGCGACTGCCGGCGGGTCGCCGGCGCTACTTTTTTCCGAACCTTCAATGTGCAGGATTCTGCATACAATTCACGCCGCGTAAATTCAGATTCACGAGCGCATTTACTGGGCGCAGAATCGAAAATATTATGGTATGCTGCTGGCCTGCTGGTTGTCGCGGCAGACGCAGGATCCCCCAGGCTTCTTACTCCCCCCCGGGAATCGCAAAAATCGTTGTGGAGGTTTCGATGAACCGTACGCAGACCCTTGCTCTCCTCGCTCTGACCACTCTGATCGTCATAATTGCGACGCCTGCACTGATTCCGGTGGCCAACGCCGCCATCGAAACCGAGAGTACGCTTTTCACCTTCAGCGAGACCACGAGTTTCTGGCCGCAGGGAGCTCTGATCGAAGACTCGTCCGGGAATTTCTATGGCACGACGCGCGGCGGCGGCACCTACGGCGTGGGAACGGTGTTTGAGTTGTCGCCACCAGTCTCCGGCGGCGCCTGGACGATCACATACCTGTACAATTTTGTCCCCTATGGGAATGCCGCGGGCTACATGCCGATCTCAGATCTCGTGCAAGACAAGAAGGGCGCGTTTTACGGGACCACTTACAGCGGTGGGGATCCGGTATGCAATTGCGGGGGAGTGTACAAGCTGAATCCGCCCGCCGTATTGGGTGGCGCGTGGACTGAGGTGCCTCTCTACGCCTTCAAGCAGAGCGGAGATGGACATCTCCCAACGGCGTACGCCCTGGCCCTGACTTCGACGGGAACCCTCTACGGGACTACGATTCGGGGCGGCACCTGGGACAGCGGAGTGCTCTACGAACTTACGACGAAGAACGGCACCAGTTATACCGAGAGCGTGTTGTATTCGTTCGGAGATACCGGGGACGCCAGCACGCCCAACGGTCCAATTCTTCTGGACTCGAAGGGAGCGCTGTATGGAGTCGCGGCTGCGGGGGGAGCGTTCAATCAAGGGGCGATGTACAAGTATGTACCGGCGGCCAACGGTCAACCGGCGACTGAATCTCTGTTGTATTCCTTTGGAGGTTCGAGTACGACCGGAGCAAGCCCGGCGGGCAGTCTGGTCTTCGATGCGGGTGGGAACATTTACGGTGTGACCAGCTACGGCGGCGCGAATAACTACGGCGTCGTGTATTCCCTGGCCCCGGGAACCGGGACCGAGACCATTCTTTATGCTTTCACTCTGGACTCGGGGGCTTATCCAGTCGCGGGACTTACCTGGAACCACACCAACAATAATCTTTACGGCACCACCAGCAGCCTGAACATGCACCCGGCGGGCGACGGATCGGTCTACAAGTTAGTGCCTCCGGCGGTGAAGGGCGGAGCCTGGACGGAAACGACGCTGTATCAGTTTACCTATCGAATCAACGGCGGATACCTGACGGGGACGGTTACGCTCGACGCCAAGACGGGAGACCTCTACGGTACGGCTCAGAACGGTGGCGTGACGGGATGCGATTTGTTCTGCGGAACCATTTGGCAGATCACTAATCCATAGGCCGCTGACCAGCAAGTCACGGCGCGGATCGGCAGCCGCATCCGCGTCATCCAATCTCTGCGGATTGAAGTCGTCCCTCTGTAAAGAGGCGGCGGACGCGCGCTCGTGCGAAGATAGATGTCGGACTACCATTCCGCCCGGAGCCCATGTCAACGCCAACGCTGCGCAGAGTTTTCAAAGCATTTCAATATCGCGATTTTCGCCTGATGTGGATCGGCGCCTGCATGTCCAGCATTGGCACCTGGATGCAGATTGTGGCGCAGCAATGGCTCATCTACCGGCTGAGTCACTCGGCGTTCCTGCTGGGCCTCGATCAGTTTCTCGCCGGTATTCCAATCTTCTTGCTGTCGCCGCTGGGCGGAGTCGTCGCGGACCGCAAAGAACGGCGAAAAATTCTCACAGCCTCGCAGTACGTTCAGATGGCGAGTGCAGGAACGCTGACTATTCTGGTTGCGCTCGGCCTCACGCATGTCTGGCCGATTCTGTGCCTGTCGTTTGTTTCTGGCCTGGCGCAGGCGTTCGGCGGGCCCGCTTACTCGGCGCTGATTCCTACGCTGGTGGATCAGGAAGACATGCCGAACGCGATCGCGCTGAACTCCATTCAGTTCAATCTGGCGGTGACTGTAGGGCCCGCGCTGGCCGGCGTCACGCTGGCTAAGCTGGGCGAGACATGGTGTTTCGGCCTCAACGCTCTTTCGTTTGTCGCGCCCATCATTTCGCTCGCGATGATCTCGGCGCGATTCGTGCCCCAGATTACGAAGGAGTCGATCTACACCAGCCTGAAGCAGGGCATTCGTTTTCTGTGGGGCCATGGATCGATGGTGGGACTGATCGTGCTGGCATTCCTGATGACGTTTTTGAGCATGCCCATGCGAACCTACATTCCCGTGTTCGTGAAAGATATTTTCCATCGTGGTCCCGAGACGTATGGCAACTTGCTCTCGCTGATGGGTGTGGGATCGATTCTAGGCTCGCTGGGCGTCGCGAGCCTGGGCAACATCTCGAAGAAAGGCCGGTTCGCCCTGGCGATGCTGATTTGTCTGGGCGCCGCGATCGCCGGATTCTCGCTGTCGAAATCGTTACCCCTAAGTTATTCCATGCTGGTCTTTGTGGGCGCGTCGATGATGGCGGTGTTCGCCACCGTGACGTCGCTGGTGCAGTTGATTACGACCAACGAAATGCGCGGGCGGGTGATGAGCGTTTACAACTGGGCGTTCCGCGGAGGCATGCCGATGGGCAATCTGATGACTGGGTGGCTGGTACCGATGTTCACCGCGCCGATTGTCTTGGGGGCGAACGGGTTGATCCTTATTCTGGTGGCGGGATATTTTCTGGTGGTGCAGCGAAGAGTGGCGGCGTTGTAACGCGAACCACCGGCTAAAGCCCGTAAACAATCTGCGGGTTTTTACGCGGCCCTAAAGGGCCGCTCTTCCACGGCCGTGCGGTTATGCTCACCAATGCCCCCAGGATCAGGCTTTTAGTCGCAGCCACTTGATTCTTAACTCCTCGTCGCTGGAGATGGTTCCGTTGGAGCGGCAGTTCGCCAGGTGCGAAATGTTCGCCATGATAATCGACATGCCGTTCTGTAGGCGGACAAACATGACAGCGTCATTTTCCGGGGAGAAGTACACTTTGTCGAGACTGTTGTGCGCGCCATAGCCTTGCTGAATTATGGTGAGAACGGCAGTCTCGCCTTCCGTTAGATCTCGTCTCTTAGTTAGCGTGGGCATGGAATAGTCCCGTGCCAATTATATAACTCGATCGGTGTGACGTGATTCTCGGACTTCGCTGTGCGCGCGAGATCCCTCTCTTCGCCTGAAGAACGGCTCCGCTCGGGATGACCCGAAGCGGTGAGGATTGCAGCGCTGGATCGTGGCGCTAGACTCGGCTTCGTTCCAGGGGCGCGCCTTCGGCGGGAGCAGACGGAGCAGCGACAGCGGCCGCCACGGGGACGGCGGGCGCCTCGGTGGGCGGAGTTGCGATGGGGCGCCGGATGGTGAAGCGTTGAATCTTGATCTCGCCGCGGGCGCAGACTGCGAGCAGCGCCTCGACTGCCTTGGGATCAAGGCGTTTGCCAGCGAGGTTCTTGATAATCTGCAAGGCCTGCTCTGGGGTGTGCGCCTGCTGGTACGGTCGGTTCGTGGTCAAGGCGTCGAAGGTGTCGCCGACGGCGATCACGCGGGCTAACAGAGGAATCTGATCGCCCTGAAGTCCATAGGGATATCCGCGGCCGTCGAGCGCCTCGTGATGCAACTCGATGCCCGGAAGCATTTCTGCCAGTTGCGTGACGGGGCGCAGAATGTTCGCCCCTTTGGTGGTGTGCGTCTTCATTACTTCGAATTCTTCTTCGGTGAGTGCGCCGGGCTTTTTCAGAATGTGATCTTCAATCCCGATTTTGCCTACGTCGTGCAGTTGGGCAGAGATGCGCAGGGTCTCCAGGAAGGAATCGGGCAGCTTCATCTCCTTGGCGACCAGCAGAGAATAGCGGGTTACGCGGTCGGAGTGGCCGCGCGTGTAGGGATCTTTTTCGTCGACGGCACCGGCGAGCATCTGGATGGAGCCCATAAATAACTCGCGATTTTCTTCGGCGGCGCGTTTGAGGTCTTCTACGAAATGCTCGAGTTCATCCGACATGGTATTGAAAGTGTGGGCGAGTTCGCCGATTTCGGTGCGGCTCCAGAGATTGACGCGCTGCGAAAAGTCTCCACGCGCCAGGGCCCGACTGGATTGGGTGAGTACCTGCAACGGATTGGTGATGCGCCGCGCGGCGACAATGCTGACGAAGATGCTCAAGAAGACCGCCAGCAACGCAAGCAAGCGGGCCGTGCGCTGCATTTCGATGACGCCGCGATAGGCCTCGTCGCGCGGTTTCTGAACCACCACCGCCCAGTTCAGCGACATGACGGGGCTGTAGGTGCCCAGCATTTGGACCCGCTCAGAGCCGTTGTCGACGGCGAACTCGCGCGTCTCAGCCAGTTGGGCTTTGTTGCCGCCATCGACGAAATTGCGAACGATGTCGATCTTCTTCATGTCCTGCCCAGTGGCGAAACCGGGAGTGGTCGCGGCCACGAGGCGGCCCTGGGAATCGACGACGTATGGGGTGAGTCCGCCGCCGGCGACTTCTTGCAACCGGCGAATCAGGAATTGCAGGTCGACGACGGAAGCAATCATTCCCAGAAAACGCGTTCCGTACTTCACTGGATAGCTCACGACAAATACTGTGCGCGCCGATTTTCCTTCGCCGACGGCGAGAGCCTGGCCGTTGTATTCGCGGCCATCGCGGGCGGCGGCGTAGGCTCGTTCGAGTTCGCGGTTCAGAAAAGCGTCGGGCGCGATGCGTCCGGCGGAGATGCCTTTGGCATCGGAGTTCAGCAGGGTCGCGTAGGCAATCTCGTCTGAAGACGAAACGAAGTTTTCCAGCAGCGCCCGCAGTTCCGGAGCTTGAATATTGGTCTCGCCAATGTCGCCGCCGCTGGCGACCTGGATCGCCGACGACAGATTGGCCAGCATCATGTGCAGAGAGCGCTCATGCTGCGCCAGATCGTCGGCGAGCGAACGCGTCACCGTATTCTGCAAGAGCATCTCGTTGGTCTTCAGGCGGTCCCGGTTAATGGCCTCGACTTGCGCCGAGTAGAAATACATGGGGACGATGCTGATCAACAGAAGCACACCGAGAATTACATACAGAATCGGGATGCGGGCGTGATTCGGAGCGCTATCGGGCAAGAATCTCCCTTCACTTCTCGCAGACGCCGAAAGGCGAAATGGCGGCGGCTTTCAAGGTGACCTTAAAATTCTAATGGGAGAAGTTGGGGGCGGAACGAAAAGCAGGAGAGGTGGGCGTTACGAAAGTAATTTCGCGAGCGGTACTCGTCGAAATCCGGAGCGGGTCATCCCGAAGCCCCGTGTTTTCTCCAGCGGGCGAGGGATCTCGCAGCGACCGACCCCAATGTTCATCCGTTACAGACATAAGCGGCGCTCTTGTAGTAAAGGGAAAAGAATGGCAAAGCTATTCTTCGTTTACATCATGACGAACCGGCCGGATTCCGCAGTGCTCTACGCCGGCATAACGGGCGACCTCGTGCGTCGCGTCTGGCAGCACAAGAACAAGTTGGTTCCCGGCTTTACGAGCCGCTATAACCTGACTCGGCTCGTCTGGTACGAGCAATTTTGTTATCCTGATGCCGCCATCAACCGCGAAAAGGAAATCAAGGGCTGGCGGCGAAGCAAAAAGATCAGACTCATCGACTCCGTGAATCCCCGATGGGAAGACTTGGCCAAAGACTGGCAAAACCTGTACAAGCATGCCCCCGACGCTGATCAGCAGGGAGATCCCTCGCCCCGCTGGAGAAAACGCGGGGCTTCGGGATGACGCCTTCGTGACAATGTCTTTGTAGAGGATTGGTGTCGGCAGCTGTTGCCGCAGGTTATTCGGAATTCACTCGTTCACGAGCTTCTTCAGATCTTTCCATCCAATAAGAATCACGTGATTCTCTTCCAACGCCTTCTTGAATTCCGGGCTGGTGACGGCGTCGTAATCACGCTGGCGCCAGGCGGCGCCGTAGTCGGGATGGTCTACGGTGACGGCTTGCAGTTCGGCATCATCGTGGCCGAGGTGAACGATGATTTCGGTGAGGCCGGGCTTCAGGTTCTTGATGGCGTTGAGGTAGAAAGTTTTCCAGTTCGCGGCGGCAACGGAAGGATTGGCAATCACTATGGCGTCCAAGAGGATATCTTTGTCAGTCAGCGAGGAGAGAAGCGCCGGCGTCGCGTCGGGCGTCCGAACCGCCAGGAAAGGCAGCTTGTATTCATGCGCAACTTTGACGTAGACCGCGAAGAGCTCGGGGCGCGCGAAGAGCACGCCCATGTGGCTGTCGAGATGCGTGGGATGGATTCCCATGACGAGGGCGCGTTCGACTTGAGCGCGAATTTCGCGCTCGGCTTCTTCCGGTTTGATATTGCTCGCGGCTGGCTCGGTCTCAGGCCAAAGATATCCGGAGGGATCGTAGAGGCTGGGAACTTTGTCTTTGGATGCGACCGAGCCCCAGCGATAAGTTTTCCATTCGCTGCTCAAGGTCAAGTGCAGGCCGAGGTCGGCGTCGGGGTGAGCCTTGGCGTAATCGGCGACTTCGGTCAGCCAGGGACAGGGAACCATAATGCTGGCGGAGGTCACCGCATGTTGATCGAGCGCATCGATGCTGGCGGCATCTTCAGAGTGAGCGACGGCGAGATCGTCGGCATGGATGATGAGCAGCTTCGCATCGCGCGGGTAGCCGAGGCGTTCGGCGATGGCTTTGGTTTGTGCGGCTGCGGTTACAGATGACAGGAGCAGGAGGATAATGAAGGTGATCGTGGCCAGACTCATGGAAAGGGCTCCCGGAGGTAGTGGAATCGTAAAGCGTAACACGGGGCGGGGCTGTGGGTCCGAGCACCGCCAGCCGGCGCATCCGGGCGATCAGTGAAATGACGGTGTTACGCCCATTTGGCTTTCCGAGCATTGACTTACGCCCCTTCCGAGCCAATGCGCAACGATTCAAATCCGGTGGTACGGCATCGGCTATACTCCTTCAACTGGAGGGAGAGATCACGTGAAAAGTTGCCTTACTCTCTTATTTGTTCTTCTGGCAGGATGGATTCAAGCTCAGTCAAATCCGCACGGGACGGCGGCACGAGTTGAGCCTAAGCCCTGCAACGCGCAAGTGACATTCTGTTGGTATGGTCCCGATGCACCGATACATGACGAGATTAGAGCTTATGGTAGTGGCTGGGCGGTTCAGGGCCAAAGCGTCACCAGCGTGGAAGCAGTGGTTGAAATCCGATGCGTGAAGTCTTTGGGCGTGTGTATTCGCGCAAGTAGCGTCATCCGGAAGGGTAAGACAGAGCCTGACATAGATCTCTTCTATGTCACAAGTTGGGAGCCTTCGAAAGTCGAAGCTAAGGCCGAGGGCAGTGGCTGCGAGGAAGTTACTCTGGATTTAAACCGAATGGAGGAGAGTGCAACCGTGATTTCCCGACCAAACAGTGCGGCCAATTCACAATTCTGTGCTCAACTGAAGCTCAAAACAGTTACGTACACTTTGGCTCAGTAGCTGTGTCAGCGGTAAGGGTCGCTCCCATATAAATTGAGTTCGCATACTTCCTGCAAACGTCGTTTATGCTCACGATCCAGTCTGCGAGTGATGGCGTGAGTTACTACAACTACTCAGTTTCTTTTGCACACCACAAACTATCCACCCGCCTCGCTCTTCCCGCTTCGCGCCATCAGCACCTGAATCGCTTCTCGCGGAGATTTCCCCTCATGCAGGATGGCGTGCATTTGCTCGGTGATGGGCATCTCTACGCCGCGGGCGTGGGCGAGGCCGACGGCGGCGGAGGTGGTGAAGACGCCCTCGGCGACCATGCCGTGCATGCCCGCGATAATGTCTGTGAGTTTGCGTCCGCGGCCGAGTTCGACTCCTACGCTGCGATTGCGCGACAGGCCGCCGGTGCAGGTGAGCACGAGATCGCCGAGTCCGGCGAGGCCTGCCATGGTTTCGGCTCGTCCTCCACAAGCCACGACCAGTCGAGTCATCTCCGCGAGGCCGCGCGTGATCAGCGCTGCAACCGAGTTATGGCCGAAGCCCAGGCCGTCGCAAATTCCGGCGGCGATGGCGACGATATTTTTCAACGCTCCGCCTAACTCTACGCCAATGACGTCGCTGTTCGTGTAAACGCGGAAGGCAGGATCGCTGAACTCCTGCTGCACGGTGCGCAGCAAATCGGCATTCTGCGAGGCGATGGTGATTGCCGTGGGGTCGCCGCGAGCGACTTCGTGTGCGAACGAAGGCCCGCTGAGCGCTCCCACCGCTTGAGCGATGCCGTCCTCGCGCTTCAGCACTTGTCCGATCACTTCGGTCATGCGCAGCAGCGAGCCCTCTTCCAAGCCTTTAGTTGCGCTGACGATCAGGGTGTCCGGCTCGATCAACGGCCGCATGCGCTCGAACAGCCCACGGCAGTGTTGCGAAGGCATAACGCTGACGACGATCTGCGCTCCAGCGAGCGTCGCAGCCAGATCGTTGCTGGCGGAAACCGACTCCGGGATGCGATGCCCGGGAAGAAATTTATCGTTGACCCGATGGTTCGCGATCGAGGCGCAGACTTCCGGCTCGTGAGCCCAGAGACGTACGCGATGCGTTCCTTTGCGTCCAAGCACGATGGCGAGGCCCGTGCCCCACGCGCCTCCGCCGATGACCGCGATTTCACTCATGCGCGCCTCGACCCAATGCGATGCTCTGTGCCTGCCAGCAGCCGGACAATGTTTGCGCTGTGCTTCAGGACGATGAGCGCCGATGTGAGCGCCATGAGCACGAGCGCCAGCGGGGCGCCCCCGTATTCGTGCAGAAGCAGTGCGGCGTTCGGGAAGGCTGCGACGGCGGCAATCGATCCCAGCGAAACGTAACGGAAGATGAGTACCAGCACCAGAAAAATAACGGCGGAGGCAAGCACGGATTTGGGTGCGATCATGACAAACGCGCCAAGGCTGGTGGCCACGCCTTTTCCTCCGCTGAAGTTCAGCCAGATGGGAAGCATGTGGCCTACGACGGCGAAGAATGCGGCGAGGGCTGCCCAGATGGCAAAGTCTGGCGATGAGTGCGCCATTCCGTGCCAGGGGATTGGAGAGAGCGAGATTTGTTCGGAAAGTGGTCGGCTCACAATGACGCCGACGGACACAGCAGCGGCTCCTTTAAGGGCGTCGAGCAGAAGGGTCAGCACGCCGAGCGCGGGGGACTTGCGCGAGACATTGGTCGCGCCGATGTTGCCGCTGCCGGTTCGGCGGACATCTTCGCCACGAAAGAGGCGGACCAGAAGATAGCCGAAAGGGATCGAGCCCAGCAGATAGCTTGCGGCGGCGATGATCAGAAATCTCGGCATATTGGAACGCCGTCGATTTTCGCGATATTGCCCGCGGCGTGGGCGAGACGCCCCCGCGACAGCCGGCGAGACGCCAGCGCTACTTCGGCGCTACTTTAAATCAAATCGCGCCAGCCTGGTGTACTTCGATGCTCTGGGGGAGAGCTGGCTCTGGTACAAAAAAAACTCGCGGGCCGCCATCATACCAAACTCTGGAGTGGGCAGCGCAGCAAGTTTTTCCTGGAGATGGTGAAACGTGCGATTCGGGCGATCTCCCTTGCGCCAGCGCGGGGACCCAGAACCGCCTGCGCCGCGCGCCAACGTCAGATGTGGATTGAATGGGCGGTCTTCTCCTGGAACTCCGAGCGACGCCATGGTTTCATCGACTGCCGCTGCCAATGCCGCGAGTTCGGGGCCGGATTCCATGCCAACCCAGAAGACACGCGGAGATTTCGCGGTAGGGAAGAAGCCGTAGCCGCGAAAATAAATTTCCGGCGAGCTCGCCCGAATCGCACTCAATGCCTGCTTCATCGGATCGATCGCTGACTCCGGCTGCTCGCCGATAAATTTCAGAGTGACGTGCAGCGATTCCGGTTTCGCCCAGCGCGCGTCGGGCGCGAATCCTCTTACGCCCGCGATGAATCGCATGATACGCTCACGGATTGCGTCGTTGATGTCGAGAGCGATGAAGAGGCGCATGAGACAGCTGCTAGCTTCTGGCTCCTAGCTTCTAGCTTGAAGCAGTTCACCATTCACCCCGACCATTAGAACGCTGATGGCCGCCTTCGCTAGCAGCTAGAAGCTGCGTTCCTCACATCAATTTCTTCCTCACCATATCCAACGCCATAGTGGAGGCGAAGCGGCGGATGCGTTTGCGGTCGCCGGGGAAATTTCGTTGCACGACTTCGGTTCCGTGGTCGCCCGCCACGGCGTGAAACACGATGCCCACGGGCTTTTCAGGCGATCCGCCGTTGGGCCCGGCCACTCCCGTGATGCCGACGCCGAAGGTCGATTCGCAACGGTAGCGGATGCCCTCGGCCAGAGCCGCTGCGACTTCGCGGCTGACGGCCCCGTGGCGGTCGATCATTTCCGCAGGCACGCCGGCGAACTCGGTCTTGAGCGCGTTCGAGTAGACAACGGCGCCGCCCAGAAAATATCGCGAGCTGCCGCTCACCGACGTGATGCGTTCGGCGAGCAGGCCCCCGGTGCAGGATTCGGCCACAGCCAGGGTGGCGTTGCGCATTTGTAGCCAGTAGCCGACGATCTGTTCCAGCGATTCGCCATTGCGGGAGAAGACGGCGTCGTCGAGTTCGTCTTCGCACAAGCCGGCGACTTCATCGACGCGTCGTTGCGCGGCATCCCGCGTAGAGGCGCGGGTTTTGAAGTGCAATTCGATTTCTCCGGCGCCGGCGAGAATCGTGGTCTCGACGTCAGAGTAGCGTTTGTAGATGGGAGCGACCCGCGCGTCGACTGCCGATTCGCCCAGCATCGCGATCTTTAATGTACGAATCGAAATAAAAGCCGGAGGAATTTTTGTTCGCAGGCGCTCGCGCACTTCGCCTTCGAACAGAGCCTTGAGTTCATGCGGAGGCCCGGGGAGCAGGACGATGATGTATTCGCGGCCGTCGAACTGGCCGCTAAGCCATTGACCGGGTGCGGTTCCATTCATGTTCGGGAGCACCGCAGCGCCGTCGAGCACATCGGCTTGCTTGGCGTTGTTGGCGGACATCTTCCAGCCGCGCTCGGCGAATCGCCGCTCGAGACGGGACAAAATCTCAGGATCGCGCCGCAGCGTCAGGCCGAGTGCTTCCGCGAGGGCCTCGCGGGTGAGATCGTCTTCTGTAGGTCCGAGGCCGCCGCTGAAAATCAGAATGTCAGAGCGGAACAGCCCATGCTGCGCCGCGGCGACGAGTCGCCGTAGATCGTCGCCGACAACGCTTTTGAAAATTACATCGACGCCCAGCAGATTCAGTTGCTCGGTCAGGTAGAGCGAGTTGGTATCCATGCGGTGAGGTGTGAGCATCTCGGAACCCACCGCGATGATTTCGGCGTTCACGTGAGTAGAAGTTTAAATGAAAAGCGGCGTGCAGAGGGCCGGAACCTTGCTGTATCGATCGCGCGAACAGAAGCAGATTCCTCACTTCGTTCGGAATGACAATTCCTTTTAAGCAGACTATTCCGGCCACAGTGGCAGACCCTGAATATTCCACACGAGGTGATGCACACTGTTATTCGTCGCGAGAATGACGGACGGGCCGGGTGCGAATGCCAGGCCGACCAGACCCTGTCCGGCGACTTCGAGATTGGATAATCCGTCGGGATCGATTTTCACGATGCCGCGTGTGCCCGAAAGCGAGGCGGCCACGTAGAGATTGCCATTTACGTCGAAGGCAAGTCCTTGCGGTCGCCCCAGGCCCTTGTAAAACGTGCTGACGGTTCCCGCGGGATCTATCTTGTATACGCGATCGGTTGGGCCGGTCACGAACAGATTGCCCTGGGGGCTGAACGCCAAATGATAGGCAGAGACGCTGGCCTCAAGCGTGGCAAAGACAAAAACCTGCTGGTCGCGGGAGATTTTGAAAATCGTGCCGTTGCGGTCGCCGACATAAAGACTCTGCTCGCGATCGAAGGCGATGCCGGTGGCCACGCCCATGCCTTCCGCGTAGGTGGTCATGGCGCCGCCGGGGGTCACGCGATAGACAGCGCCGTCGAAGCGGGAAGAGACATACATTTGTCCCTCACGGTCGAAAGCGATGGCCGTGGCATTCATCATGTCGGACACGAAGGGTTTGACTTTATAGTTGGTGTCGATCTTATAGATCGAGACTGGAACCTTTTGGCCGCGCGATCCGGAAAATGTCACGTACAGGTTGCCCTCGGGGTCGAGCGCCGGATTAGTCACGGGATGAAGATTTTCGGCGATAGGGACTGCCACCGCCACCGGGTGGGAATTGCTGACGCGGCCGTCAGTGGCGACCACGACGGGGCCTGAGATTGCGCCTTCGGGGACGCGTGCGACCAGAAAGGCATCGGAGCTTACGACGAGGGATCCTTCGAAGGCGCCAAATTTTACTTTCGGACGATGCAGATCTTGAGGCCGCAGACCGGACCCGGTAATGCGGAGTTCGCCTCCAGCCAAAGCCGCCGAGGGCGCGACCATTTCGATGCGCGGCCCTCCGTTGACGTTTTTCTTGCCGAGAATGCGGTCGGAAAGGCTCATGAAAAGTACCGAGTAGCGAATACCGAGTAGCGACGTAGCGAGTACGAAGAGCGATTTTCTCTCGGTACCCGATACTCGCAACTCGGTACTAGTTTAGTAGCCGGAAATGCAGCAGGAGATGCATCACCACGAATGCGAGAACCCCTGCGGCGACGTCGTCGAGCACGATTCCGGAGCCCTCTGGAAGTGTTTCCAGTTGCCGTACCGGGGGCGGCTTGACGATATCGAACGCTCTAAAAAGTATAAAACCCGCGAGGAAAGTTTTCCACGTGAGGGGGACGGCGATAAGGGCAATCAGTTGTCCGGCGACTTCGTCGATTACTACGAACTGGGGATCTTTCGCGGCTGATGCGCGCGCTACGTGGGTGGCGGCGGGAATGCCGATTAGAGTAACGAATGTTGCAGCCGCGACAGCAACCGGAGTTCGCAGCGAGGCAGCCAGGAAGTGCGCGACCGCGGCCCAGACTGCGACCGTTGCAAGCGATCCCCAGGTGCCGGGCCCGGGGTGGAGCCGGCCGATTCCGAAGAAGGTCGCAACCAGAGTTGCCCACAGCGGTGCGCGTGGGCGGGACGCCCCCGCGACAGCCGGCGGGACGCCGGCGCTACGGTCGGGAGGCGGTGCGGTCGCTGACGACTTGATTGATGCCATGGTTGTTGATGCGTCCTTCGTTTAGGAGCCGCTCGATCTTGTAGCGCCGCCGTCCTCGGCGGCTGTCATGCGGGCGTCTCGCCCGCACACCCAAACCCATTTCCACTGCTTGAGCTTTGCTTTCTCAGGGTTTTCCGCCACGTAGCGAATCGAGCGCTCTAACTCACTTTCGTCCCGTATCAGGTGGTCATAGTACTCCCTTTGCCAGAACGAGCCGTTCCGTCCGAGGATCTTATTCGCGCGTTTCGCGGTGAACGATTTCCACGAATGAACCACGGTCGCGAGGGTCTCGCTCGGGAAGATTTTCACGACCACATGCACGTGATTCGGCATGATGCACCAGGCAAAGAGGCGATAGCGCTTTTCGTCGAAGTGGCGCAACGTGTTGGCTACTTCTTGTGCGACTACGGTATTGCGTAGGTGACAAGCGCCCCCGCCGCTGTCAAGAAACTTTTCGACGGTGGGCGTGGAAAGCAGTTGAATCTTCCGGCGCTCGTCGGGGCTCAGATCGCGGTGTAGCTGATTTGCAGTTTTAACAATCGCCTCGCGTTCGGATTCGATCTGATCGAGGACGGACTTCGGCAAGGAATCGGTTAGTCGGAACGTGATGAAGTAGGTTGAGTTCTCTCTTTCCCAGTGAGGTAATCGACCTCGATCGCGAATTGTAAGCTCGCCGAAGCGCGGGCGGGACGCCCCCGCGACAGCCGGCGGGACGCCGGCGCTACCGTCGGTCGCGGCGGCGACGGCTTCGGTTTCGAGCGTCGGCTTCAGTGCGGGCTTCGGCTCGCCGCTCACGACTCGTCCTCGGGGTCTTCTGGATTGCTTTCGCGAATCGGGTCGTCGGCGTCCGCTACCGGCGATGAGATCGCGTAAGCGCCGCTGGACCACTTGCCGAGGTCGATGAGGCGGCAGCGGTCGCTGCAGAAGGGGAAATCCGCGTCGGTGCTCTTTACCGGTTTCTTGCAAATCGGGCACCGGAGTTTAAGGGTACGCTTACGCGGCATGCAATTCTTATTGTAACGGGAATGATGGGGCGACGATTTTCCGTGAGGATGATTTCTAGAGGCGACTCCTACTCGGCCTTCGCTGCACGACCTTCGCTATACGATCTTTTTTAAACGATCTTCGTTAAACGATCTTCGTTAAACGATCTTCGCAACCAGGTCGTAATCGTGCGCCTCGGTGATCTGGCAGCGATAGAACTCACCGGGCTGCGGGACAATCTCTTCGGGAAAATCGTTGACGAAGACTTTGCCGTCGATTTCCGGAGCGTGCATGGGAGTGCGGCCTTCGAGCAGGAGTTCGGTTTCTTCCGACTCGCCTTCGAGCAGCAGATCGATTTCCCGGCCCACCAGCGCCTTCTTTTTCTTCCTGCTGATCTTTTGCTGAATGCCCATCAGATGCTTTCGGCGGCGCTCGATCTCGCGGGGCGTAAGCTTTTTCTCGAGGGTGTAAGCGGCAGCGCCATCCTGATCGGAATAGGCGAATGCGCCCATCCAGTCGAACTGCGCCTCACGGACGAAGTCGCACAGTTCTTCAAATTCTTTCTCAGTCTCGCCGGGAAAGCCGACGATGAACGACGTGCGCAGGGTCAGGTCGGGAATGGTGCGGCGCATCTTGGCGATAGAACGCAGGAAGACATCGGGTCCGCCGCCGCGCTTCATACGCTTTAGCACTGAGGCCGAAGCGTGCTGCAAGGGCACGTCCATGTAGGAACAGATCTTTTCGTGACGGGCGATGGTATCCAGCAATTTGCCGGTGATCTTGTTGGGATAGGCGTAGAGAAAACGCACCCACCGCACATCGTCGATGGCGGCCAGTTTTTCGAGCAACAGAGCGAGGCCGTCTTTCAGGCCCAAGTCTTCGCCGTAGCAGGTCGTGTCCTGGCCGATGAGAGTAATTTCGCGAACGCCGCCTTGGGCCAGACGCTCGGCCTCGGCGATGACGGATTCGAAACGGCGCGAGCGGAATTGGCCGCGCAACTGAGGAATGATGCAGAAGGTGCAGGGATGGTCGCAGCCCTCAGCGATCTTTATATAAGCCATGTGGGCAGGCGTCGCCAGTACGCGCGGCGTCGAGTCGTCGTAAAGATAGTTGGGCAGGTCCTCGATCGCCCCGTCCCAGGATTCGCGTGAGAATCGGCCCTGCGCGGCGCGGGCATCGCCTTCAGCCCGCGACTGTATGACCACAAGAGGAGAATTACTGCTCAGGGGAGGCGCCGGCGGCACGCCGGTGGCGGCAAGAATTTTCTCCAACTCGCCCGTACCGACAACCGCATCGACTTCGGGAATATCTTTGCGAATCTGGTCGCGGAAACGCTCGACCAGGCATCCCGCGACCACGAGTTTCTTGGCTTTGCCGCCGGTCTTGTGCGCCGCCATTTCGAGAATCGTGTTGACCGATTCCTGCTGGGCGCTTTCAATGAACGAGCAGGTGTTCACTACGATCACGTCAGCGTCTTCGGCGCGGCGCGTGAGTTTAGCTCCGGCCCGCGCCAGCATACCCATCATCACTTCGCTGTCGACCAGGTTCTTGGGGCAGCCCAGGCTGACGAACCCGATTCTCTGCGGTGATTCGGTCTGCGGTGACCCACTCTGCGAAAGTACCGCCTGCGGACTCTCGGCAGGGGTATTCTGCGTCGAGTTTTCTTGGGGGCCGCCGATAGTGAGGTCTTTTACAGGCATCCAATCTTTCTATTTTAGCATTTCAGCGAGCAGCCTTTCGAAGCAGCGTCTCAAGTTCGCCGATAGTTCAGGTAACACATAAAGATACCCACAGGTCCAAAACAGCCGGGGTCGTGCTAGGCTATGTCTTACCGCCGTCACAATTTAGCATCACCTCGCAGGAGGCGAAATGTCTGGTCAACGTCTGTGGATTGCGGCAGTTCTTGCAGCGACCTTGTTATCAGCGTCGGCGGTTGCGCAGGATGAAACGAATGAAATCGGCGGCATCCTGGGACGCACCTTCATCAGCAATAAAGGTGTTACCGGTGGACCTGATCCGAATTCCGTCATCTCTTCCGGCAACGGCCTCACGTTTAACATAGAGTATGCGCGCCGGCTTATTGTGACTCCAGTCTTCGCGATCTCCGGCGAGGCGATGGTGATGGTCAACAAGGACGAAGATATCAATGGCGGCGCTTATGGCTTCGCGATCGTGCCCAACCAGTACAGCGAGCTCTTCGTCGTTCCGGCGGCCCGTGCGAACTTGTTTCCGACCACGGCGGTCTCGCCGTGGGTTAGCATTGGCGTCGGCTTTGGGCGCATCTCTGAAAGCAAGAATTTGATCTATGGTGGACCTAACCCGGGCGGCTCGTCGACCTCTGCGGTCATCCAGGGTGGGCTCGGTCTGGATGTGAAGGTGTGGAAGAAACTTTTCATCCGCGGAGAAGTTCGTGACTTCTGGTCCGGAGAGCCGGATTTTCCGCTGGCTCCAACCAGCAATTCGCGGCAGCACAACTATTTTGTGGGGGGCGGAGCGTTCTGGCGTTTTTAGCTGGGGGGCCGCGCACGCAAAAAGTTGACTAGCGGGCGCGCGCAGCCGACTCGACTTCCTCGTACAACTCCGGCAAACGCCGAGCATCTTCGGCGGAATCTCCAAAGCGCGCGGATTCGTACACCGCGGTAAAGCGTGCCACTGGCTCGCGGAGCCGAGCGTCTTCGATTTTCTTTACGAATTCCTGGGCGGTTTGCGCGGCAGGTTTTTCCACTCCACGCCGCGCCAGCGCGCGCGCCATGCGTGCGTACCATATAGCCGCAGCTTGTTCCGGGGATCGCTCGGGATGCGCACTCAACCATTTCTCGTGCAGCAACCGGGCAATGCGGCGGATATTTCCCAGCAACAGAAGCAGGAGCACGAGAACAGCGGCGAAGATCGCCCAGCCGCCCGGCGAATGCTGCACGCGATCCTGACTTTGCCGCGCCCATCTCAGCATGGCGGCATAACGTTCGCGAGCCCAGATGCGCGATCGCTGCCAGAGACGAAGGGTGCCGCCAACCGCGGCTTGGCCGAGAGAATACTGATGCGAGGTGTCGTAACTGACCACCCAATCGCGCCAGAATGACGACATGGCATCGAGATATAGAGCCAGCCGGTCCCAACCGTGCGGTGTGCCGCTGGAGCCCGCGGGAGTCGGGTCAAAAGTCTGCCAGCCATAGCCGGGGAAATAAGCTTCCACCCAGGAATGGGCATCTTTCGCGCGCACCACGTAGTTTCCAGTCAGGTCGTTGAACTCGTCGGAGCGGAATCCGTTGACCACGCGCGAGGGAATGCCCAGCGTGCGCAACATAACCGCCATCGAAGACGCGAAGTATTCGCAATGTCCCTGCTTGCGCACAAAGAGAAAATTCGCGATCGGATCTTTGACCGGGGCGCGCTCCAGTTGCAGCGTGTAGCCAAATCGTGTTCGCAGATAATTCTCGATGGCGGCGGATTTGTCGAAATCGTTCTTCGCGGAATTGGCGATCTGAGCCGCCATTTGCGGAACCCGGGGATCGAGATCCGATGGCACGCGAAGGTACGGCGCCATCACCTGCGCGGGATAGTTTCGTCCGGCGGCGCGCAACTCTTCTCGCGACGGCGTCGCGATGTCGGAATCAGCCTCGTAGCGGCTGATGGGATGCTGCGAATCGGAGTCATATACCGCGTCGCCGGAGTCGGCAGTTAGCCGCGAGTAGCTGCCATTCACGTTGCGCGCCCACGGTGCAAGAAAAAAGACGTTGGTGCCGATGGGCTCCATCAGGACGCGGTAGTGGATTACATGCTCGGGGACTGGATTCCGTGCCGCATAAGACCGCAGCGCGGCGTCGCTGCGAGGGACCTGAAAAATGCTGGTGCTTAGCTGCCGCCGCAGAGCGAATTGCTCTTTCGGGTCGGACCAGCTGTGCCCGTCGAAATTCGCCAACGCCACGCCGCGCCAATGCAGGTCAGATCCACCTACGCGGTCGCCGTCGATTTGAATATGCATGACGACCGCATCCGACTGTTGAATCTGCCCAATCTGCCCCAACTGCACGCGCTCGCTGAAACCCGACGAGAGGTCGGTGCCAAACGAGTAGGCGCCCATATATCCCGCGTTCATGCGAGGCATCAGGAAGAAGACGGCGGCGCCGCAGATGAGAATCATTAACATCAACGCCGGCGCAACTCGCGCCAGCGAAAAAGCCAGGTGGCGATGTTCCTGGGGATCGTGGGAATGTCTTGCCTGAATACTGGCCGTCTGACCAGATCGGCGCATCTCCATAAGCACAAACGTTCCGACGGCCATCATCATGAACGCGGAGAATGAGAGCAGGAAGATGCTGTCGACGGTCAATACCGCAGCCGCAAGAACCATCAGAAAGGCGAGGATGGCGAGGGTAATATGGTCGCGCTCGCGGCGCAGGGAGAACATCCGCACCACAACGCCGAATAATGCCAGATGCACTGTAGCGGGAAGGAAGGCGCGCGAGAAAAGGAGGTAGTCGGCCGCAAAGAAAATGAAGTAGGCGATCGACAGGGGTGTGGTCCAGCGCTCGGAAATTACGACTCGGATCCGTTTGGCCAACAAGTAGCCACGGACGGCCAGCGCGCTTCCCACCAAAATTGTCGAGGGAAGGTCGAGTCCACCAGTCCCGGCCAGGGTGGCAAACCCAGTCAGCACAAGCAGGTAGAGCGCCAGTTCGAAGTAATGGTCGATGGCCCTCGCGAGCGGGATCACGCCGGATTGGGAAGCCTGAGTCGCCATTTCCTCGCTATATCGGGACAAATATGGAACCGAAATGTGGGGGCAGCCCCCAAGGCTATCCGGCGAGCGGAACTCGCCGATGCTCTATTGTTCGACAACCTTTCCCAGAAGGGAAGGCTTTGCCTGAAGATTCTTGCACCGAAAGTCACATGCTGTCCGCAGCAAACGAGGGTTGCGCTCGGCGGTGGGGGGTAAGATGCCCCCCCGGACGACTGGCGGGACGCCGGCGCTACACAGCCGTCGCGCCCAAGGGTACAAAATCGCGGAATGCTAAAATGGTTCAGGTCAGGCATCGGTCTCACGCGACGTACTCTCGCCAACCCCGCCAGGTCCGGAAGGAAGCAACGGTAACGGGCTCTTGCGTGTGCAGTGAGTCCCCGGTGCCTGACTATTTCAGTTCATCTTTTTTCACAGCCAACCCCGCGCGGTTCTTCGACCTCTCATTACCGAAATTTACAATCTCTTTACGACTCTTTTCGCATAAAAAGTTTTTCCGGGCCATCTATAGAAAGCAAGGCGCGGTTGAAAAATCGACCGGCCCCCGAGGAGAACATGAACGATCGCACTATTCCTTCCATAAAAGTTTCTGCCATGCAACCCCATGTCACTATTCGCGTAACGGGAAAGCTATTCGAAGGGCATCTACCCTATATGGAGCAATTGGTGCAATCGGCGATCGAGTGCAACCTGTGGCCCGAGTTAGATCTCTCGCATTTAGAAGAGTTGGACCGCGCGGCGCTTTTTTACTTGGTCAATGGCGAAAATCACGATTTCGGCATCGCATCGTGCCCGAACATCGTCCGCGAATGGATCGAGCACGAAAAGGAACACGCCGCGGCTTAACAATGCCGGCCAATTTGTGCGAGCTAACACCATAGGACACGAAGGTCCACGAAGCCGAGGAAGCCCAAAACTTCGTGTCCTTCGTGGTTCAAGCCTTTTCTCTTTATCTCTTTTCGGACCCACCACCGGCAAATTGGACAATGTCTTCCCGCTGCGGCAAAATAAGCGGTCCATACTTTTAGCCGGAGCACTCATTGACCAAACCGATCCGCGCCCAGATCAGCGCTCTCGGCACCTACGTGCCGCCTCGTCTTCTTACCAACGCCGACCTCGAAAAAATGGTCGACACCAATAACGAATGGATCATGGCCCGCGTCGGCATTCGCGAGCGCCACATCGTGGACAAGGGCGTAGCCACCAGTGACCTCGCCGTGGCAGCTGCCAAGATTGCCTTAGAACGCCGCGGCCTCAATCCCAGCGACATCGACCTCATCATCGTGGGCACGGTCACTCCGGACATGTTCTTTCCCTCCACCGCCTGCCTGGTGCAAAACAAACTCGGCGCCAAGGGAGCTTGGGGATTCGATGTCTCTGCAGCCTGCTCTGCCTTTCTCTACTCCTTGCAGACCGCGGCGCAATTCATTGCGAGCGGCCAGCATAAGCGCGCGTTGGTGATCGGCGCGGATGTAATGTCTTCGATCATCGACTACGCCGACCGCGCTACCTGCGTTATTTTCGGGGACGGTGCGGGGGCGGCGATTCTGGAGCCCGCCGAAGACGACTCTGTGGGATTGATTGACTATGTTCACGAAGTTGACGGATCGGGCGGGCAGTTTCTCTATATGCCAGGCGGAGGCAGCCTGAATCCCACCAGCAAGGAGACGGTTGAGAAGCGCATGCATTACGTGCATCAAGACGGCCAGCAGGTGTTTAAGTTTGCCGTCCGGAAGCAGACTGAGCTCTGCCAGACGCTGCTCGAGCGTAATGGGTTGAAAGGCTCCGACATCGATGCATTCATTCCTCATCAAGCCAACCTCCGAATCATCAACGCCACGGCCGACCGCTTGGGCCTGCGGCCCGAAGCGGTAATTGTCAACATCGACCGCTTCGGGAATACGACCGCGGGCACAATTCCACTGGCGATGAATACCGCGCTCGAGCAGGGTAAGCTGAAAAAAGGAAGCCTAGTGATGCTGGCGTCGGTAGGGGCGGGGTTTACGGTAGGCGCTACTCTGCTGCGTTGGGCGTACTAGAAGCGGGACTCAGGCCCTGGGCATTGGACCTCTGACCGCGGACTTCATAAGCACTCGAGTCGAAGCAATGCACCCGCCGGTTAATGTCTAAGCTGGATGCTGAAGCCGGACACGGGGCGCCCGAGGCCCGACGTCTGACGCCCGCTTTTTCCGTGACGTTCGTAACGTTTCCTTAGTTCATTTCCATAGCTTGAACGCAGTCCCGCTGCTATCGTTTTTGAACGTTCGCCCCACGTGGGGATGCCGGCGAGCGTGCAAGCCATGATTCGTAAGGCGATTTGCTGGTCTCTGCTGTTGTTCCTGGTATTGTTCCTGGGCTCGGCCGGAGTCGCCGCCCAAAACGCCGATCCCCGCGAGACTAAGCTGATAGTACTGGAGCACCTGTGGAATGAGGCTCAGGTAAACCGGGATGCATCCGCCCTGGATGCATTGGTTTCGAGCCGTTTTATAAACACCGAGTGGGACGGCGACGTCAGCGATAAGCAGAAGTTTCTGGCAGACATCAAAGATCCGCATTTCAAACCCAGCCTCGCCAATATCCAGGACGTGAAGATGAACTTCTTCGGCGATACGGCGGTGATCACGGGTATCTATCACACCGCCGGCACTTATCAGGGTAAGCCATACGACCACGTCGGACGATTCACCGACACGTGGGTTCTCGACACCGGCAAATGGCAATGCGTGGCCAGCCACACCAGCCTGCTGAAGAAATAACCCCAGACGGCTTCTTCGATCCGTACATTACGCGTTAGCGGCGTCTCGCTTATCGCGCCATAAAATTTTTCTATAGCGGAAATCCGCACCCGTAACAAGTGCGGGTGATCTAATCGGGTCGTAAGGGATTCGGTCGCGGGGTGCTCGGTCTTGGACTCTTAGGAGTAAGGCCAACGTTCGGTGTTTGCGGACCACCGACGACGGACAACCGACGACCGACGACCGAAGACCGAAGACCGCCGAAATCACCTGCATGCCAGCTACATCAAAGCCAAGCGCGTGGAAAGTTCTGCTGGCCTTCGCAATTATCTATTTTGTCTGGGGCTCTACATATCTCGCCATTCGTGTGGGCGTGCGCGTAGTTCCACCATTTCTTCTCGCGGCCATGCGCTTCCTGACGGCGGGACTCGTGCTTTTCGGATGGATGCGGGTACGAGGCACGCCTTCTCCAACCCCTCGCGAATGGCGTAGTGCCTCGTAGCTCGCCGTTTTGATTTTTGTTTTCGACTACGGTCTAGTCTTCTGGTCTGAGCGCCGTGTACCCTCTGGCATTGCCGCGGTCATGATGGCCACGATCCCGGTCTTCATGGCAATCGGCGAGATCGGGATTCTCAAGACGCAACGCCTCACGCTCCGGCTCACGATCGCCTTGCTGGTCGGTCTTGGCGGGGTCGCTGTACTTGTGAGCCGTACCCTGAACCTGGGAGAAGCTCCCATTGATTCCACTGGCGCCTGCGCCTTGATCCTCGGGGCCATCAGTTGGTCGATTGCGGCGTCCTTAAGCCGCAGGCTGCCGCTGCCCACCTCCAAGGCCATGAGTTCCGGGGCGCAGATGCTAGCTGGAGGAATCTTTCTCACTCTAACCGCTGCGCTTCTCGGAGAGTTCCGGGGCTTTCATGTGCGGGCGGTTTCTCGCGGGGCATGGATCGCTCTGGCCTATCTGATCGTGGCCGGATCAATCGTTGCATTTACCGCGTATGTTTGGCTGCTCCACCAGGAGTCGCCGACAAAAGTGGGCACGTACGCTTATGTGAACCCGGTCGTCGCCGTCCTGGTGGGATATTTCCTCGGCGGCGAAGCCCTCGGCCCGCGCACCATCGTCGGAACGCTGCTGGTGCTGGTGAGTGTGGTGGTGATCACGACCGCAGGGAAAACTGCTACGCCTAATCCTGTGAAGGACGTCGCCGAATTCGCCGAGCCCTAGGAACCTGCCAGGCGACTTTTTCCCTGCCGACATCCGGACCCCAGTCTATCTCTGGGTGACAATTCTCGGGTGTGACCTGAGCGATCAGTTCCTCGAGCGAAAGAGTTGGCTCGGTTCCCCTCGCAGCCATTCGGGGACGGGTGGCAAGTTGATCGCCCTGTTTTCCATGTTTTCCTTTTGGCATACGTCTCCTTGTGTGCCGCGCATCTAAATGTGCAAGACTTTACGGTCGCGTCATCTTTTCCGGCTTCACCAGTTGATCGAACTCCTCGCCGGTCAGGTATCCCAGCTTAAGCGCCGCCTCGCGCAGGCTTGAGTGGTCGACGTGCGCTGTGTGGGCGATCTGGGCGGCCTTGTCGTAGCCCACCTTTGGAGCCAGTGCAGTTACCAGCATCAGCGAATTCTTGACGTACCAGTCCACCTTCGCGCGATCGACTTCAATCCCGTTGAGCATGTACTCGACATACCCGTGGCAGGCGTCGGTGATGAGCGTAACCGAGTGCAGAAAGTTGTAAATGATGACCGGCTTGTAGACGTTCAGTTCGAAGTTGCCCTGCGATCCGGCGAATCCGACGGCGGCCGTGGCGCCGTGCACCTGCACGCAGACCATGGTCATGGCCTCGCACTGCGTAGGATTCACTTTGCCCGGCATGATCGATGAGCCCGGCTCGTTCTCGGGAATGGAGATCTCGCCCAGGCCGCAGCGCGGTCCGGAGGCCAGCCATCGGATGTCGTTGGAAATTTTCATCAGCGAGGCAGCCAGCGTTTCCATCGCGCCCTGCGCGAAGACGATTTCGTCGTGCGCTGACAATGCGGCGAACTTGTTGCCGTGCGAGCGGAAGGGAAGTCCAGCGAGTTCCGCGATCTTCTTCGCGGCGCGTTCGGCAAATTCCGGATGGGTGTTCAGGCCCGTGCCCACGGCCGTCCCGCCAATGGCCAGATCGTAAAGCCCTTCGAGGACCTGCTCCAGTCGATGGATGTCGCGCTCCAGCAGGCTGGCCCAGCCGCCGAATTCCTGGCCGATGGTCAAGGGCACGGCATCCTGCAAGTGCGTCCGGCCAATCTTAACCACGTCGTGAAATTCCCTGGCTTTTGCTTCAATCGCGGCGCGCACTGTTTTAATCGCGGGGATCAGCGCATTCTTTACGCGATCCGCCGCGGCAATGTGCATCGCCGCGGGGAACGTGTCATTCGATGACTGCGACATGTTGACGTCATCATTGGGATGAATCGGCTTCTTCGATCCCATTTCTCCTCCGGCAATTTCAATGGCGCGGTTGGAGATGACTTCGTTCATGTTCATGTTGGTCTGAGTGCCGCTGCCCGTCTGCCAGACACGCAGCGGGAACTGGTCGTCGAGCTTGCCCGCGATCACTTCATCGGCTGCCTGGACGATGAGCTTCGCCTTGTCGGCGGGAAGCTTGCCCAGATCCTGATTCACCAGCGCGCAGGCCTTCTTCAGTGTGCCGAAAGCGCGGATCAGCTCCGGCGGCATGGTGTCGCGTCCAATGTTGAAGTGCAGCAGAGAGCGCTGCGTCTGCGCGCCCCAGTACACACTCGAGGGAACTTCGATCTTCCCCATGCTGTCGGATTCGGTGCGGGTGGGTATAGCAGACTTTTTTAAGCCCGTTTCGGCGGCCTTCTCGGTAACAGTGGACATGGAAACTCCTGGCGGTGGCGGAGAGATAAGGGCAACAGAAAATTATAGCCCCGGGCTGCGCGCGGAAGGCGGTCGTCAGTTTGGCGAACAATCGATTTGCCCCATGCTAGAATCATCGCTTTCCGAGTTGCGTTCGAACCCTCGTCATCCTCGACCGACTCCGCATTCCCATGCCTGAATTTGTTGTGGCTGCCGAACTCGACACGCTGGTGAAAGCCAAGGCCAAAGCCAAGCCGCAGCCCGATATGCGCTGCGATGTGCTCGTCATCGGGGCCGGGCCGACGGGACTCGCGTGCGCCATCGAGGCCCAAAAAATCGGACTCAAAGTCGTCGTCGTCGACAAAGGGTGCCTGGTCAACTCCTTGTTTCATTACCCTCCGAGCATGGTGTTCTTCACCACGCCGGAGCTGCTTGAGATTGGCGACATTCCATTTACCACGGCACTGCAAAAGCCCAACCGCGAAGAAGCGCTCGAATATTACCGCAAGGTTGCCGAGCACTATCGCCTCGACGTCCGCCAGTACGAATGGGTGAAGACTGTCATGGGGGAAGATGGTAACTTCAGCATTACGGCGACCGATCGCGCCGGCCGTCCGCACGATTACAAGACGAAGAAGGTTATTGTTTCGACTGGTTACTACGATCTGGCCAACCAGCTCTGCATTCCGGGCGAGGATCTTCCTAAGGTCTCGCATTACTACGGCGAGCCGCATCCTTATTACGACACGGAGGTGCTGGTGATCGGCGGAAAGAATTCAGCGGCGATCGCGGCCCTCGATTTGTGGCGTCATGGCGCGCGTGTCACGCTGGTGCATCGCGAGGAGCGGCTTCATCATCACGTTAAGTACTGGATCAAGCCCGACCTCGAAAATCGAATCAAGGCAGGAGAGATTGAAGCCTACTTCAGCAGCAGCGTGCAGGAAATCGGGATCGACCACGTCGTGCTGAACACGCCGCGCGGCCCGGTCCGATTGAAAAACGACTTCGTGCTGGCGCTGATTGGCTACCATCCTGACTACGATTTTTTGCGCAGCATGGGCATCGAACTGTCAGAGCAGCAATGCCGTCCGGTGTGCGATCCAGTCTCGCTCGAAAGCAACGTTCCGGGAATTTATGTTGCAGGCGTGATCGTAGCTGGATCGCGGACCAACGAGATATTTATTGAAAACGGACGCTTCCACGGCCGGCAAATCGCGGAAGACCTCAAGAAGAATCTGAAGCCCACATCCCAGCGCGGTTACGATCCCACTCCCCAAGAATAAGGCCCAGGTAATAAATAATCTCCTTCCGGCAGACCCATGACTCACGCCGTTACACTGGTAGCCCGCATGGATCCGCACTGTTCCCTCCATTTCGCTCGCCTCTTACATCGGCCTCTCCGAGGCAACCGCAATTTCCGTCGCCTCTGGATGGCGGCGAAGTTGGGGCGGCTCTGATTTCTTCAATCACGATTTGCCCCTTCTGAGCTTGCTTTCAGCAGGATTCGTTCTTAATCTACTCCCCACATCCGATCGATCTTCGCCGCCATAATGAAGTCGCTCTCTGTGAGTCCGTCGACCTTGTGGGTCCAGAGCGTAATCTCCGCCTTGCCCCACGCCAGAAAAATGTCAGGATGATGTCCTTGCTCCTCGGCCAGGGCTCCCACGCGATTGACGAATTCGAGTGCCTGCTGAAAGTCGGGGAACTTGAACTCGCGTCGAAGGTGATGCTCGTCCACCACTGCCCACTTCGGGACGCTCCGATGAATCTCGCCCAGTCCCGGTCCTCTGAGCGGCGGAACGCCTCCGCGGCAAGGCACGCATTTTCTGTCGGCAAGTGCAGTTTCCATGAGTACCCTCGCAGGGAGATAGGGATATATCCTAGCAGGAGAACTGTGCTGACTTGGGCAGGTGCCGAAGGGATCGCCACATCATTCGCGCATCGAATCGCCTGCGTTCTGTGTACAATGTTCGTTCTGCTCCCCTCCCGGTTCTGAATGTTACTCCAGCAACCATGAAGCCATTGGATATCGCCGTGGACGCCGGGGCGTGCTGCTTCGCTCGTCGAGCCGCCGGCTGTCGTAGGAACACGCGAAGAGAGTAAAGAAGGAAAGACAGAAAGGATCATATCGTGGTCGTTCTGGTGATTGGCGGTGCGGGATACATTGGCAGCCATGCGGCGCGGGCCCTGAGGCGGGCTGGGCACGAAGTTATTATTTTCGATAATCTCAGCACCGGCTACGAATGCCTGGCGGCCGGCTTTGAATTGGTCAAGGGCGACATGCTCGACTCTGCGGCTCTGGCTCAAGTGTTGCGGCGGGCCGAAGCCATCATGCATTTCGCCGCGCACGCTTATGTCGGCGAGTCGGTGAGCAATCCAAGAAAATATTTTCACAACAATGTCGAGGGCGGACTCTCGCTGCTGAACGCCGCGCTGGATGCGGGCGTAAAGAAGATCATTTTCTCCTCGACC
Source organism: Candidatus Sulfotelmatobacter sp. (assembly GCA_036500765.1). NCBI lineage: Bacteria > Pseudomonadati > Acidobacteriota > Terriglobia > Terriglobales > Candidatus Korobacteraceae > Candidatus Sulfotelmatobacter > Candidatus Sulfotelmatobacter sp. The sequence continues at coordinate 524,675 of DASYBM010000016.1, forward strand.
TGCGCCGTGTATGGCGAACCGGCAAAAATTCCCATCGAAGAAAATACGCCGCGCGAGCCGGTGAATCCCTACGGAGTAACGAAGCTATTCTTTGAGCAGGCCTTGGAGGCATATGATCGGGCGTATGGGTTCCGTTACGCCAGCCTGCGTTATTTCAATGCGGCAGGCGCCGACGACAGCGGAGAGATCGGCGAACTGCATGAGCCGGAAACGCATTTGATTCCGCTGGCGCTGCGCGCAGCCGCGGGTCTTGGCCCCGAGTTGCAAGTGTTTGGCACTGATTATCCCACCCCCGACGGAACTTGCGTGCGCGACTACATCCACGTGAACGATTTGGCGAGCGCCCATTTGAAGGCGTTGGATCACCTGACGGCAGGGAAGGAAAGCTGTGCCGTGAACGTTGGAACCGGCACGGGCGCTTCGGTGCAGGAAGTAATCTCGATGGTCGAGGAGGTTACCGGAAAGCGCGTGCCGCACAGGAGGGTAGCGCGGCGGCCGGGAGATCCGCCGACGCTGGTGGCGAATCCAGCGAAGGCGCAGGCCCTGCTGGACTGGAAGGCAACTCGCGGTCTGCGCGACGTAGTCAAGACCGCATGGAACTGGATGGAGCGGCGACGTGAGGCTACCGTGCGTTAAGCTTGCAGCAAAAATCTTTTCCACAGAGGGCACAGAAGAGCACTGAAAAATGTCCTGCTCTTCCTCTGTGAACCTCTGTGCCCTCTGTGGTTAAGATTTTGATTTTGACTTCCTGAGGAAAATTATGGGAAACGATCTGGCAGGGAAGAAAGTGGCGTTCCTGGGTGCGGGCAAGATGGGCGGCATTATTCTACAGGCCTTGCTGAAGAGCGGCATGCTCTCGGCGCAGTCCACTTGCGCGACCGTTGCCCACGAAGAGCGCGCCCAGGCGCTCGCGACAAAGCTGAAACTAAAAGTTGGCACCAACAACGGGGAGGCGGCGAAAGGAGCCGACATTATTGTGATCGGCGTGAAGCCGCAGGTGGTCGAGGACGTAGTATGCGAGATCAGCCCGCACATTACTTCGAAGCAGGTAATCGTGTCGGTGGCGGCCTCGGTGCCGACGTCGATGATCGAAAAAAATCTGCCGCCAAATGTTCCCGTCATCCGTGCCATGCCCAATACGCCATGCCTGCTGGGCGCGGGGATGACGGCCATCTGCAAAGGCAAACACGCCAGCGCGGAAGACGTCGCCCTGACCTGCCGCATGTTCGATGTCGTGGGCCGCACGGTTGTGGTCGACGAAAAACACATGGACGCCGTGACTGCACTCTCAGCCAGCGGCCCAGCCTACATTTACATCATCCTCGAATCGCTGGCGGAGGCTGGGGTGAAAGTCGGACTGCCGCGCGACATTGCGACTTTGCTGGCCGCCCAAACCACGCTGGGCGCGGCGCGGGTCGTGCTCGAAACCGGCGATCACCCGGCGCTGCTGAAAGACGCCGTAACCACGCCGGCCGGCTGCACCATCGATGCCATCATGGAACTTGAGGAAGGGAAGTTGCGCGTCACGCTGATCAAAGCGGTCGTAAAAGCGGCACAGCGCGCCAAAGAACTGGCCTACGGATAGTCTCATCGATGAAGCTGCTGATTGTCGTGCATCACCGCTTTGATTTGTGGAAGGTGCCCGCCTGGTTCGGGGAGCGGCTGGCGCAGGAATTTCCGCAGGTACAGATCAGGCTGCGCGACAGCTATGAGGGCATCGAGGCAGATCTTCGCGACGCTGAAATCATCTTCACCATCTCGCTGCGGCCCGAACAACTGGCCGCGACCCGCAATCTGGGGTGGGTGCACGCTCCCAGCGCCGCCGTGCATCAGTTGCTGTTTCCGGAATTGATCGACAGCGACATTGTCGTCACAAACTCGCGGGAAGTCCACGGTCCGGTCGTCGCCGAGCATGTGATGGCATTGGTCTTCGCGCTGGCGAAAAAGATTCCGCAGGCCGTTCTCTTCCAGAAGCAACATATCTGGGCTCAGGAGAAAATCTGGAACGATGGACCGCATCCCCGCGAAATCTCGGGTGCTACTCTGGGCCTGATCGGCGTCGGAAGCATCGGACGCCGGGTGGCACAGATGGCCGCGGCTCTGCGCATGCGCGTAATCGCCGTGCGCGAGCACATGGAAAAAGAAAAGCCGGAAGGTGTTGACTTCGTATTCCCGACGTCGGCGCTCGACCAACTCCTGAAGCAGTCTGACTATGTGGTATTAGCTGCCCCGCTGATTCCCGCCACGGAAAAACTCATCAGCGCCGATCGCCTCGCCACGATGAAACCCGGCGCGTGCCTGATCAATGTCGGCCGCGGCGCGCAGGTCGATGAAGCCGCGCTCGCGCAGGCGCTGCGAACACGCCACATCGCCGGAGCCGCGCTCGACGTATTTGAACTCGAACCGCTACCCGCCGACTCTCCACTATGGTCCGTAGAGAATCTGCTGATCACGCCGCATACCGCAGGCCTCACCGAAAAGCTCTGGCATCGGCACTACGATCTATTCTCCGACAATCTCCGCCGCTATCTGGCGCATGAGCCGCTGCGCTTCGTGGTCGACAAGCACAAGGGATACTGAAGCAAGGCGTGCTACAGTTTTGGTAATGGAACAGCGCCTCATCCTCATCAACTTGCTGGTCAAGCTGGGCGTGGCCGCGGCTGTATCCAGCACGCTGGTGCGTTCCAAGGAATTCAAGCTTCTGTTGTTTCGCGAGGAGCGCACTTTCCGGCAGAAGATTTACCTCGTCCTTTGGTTCGGCTTGCCGATCATGGTCGGCGTTTGGATCCGGATGTGGCAGAAAAGTTTTCTAGCCGGTGATCTTAGCTTCGAAACCACCATTCTCCTGGGAATGGTGGGCGGGCGTTGGGCCGGCTCGCTCGGCGGCGTGCTCATGGCCTTTCCCGCTATGTTGCACGGCGAGTGGGCCACGCTTCCTTTCCTGCTGCTCTGCGGATTTATCTCCGGCCAGTTTCGTACCATGGCGCTCGATAAGGACGATATCTGGTCGTTCACTCCATTCATCGACCAAAGTATTTTTCGGCTCATCCGCCGCAATCTGCCCCGGCCTCGACTTTTCGACTGGCAGATTATTTTCTTCACCACCGTGATCGGTCTGCGTTTCGTGCAAACCGAACTGGTCGATTATTTTCCGCATTCGATGTTTGCGCTGGAGAGTCTGGACAACTGGTGGGTGGAGAGCGCCATCTACGCCGCGTCGGTGATGGCGATCGGCATCGAGCTGAAGATTTTTAACAGCGTCCGCATCCAAATCAAGCTGGAAGAGCAAGAGCGCCTTCTGCTGCACGCCCGCATGGAGGCCTTGCAGAACCAGATCAATCCGCACTTTCTATTCAATACTTTGAATTCGATCTCATCGCTAGTGCGCTTCGACCCAGACATGGCGCGGGAAGTGATCTTCAAGCTGGCGACGATTTTGCGCCGCCTGCTCAACAGCAGCGAGGCGTTTGCACCTTTACGGGAAGAATTCGAATTCATCGACAACTATCTCGACATTGAAGTCGTGCGCTTCGGGCGCGATAAACTTCGCGTGGTCAAAGAGTTCGATCCTGCCACGCTCGACGTGGTCGTCCCCAGCATGCTGCTACAGCCGCTGGTCGAAAACTCCATTAAGCACGGCCTGGGGCCGAAAGTGGAGGGCGGCAGCATTTATCTTCGCAGCCGTATGGTCGACTCCCGCCTCATCATCGAAGTCGAAGATGACGGCGTCGGTATGGGCTCCACTCACCTGGAAGAGAGCAGCAGTTGGTCGGGTATGGGCATCGGCATGGCTAACATCTCCGAGCGCCTGCAGGTGCTTTACGGAGACACCGCGCGCATGACTATCGACAGTCACGAAGGGAAGGGAACTCTGGTTCGCATCCGCCTGCCGCTCGTCGAAGCGGCGAGTTCCGTGCCGGAAGGCTTCTATGCCGAGCGCTCCAGCACGCGCCGGTAAAAATCCTCGTACTGTTTCACAATCTTGGTCGAGCAGAACCGCTCCATCGCCGCCTCCCGCGCCTGTTTCCCCATGGTCCGCAGAAGTTGCTCGTTGCTCAGCAGATCGATGGCGTACCGCGCCATCGTCTCTACGTCTCCCACGTCGGCGAGATATCCGCTCCTGCCGTGGTCGATGACCTCCGGTACGCCGCCGGCCCGCGTCGAGATCGGGACCACCTCGCACGCCATCGCCTCCAGCGCCGCCAGCCCAAAGGATTCCAGTTCGCTCGGAATCAGCATAATGTCGGCTATCGATACCTTCTCCTGAATCTGATCCTGCTTGCCCAGAAACAGCACGTCGCTGTGAATGCCCTTTTGCACCGCCAGCCACTCCGCGACAGAACGGTCGGGGCCATCGCCGATCAGCAGCAATCTCGACGGCATCTTCTTGTGAACCCGGTCGAAAATTTCAATCACATCAGTCAAGCGCTTCACCGGACGAAAGTTAGACAAATGCACCAGCACGCGCTCGCCGTTAGGCGCATATTCCTTTCGCATTTCCGCAAAAGTTTCCGGGTTGCGGCGGTAAACATCGCAATTGACCGAGTTATAAATCACCTCGATGCTGTTCTTCACGTCGAACACGCGCTGCGTGCGGTCTTTCAGATAGTTCGAGATCGCCGTAACCCCGTCGCTCTGCTGAATCGAATAGCGCGTGATCGGCAGATAGGAACGGTCGAGGCCGACCAGCGTGATGTCGGTGCCGTGCAAAGTCGTAACAAAAGGCAAGCGGCGTCCACGCGGTCCCTCCGCCATCATCTGCCGCGCCAACAGCGCGCTCACCGAATGCGGAATCGCGTAGTGTACGTGCAGCAAGTCGAGATCATAAAGCTGCGCCACCTCGGCCATGCGCGTCGCCAGCGCCAGATCGTACGGAGGATAATCGAACAACGGATAACGCGACACTTCCACTTCGTGATAGTGGATATTCGGTTCTTCGCCCCGCAACCGAATCGGCTGCGCATACGAGATGAAATGGATCTCGTGCCCGCGCTGCGCCAGCTCCAGCCCCAACTCGGTGGCGACCACACCGCTGCCGCCATACGTCGGATAACACGTGATCCCAATCTTCATACGCGAGAGGCCGCCTTCTCGATACTCCCGTCATTCGATGGCCGGAATGCGCAGGAGTTGCAGATTTTACATGGGGTTGCCGCCACTGAAGGCCCGAGGAGAGCGCCGGACCCGCGAGCTGCTCGCTTTCCTATTGACGCCGTTCAGACCTGTGTGGTCAAATCGGCGGTGTTGTTGTCGCGCAGTTCCCCCCGACAAGAGACAGACCTGTCCTCGCGGCACCTGAATTGGGCCTCCGCCATTTGATCGCAGTTCAATAGGAGTGCAATGAGAATCCCAAAGATTGTCGTACTAGGTCTTGCGCTTGGGTCCCTCGGTGCATATGCGTTTGGTCAATCCTCAAAGGCAACTCCAGTTCTGAAGGCAGAGGGTTCAACGAAAGATCCCATCGACAGCGAGCCCGGCAACACCGGACCGAGGGCAAACGCCTCTCGTGCCGGCCGGCCAGTTGCGCCGATGCAATCGTGTGCGGCAGCCTTGTCAGAGAACCAAGTGTTGATAACCGAGTGCGGCGGTACCCTTCCGCTGCTGTCGGCGACGGACGGCACCGGGCTTGCTGCGCCGAAGTATTTGACAGCGATTCAGGCGATGAGTTCATCGGGCCCAGACCCCAACACGCCGCTACAAATCATTAACCAGTCGAACTCGACCGGCGGTGCAACGCTGCCAACGCCGTTTGGCAGCGGCATGGGCGGTATCGACATACTCCAGAATGCTAAGGCCGTTTCCTCCAACTACCCCTCGCCATATTTTCAAATGTGCGCCCAGCAGTTGCTCGGAATGGGAACGCCGGTGTCGGCGCCGGGCTGCTGGCAGCTGCGCGTCGACGCAGGCAGCGGCGCGAACCCGCAGGACGTTATCGAGTGGACGCGGTTGGCGACGACGAATCAAACGCACAACATCACTATGCTCTGGCCCGCCCAGATCAATATTGCGTCTAGGGGGCAGATAACTGTCGGACCGGAGCCCCTGCTAACGGGGGCAAGCGCGAACACGCCGTCCACGTTCACTGGTCAAACGAACCTGAGTACAGCCGCGGGATTGGGCGCAGGATTCATCACTATCGAGCCTGGGCAACTTCAAGCGGGCACAGGCGCTGACGGGTCAATCGAAGGCTCTCTGCAGATTCTCCAGGGCTACATCGTATCGAACGTGTCAGTAACGGACGGTAGACTGGCCTGTCCCACCGGTGCGACTGGCGCCTCGCAGGTCGTTCAGCCCTGCACGAACACTGGCGCTGCGGAGAATTGGGTCGGCGTGTTTAATAGCAGCATCCCAGGGCAGCTGGCCTTGCAGCCGCCACCTAATACTGGTGTTACGCTTACTCCCGTGCGCTACGGACGCGTACCGATTCTCAGCGCCGGGACGACGGGCGTCACATTCCATAACGGCGACTTCGTCTGCAAAGATGACGCCAACGCCAGCTACGTTGTAAATAGCGCCAACGCATGTCCCGTGGGCGAGTCCATCGGAATCGCTGTGGGCGACACGGCCTCGCCCGCTACGACGAGCCATCTAGTCGATCTGGTCCCCCAAGCGAGCGCGCTTCTACAGAGCTATTGGACGAACGGCCCAACAGCGGGCAGCGTAACGATTGCCACGAGTGGCACTCAATACATTTACGGCCTAATAATCCCCGCACAGGTGATGGCCGGACATATTGTTCTCGACGTCGCAACCGCCGACACAACTCCTACTAATTTGTACAGTGTCGGAATCTACGCGGTTACAAACTCCACAACCCTATGCATGACGTTCACCCCTCCTTGTGTTGTTCTGGTGGCTCACATTTCGCCACAAGCTTTCACGACGACGGGTGTGCAGGCACCAATCGCTTTTCAGGAAGGCACGGTAGCATTTCCGACCGGCAAATACTACCTTGGACTTACTGGCGAGGCCACCGCGCTGAAACTGGCATCTATAGTGACAACACTAATCCCGTTACCTGCGACCTCCGAGGGTCCGACAACACTCGGCGCGCAAATCACTGGCCCATTCACCCCGCCCGCGGATAGCTGGGTCGCAGCCGGTGGTAGCGAACCCGTTATTGCACTGGCACCATAACAGGGCGAAAAGAGAGCCCTAGTTCGATGTTTCAAAATTGAGGGATTTTGGCCCCGATAGACCAACATAAGGAGATGGTATGACTAACTTCGGATGGACGTCTGCAATCTATCTGCTCTTGATCGTTTGCGTGGTTGGGGCAGCGTCCTCGAATGCCCAGACTTTCACAACATTGGTGAACTTCAATATAGTAAACGGCTCCAGCCCCTATGCGTCGCTCGTCCAGGGAACTGACGGCAGTTTTTACGGAACTACGACCTACGGAGGTCCCACCTCGTGCGAGTCGCCGAACGGATGCGGTACCGTATTCAGAGTTACCCCAGGTGGAACCCTCACGACGCTTCACAAGTTTTGCCGTCAAACGAACTGCGCCGACGGAGCAAATCCGCAAGGAACCCTGGTGCTGGCTGTTAATGGAAACTTCTACGGAACCACCAGCGGCGGAGGAGCAAACTCCGGCGGCACGATTTTTAAGATCACCACACGGGGCGCGTTGACCACGCTCTACAGCTTCTGCGCCCAAACCAACTGCGCAGATGGCTCCTCTCCTCGATCACTGACCCTGGGAACCGACGGGAGCCTTTACGGAACCACCGTTTTCGGCGGTGCGGATGCATCCTGCTATCTGTGTGGGACCGTCTTCAAAATGACACCGAGCGGCCAACTCACTACGCTGCACAGTTTTGACGGCACCGATGGTGCCTCTCCCCGTTCATTGATTCAGGGCAGCGATGGCAACTTCTACGGAACCACCTACGGCGACGATGCGACTAACTGCGAAGAGACCGGAGTCAACTGCGGCACTGTATTCAAAATGACGCCCGCGGGCGTTCTGACAACGCTGCATGCTTTCAGCTATATCGATGGCGCCGGACCCATTGGGGCGCTGGTCGAGTCCAAGACAGGAAACTTTTCCGGGACTGCAAACTACGGTGGCACCGTGCTTGATGTATGCGACGTCGGTTGCGGCACGATCTTTAAGGTCACCTCGACAGGGAAGTTCACCTCACTGCAGAACTTCAGTTGGGGTAACGGTTCTATTCCCTTTGCGGGATTAATTTTGGCGACGGATGGAAATTACTACGGGACAACGTCTAGCGGTGCCCCATCGGGAAACGGCAATATTTACGAAGTCGGCTCGGGCCGCGGGATCGACAGTCTATATGCCTTCGAGGACAGCTACTTTTCGATAGCCGGGCTACTTCAGGCTACCAACGGCACTTTTTACGGGAGCACCGCTGGGGACGGCAACACTTCCTTCGGCACCATCTTCAGCGAGAATACCGGCCTTGGGCCGTTCATCGCCTTCGTGAGCCCCGCTGGCAGCGTTGGTAAGAAAGCTCAGATTCTCGGGCAGGGACTGACCGGGACAACATCCGTGACCTTCAACGGCGTCCCCGCGACGAGTTTCACCGTCGTAGCGGACACCTACATGACCGCCGTCGTTCCGAATGGCGCCACCACCGGGAAAGTCGTGGTCACCACTCCATCTGGAACCCTAACCAGCAATGTCAACTTCCGGATTATCAAGTAACCGGACGGGTGGGCCATCCTTTCATCTTTTCCGTTGATCTTTCTTCCCATTACGAAACTGTGGGTGCCCCATCCTCGCGTTTTTGCGAGGGTGGGCGCGATGCTGCTTGTACCATAATTCTTCGTCATGCCCACTGGCCTGCATCGAACTTACGGCGCCCACCACCTGCACTTTATCACTTGTTCCTGCTATCGACGGCTCCCTTTGCTCAACTCGGCGCGGACTCGCGACCGATTCCTCTCCATCCTCGAACAGACGCGACAGCGCTACCGCTTTGTCGTGGTCGGATACGTCATCATGCCGGAACATATTCATCTTCTCGTCACCGAACCAGAGGTGGGAACTCCTTCTACGGTGATGCAAGTCTTGAAACAGCGCACGGCCCGCGCCTTGTTGCCGAAGCGCAAGCGAAGGAATCCGCGACAGCGAAACCTGTTCGAACAAGAGCCACGTCGAGCCTTCTGGCAGGCGCGCTTCTACGATTTCAATGTTTGGACGACGAAAAAGCGGGTTGAGAAATTGCGCTACATGCACCGCAATCCGGTCAAGCGGGCACTCGTGACGTCCCCGGAACAATGGCGCTGGAGCAGCTATCGGTTCTATCTGTTGGAGGAGGCCGGCCCGGTGCGCGTGAATGAGGGCTGGCCGGAGATTTCCTTTCGTGATCAAATAGCCTAAGTGTCGGGCCGAACACTCCGGTGCAGGCGTCCGTACCGCCCATCCTTCGCAAAGTACGCGAAGAATGGGGCACCCACCGTGTTGCTGGTGTACGCGAGGTCGAAAGGATGGGCCACCCGCCCAAAACGCCTCGCAGCCGAATCAATCACTTGAGGCCGGCGATTCCGTACTTTTCCACAACGTTCCTACAGGAACACTTTAAGAATTTGACTCTGCAAGCGCTAGATGCTTTCTTTGTGCCCAAAGGAAATGCCAGGGTCCATTTTGTCGAGATGAGCCTGAAAGCGCTTCTTCGATTCTTCCGGCATTCCGGTGAACTCGATGCCCATGCCCACCCCAGGATCGCGGGTGCGAACCACGGCGCTCGGCGTGAGATGGTCATCTTCAATCCACAAGTCCACTCGTAGCGCGGTGCCGATCGGCAGAGGCATGACGGTCTCAACATAGCAGCCATTGCCGCTGACGTCGGTGGCGTTGACTCGCATGGGAGTATTCACGCGCTCGTCGCGCAGCTCCAGAGGATAATTAATCCGGTGGCGAAGAAATTTTCTCCGGTTGTCGTGGCGCTGCTCGGTCCGTTCGTCCGGTTTCAAGTCGGCGGGAAGAGCCGCAGCCCATGGACAATCCTGGTCGGCGACCAGCGTCACGCCTACCTGAGTTTTCTTCAATGCTCCCGCATCGACGACCCAGACCACCCTGCAACGAGCTTTCTTTGTCTCATACTGCACGCCGATCACATCACCCACTTTCAGATCGGGCTCAATGCCAAAGAGACAGGCGCCGGTCACGCTCACGTTCTGCGCCATTGCATTCTGGAAAAACGGCTGGTTATTCGCGCCCATGCCCCATACCCGGACCTTTAAGTCCAGAGTCGCGCGCGGAGCAGGCGCTGGGGCCGACATGAGCGAAAACCCTCCAGATTACAAAAACTCAAACAACAGGGTATGGAAAGTATCATACGCCGCGCAGCAGATTGGCAGGTTACGAGAGTACCCATTCCCGCGTTGGAACGGTACTTAGCGAAGCCGCCTTTAGAACGAAATGATTGAATTACGACGGCTGGCTTACTCCGGCTTTTGTTGCGAGTTCGCGATAAGAAATGAGCTCAATATTTTCCTGCGCCAGCACTTGCCGGGCTGCGGGCAAAGTCAGGACGCGCAACTCCGTCTCCCGCGATTGGCGAAGCCGGGTTGCGGCGGCTTGAAGATCGGGATCGTTATAGCCGGGATGGCAGACAAATTCCCACGTGCCTTCAGGAATGCTGCGGGCGATAGCCGGGAACAATGTTTCGTCGAGCGCTCCGGTAACCACCACTCCCAGTGTGCCGTCGGGACAAGCGAAGCCTTCCTGGAGTACTGCCGCATGGAACTTTCCGGCGAACCCGTTCAGGATCCTTACTTCGACGTAGCGTGCCCAAAGCCCCGGGCGCGACAGCAGGTGACTCGATTGCAACGGTAACCGCGGGCCAAAGGGATTGCGTACGGCGCGCACACCGCAGGCCGCCGCCGCGCGCAGCAGCGGCCGCAGAATCGTCGGAAACAAGTGGGTATGTTTGTGAGTGTCGATGTGAGAAACGACAATGCCGGCAGACTGGATTTTGCGGATTTGTGCCGTGGCCTCGGCGACGATTTCGTCGGCATTCATGGCGCCAGCAATCGCGCGCGCGGCGAACGCCACCATGCCATCGCGAAAGTGCGCGGCTGAGGTGAGTGAAGGGAGTTGTTTGGCGGGCAGAACAGGATCGCCGTCCGTGAGCACAACATGGCAACCGATGCTGAGTTGCGGAACAGCAGGAGCGAGTCGCGCCGCGTCGGCGAAGGCCGCGCCATTGGCCATCAGCGTGGAAGAAGTGACGACGCCATGCCTGTGAGCCTCAACGATAGCCCGGTTCACGCCCGCAGTGTAGCCAAAATCGTCCGCGTTGACGATCAACCGCCGCACGCAGTCAGTCTAGCAGGCGATGGTCTTCCGGATTTTCTCCGGCTGAGTCGACTATTTCGCGGGCCGAAGCCCTTAACCCGTTGGTTGCGGCTCGCGTATACTCGTTGCAGCGCGTTTCGTGCGTCCATTCAAGTTCTCGCAGCAGGCGTTGGCTTCGGGCGAGACTAAGAAGGGCGGTTAGCTCAGTTGGTTAGAGCGCCTGCCTTACAAGCAGGAGGTCGCAGGTTCGAGTCCTGCACTGCCCACCATTCACACGTCTTGGCGTAATCGAAAACATCAATCGGTCATGTTGTTGCCGGATCCCTGGTGATCCGGATTGAGCGCAACGGTTAGTACAATTCCGATTCATACACCGCGTCGGACGTGGAGGACACGTTCCGCGACGGGGATGCCGGTGGGCGTCTCTCCTCGAAAAGGAGCCTGCGCAAAGAGCGCAGATCGTTCAGGATGCGCCGGCTGTTCTTCATGTGTTGCTCGAGTTTTTCGAGCTTGTAAGCCACAATTCGCAGCGCCTCCAGGCGGCGTTGTTCTTGCTCTGGATGAGCGACGATATCGCTCTCAACTTCCTGCCGGGTTTTGTTCACCGCATGAGCCAGCAGGCGCAGATATTCCTGCGCGCCTTCGATACTTTCGAACGGGGTGTCAAGTTCATTCCGCAAGATCTCACCTCAGTCAGAAGAGTTGCTTCCGTCGTCGCCTAATCTTCGTCGACGAGAAGCGGTCGAAGTTCTGCCCATATTTTCGGATTCCGAATCGCCTCCGCCCAGGTTGCCGGAACGACCATTGTCCGATTGCCATACGCGGAGCGGTCTGCAATTGAGGGGGCCGATGCGCCCACGACTTCATCCGGTCGAGCCACGAGCGCACGTTGCGGAGGCTTGCGCTGTCCGGGCTCCACTACCGGCGGCTGGCTCTCGGTTAATTTTCTGAAATACGAGTTAGTCGACATTCGTCTTTACCTCTCTTCTGGAGTTTTCTTCCTGTCTCGATTTCTCAATCCAGTTGTGCCAGAGCCTTGCGGGCCTGGAGCGCATCGTCCCCGGCGAGATTCAGGCGCAATGCGGTGTCGAGTTGCGTTTTCGCCTGTCGTTTCGCTCCATCCGCCAGTAAAGCCATTCCCAGGTGATAGTGGTAAAGCGGCTGCTCGGGAGCCTTGCGCACGCAGTCCTGAAGCAGGGGAACGGCATCGTTTGTGGCGCCTTTCAGATACTCGATCCAGGCCAGCGTGTCATTGATGCTCTCCACCTCGGGGGCTAGTTCTTTGGCCCGTTGTGCGAGACCGAGAGCGACGTTTAAGTTGTTGCCTTGCCTGGCCTCGACCAAGGCCAGATTGGCGGCCGCAAGGGAAAAATTCGGGTTGATCCCGAGGGCGCGTTCATACCGCTGACGCGCGCCAGGCAAGTCACCTTTCGACAGGTACAGGTTGCCGAGCAGAGTAATCAGAGGAGGGAAGTTGGGCTGTAGTTCGCCGGCCTTGTCATAGCTGGCAATGGCCGCGTCGATTTCGCCCTTTTCTTGAAGCAGTTGCCCCATTCGCAGATACGCAGCGGTCATCGAGGGATCGAGTTCAGTGGCTCTGGCAAGCTCGCGTTGCGCGTCCTCATAACGCTTGCCGCCCAAATACAACGAACCCAGAATGAGATGGCCGCTGGCGTCGGAGGAATTTGCGTTTGTATATTTTTGAGCGCGGCGGATGGCGGCAGCGCGCTGGTTGCGCGCTACCATGGAATCGACCAACTGGGCGAGCGCCCCGCTGAATTGCGGGTCCAAGCGCAGAGCGTCTTCAAATTCACGCTCGCCTTCCTGCCATTGGTTCGCCGCCATGAAGGCAAGCCCGGACTGGTAATGGGGTTCGGCGTTGAGGGGCGCCAGGCTCTGGGCGACTCGGAACTCGTGTTCGGCACCTGCGATATCGCCTTGCCGCAACAGCACGCTTCCCAGCAGCAAATGGCCGTCCACATCGCCAGGAAGCACTTGTACGCCATGCTGAGCCAATTCTTTCGCGGCGGGCAGATCGTCCTGCGACAAGTGAAGATTGGCCAGACTGCGCAGGGCGAGCAAGAAGTCGGGAAATGCACTTACCGCTTCCTGTAACTCCGACTGAGCCGAAGCCAGGTTCCCGCTTCGCCAGTAGGCCAAACCGAGAAAGTAGTGAGCTTGCGGCGATTCTGGATTATTGCTGACCAGTCGGCGCAACTCGGCGACGGAATCCTCTTTCTTGGCGGTAAGCAAAAGCATGCTTCCCCGGTGCAGTTTCGCAGCCGCATCCGCGGGGTCGTTGCGCAGCACTTCCTGGTTCAGGGCCAGCGCTTCTTTGGCTCGATTGGCGGCGAGATAGGCTTCGACCAGATGGTTCTTCACTTCGTTGTTGTTCGGCGAGGCCGATAACGCGCTCCGATAGGCCGTCAGGGCTGGTTGCGCCTGGTTGTGCCCGAGATAGTAATCCCCGATTGCAATATTGACTTCGACTGCGATTTCGGCTTGGCCTGACCGTCCGGCGCGGTCCCTCAGCTTCTGTAGTACGGCCTCGGCGTCTGTGGGAAGCTTTTCGCCCGCGAGGATCTCCGCCCACAGAACATACAGCGCGGGATAGTCCGGGTTATGCCGGACACCTTCCGCGAGCGCTTGTTTCGCTTCGGGTAGTTGACCTCGCATGCGGAAGAAGGTCGCAAGGTTCGCATAGCCTTGCTCGAACTTCGGATCCGCCGCGATTGCCTTGCGGAGATGATCGAGGGCGGCATCATAGCGCCGCAAGCCGATCTCAAGAAGCGCGAGATTTTCGAAAGAAGAGGCGTCACCAGGGGTCAGTTCTGCGATTCTTTGAAAGGCGGCCAGAGCGTCGTCATTCTTGTCTTGTCCGGCGAGGGCCGCGCCCAATACCTGGAGGGCTCCGACATTGCCCGCGTCCCTTTCAATCACAGCTCTGGCTTCGGCCTGGGCGCGATCGTACTGGCGAGCGGAAAGATAAATCTGCGCGAGATTCAGCCGTGCGTCCAGGCGACTGGTATCTAGTTCGACCGTGCGTTGCAGAGCAGAAAGCGCCTCACTCCATTTCTGAAGACTGACGTTAACTTGCGCCAATTCGTAGTTGGCCTCGACATACCGAGGGTCGATCTGCACCGCGTGCAGAAACTGAATGCGAGCTTCCTGATACTTGCCCTTCTTGACGTAAGACTGCCCGCTCTCGAGATATCGCCGCTTGCTGACCTCGGGGCTGCGGCTGCAAGCGAGAGAACACAGGATCGCCAGAAGAACCGGTCCCAATGCAATTATGCGACGCAAGTTGGATTCTCCATTGGGCTCTTACCCCGAGCCTTTCGCCTTTACAGTTTCAACACCGAGGGGAGTCAATCCGTTTTGTCGGCGCCGTGGTTGGTGCGGCAGCGTTCGTCAGGGGAGGGTCAGGGGGAGTGTGCCGGGCGGTGATAACAGTTGCAAAAAAGATTTACGCTTCAGGCTGAGCCAGTTTGCGGCGCCGCAGTAACGCGATGCCAAGCAACCCAGTCCCGAGCAGGAACGCTGCCGTAGGTTCGGGCGCAACCGTCAGCTTCGCATGCCGCCAGTGATCCCAGTGCATACCATCGGCAGTGCTGGAGATGGTCTGCAATGCGCAGCGACCGCTAGTGGAGGAAGAACAAAGCAACTGGTTCAACATGTAACTTAGATCGGCGCCGCCGCCGCGCAAGTCCCCCGGCCCGATGTTGAATTGCGGGTGTGAACTTCCATCCGCCAAGGTAAGCGCCAAGGCCCCCGGGACGGGACCGGTCGTTCCGACTTCACTCGTGAAGGTGAACGTACTGTTCGCCGCGCTGTTGGAGTCGGCCAGTTTCCCGACCCCGAGCGCAAATGGTGAAGCGCTGAACGCGCCAGCCCCTCCCACTGAGCAGGTGACGCCGTTACAGTTTCCGAATGAGACCCAGGCCGAAGTTATGCCGCCAGGGGCAAAGGTAACGTTTTGGCTTCCGCCGCCCAGACTAATCTGACTTTGAGCTGACGCGGTCAATGCGGTCCCGGCCAGGAGACCGACAAGTAGAGCTAACGACCACAGGGTCGTGTGTTTCTTTGTATTTTTCACCGATTTAACTCACTTCCTTCAGACGAAGTAACAATCCAGAAATAATATGCACTTTGAAGTCCAAAACAGGTCTCGGTTACCTTCGTACCATCCATCGAAACGCTCTTGAAATCATCAGGCTACGAGCTCCCGCTTTACCCGGGCTGGGTGCGCGAGGGGGCTTGCGGGGGAGCGAAATTTCTTGCACGTTATGGGGCAAAACAAGGCCAAATCGATTTGCAGGATTTCGTGGCCTTAGCCCACATTTACCAGATCGTTGGCTTGCTCCGCGGCTTCGCGATCGATTTCTTCAGCCTTGGCGAATCCCAGAGTGGCGAATATGGTGGAAACTCGTTGGCGCGCCTGCGTTCTTTCGACTGGGCTGAGTCCGATCATCCAGGTAATGACGCCAAACAGTAGTCCCTGCCAACTCGCGGTGAAGCCTAATCCGAGGATTCCGGTTGCCGGCCCCGATCCCATCAGCCAGTGGCAAACTGCCAGAAACAACAGGCACACCAGTACCGGTCGAAATAACGAGATTCCGAAATAGTCGCGAGCGGTTACGCCCAGCTTGCGGAGCGTGTACCACGGTTGCAAGGTCAGTTTGACGATGACCAGCGGCACGGTTGTTCCCAGCGCAACACCCACTAGTCCGTACTTGTGGCCCCAGTAGATACTGAGGACCAGGTTGGCCAGGCCTTCGCCTAAGGTCCAACCGCCCAATGCCCGGTGGCACCCCAGAGCCACGAGCGCAGTCGTCGATGGCCGCTGTGCCAGTTCAAAAACGTACCCAACCAGCAAGATCAGCACCAGGGTGTAGGTCGAGACGAACTCTTCCCCTACCCAAACCCGCAACAGCAGTCGGGAGTCCAGAACCAGAATCGAGCCGATCAGGAATGTCATGAGCGTCGTGATCTTGGTCGCTTGCAGGAAAAATTGCCGCAGTTCCCGGCGGCGGCCTTGCCCCTCGTACCCACTCATGACCGGCAGCATCGGGCTGACCATGCTGTTGATGATGGGGTCGAAGTACTGCATGAGCCGACCCGCCACGCTGAAAGGCGCAATCAGCGCCACGTTCAGCACCCGCCCGATCACGATGGAATCGGTGAAAGTTCGCAGCCGGATGCCGGTGCTGTTCAGGAACATCCACACGCTGAATTCCAGAAGCTCGCGCGCCTTGGCCGGCGTGGCGAGACGCCAGTCGAGCCGAAGCTCGGGGTCGACGTGGCGCACCATGAGCCAATCCAGAGGCAGAAGACCGGCAGTCGCCACGATGCTCAGAACACCCAACGCCACCACCCCATAGCCGTGCCGCAGCACCACGACAATCAGCAGCGCGTGCATTACCGAGCGCGCCACCGAGATAAGGTTATAAAGATCGAACCGTTGCCATCCGCAGACATAAGTGCCCAGCAACAACATCACCAGGCTCACTGGAATGCTGATCGCCATCAGCACAATCAACAGCGTGAAGTCATGCGCGCGTTCGCCGCTGAGGCCGAAAAATCCTGGCAGGACCCAGGCAAAGGGCAGCATGATCACAAAAATCAGTACACCGATGCATAAGGTCAACGCCAGCGCGGTCATAAAGATCTGATTCAAAGCGGCCCGGTCGTTCACTCCGCGATAACGCGCCACATAGCGCTGCAAGGTTGCCCGCAAACCGAATTCGAGCAACCCCGAGTAGCCTGAGATGGAGCCCACCAAGACCCACAGACCAAATTCCACGTTCCCCAGATGGTGGATCAGGAAAGGAGTCAGCAGGAAGGCGATCGCGCCAACCACCACAATCGCAATCCAGTTCGAAAATATGTTCTTTAGCATGTCGTTGGACTTCTGAAAGGCTCACAAGCCAACCTGGAGCCGTTCTTTATTGTTCACCCAATCGTTCACCCAATCGTTCAACCGTTATCGCTCAACCGTTATCGCTCATCCGCCCGTTGGATACATCGAGCTCGAAATAGAATCCAAAGTAAGTTGCGCTGGAGCAATCGGGATGGAGTGGAACGTAGAGCGCCCGCTCCGCCACCGGCCACGACGAACGCAGCTCGTAGCCCAGTCTGGCCATACCCGCTAAGAAGTTCCGCTTGTTATGCAGCTTGCATGGCACCAGGAAGGTTCCGTTGTCCTGGATCGTGAGCAACTCGCCGGCGTCGGAGAACGGTGTGCGATTTACCAGTACCCGTCGCGGCAGTTGCTTTGCCTGCGCGAGAAGTTCGGGGAGAGAAGACTCAAAGTAATGCAACGAGCCCGAAGCTAGAAACAGATCGGTTGCGTCCAACTGCTCCAGGCTTTCGACATAGCGAATTCGCGATTCCGCACGTTCGGCGCCTAATTTCTCTCCGGCCGCGCGCAATTCCGGCAGGTCGTACACTTTCCAGGAAATGTCCGGCGGGAACGGAAGATAGTTTTGATAACAATAAAAAAGATTGCCGATATTTCCGCCGAAGTCGAAGACGCCGCGCAGCGGCTCTCCGGATTGGGAAAGCCAATAGAACACTGGGTAGTCGCTTTCCCGAGCGACGCGAGAGGACGATATATGCATGCGGATGTCGTCTTCATGTTCGTGACCGGCGCTGATATATCGCGTGGAGCAACTTCGGGCTTCCGCGAACGAACGAAAGGAACGGCGGTACCCGAGGAGGCGTTCCAGCACCCAGCGGACGGGGGCAAGCGAGCGCGCGAAGAGTACGATTGAGCCGCCAGCGGATACGCGACCCATATAGATGAGCAGGGTCGCCAGCGTTCTGATCTGCATCAGACGGATTTTTCGAAGCATCCGGAGAATGGCCCAACTCGGCTCCGCCGATTCGCGCGGCGCGCCCGGATCCGCCGTCACTGCCGGTAGCGAGACTTTTGCCGGGATTGCAATTGTGCTGTCCGCAACCTGTTTTTCTGCTTCGGGCTTTTTTGCTTCAGGCTTTTCTGCTTCAGCCCAGGCGCCGTTCGCGACACGGGTTTCAGTCTCGGTGATCATGGTTGCCATATCTGTGCCTGTCATCCTCTACCACCGCAGCAGCGTAGGCCGAATGGCGATTGCGGCAGCATTGATTGCAGCCCGGCCAGCGCGGCCATCATCTCGATCGTTCTCATAGTGTCCCTTGCGGCATTTGCCGGCCTACCGGATTGACGGCGCTTCCCGCAGCATCCTCATTCTCTGCGCGGGATCGATCAAACGGAGAAACCGAAAGAGCCGGCTCATGCCCTAGCTGTTCATTCAATTGCGCCGCCAGGACGCGCACCGCCGGTTCGTCGAAAATTTCGCGGTGGTCACCGGGGACTTCCTCGACCACCATGCGAGTGGCCACGTCCTTCCAACCGAGCGTAGTATCTCGGTGCAGCGACATCGGCTCGAGCCCGCTGCGAAACAGAGCTACCCGGCCTGAATAGGGACCAGGCTTGAATGCCTGCGCCGCCAGGTAGACGACCGCATTGGCTCCTCGCAACTCTTCGGAAAGCTTTTCCGTCTTGCCCACACTCGACTGATAATTGCGACGCAAGCGTGCCAGGCGAAGATTCTGGTGGACGCTTTCGACGCGTTCCCCCAGATATTCCCAGGCCGCGCGCAGCCCAAGCTGGCGCATGCGGTGAAAATGCAGCTTGCCCTTTTGCAGCCAGAACAGGCTACGGCGCACCGCCACTTCCATTCTGGAGAATCGCCGCAGGTACGCAGGATTGGCGGCATCAAACAACGCCACCAGCGCGACTTCCTCTGCTTGCGCTTCCAACTGCCGCGCCATCTCGAAGGCCAGTACGCCGGCCAGGCACCAGCCGCCAAGGTAGTACGGGCCTTTGGGCTGAGCCATGCGGAGAGATTCGATGTGATAGGCGGCAATGTCCTCGAAACGGTAGGGCGAAGGGAACTGAGTCGTGTCTTCGAGACGCAGGCCGTATACCGGCTGGTCTGCGCCGAGATTCTCGGCCAGCGGGACGAAGAAAGGACCGCCGTCCACGCAGAACAGGGCAGGCTTCGAGCCAGTTGTCTGAATGGGGAGAACGCGGCCACCGAAAGTTTTGCTTTCGCCTTGGCTCAACAACTCCGCCTGCTGGCGGATCGTCGGAGCTTCGAACAGTGCGGCCAACGGAAATTTTTTGCCGAAGCGTTTTTCGATCTTCAGGAGCAGCTTTGCCGCCGAAAGCGAATAGCCGCCGAGGCTGAAGAAGTTTTGCGTCACCTTGATCCCATCGCGGCGCAGCACTTCTTTCCAGATAGCTGCCAGTTGTTGCTCGATCTCGTTCGCGGGCTCCGCGTCTGCTCTGGCTTGGGGCGTGAGAGCCGGATCAGGCGAGATCGGATCCTGCTGCCGGCTTCGCGCTGAGCGCGCCATTGCTGGCTGCGGAAGGTTGGCGATGGGCGCGTCCGGCTGGGCCGCCAGGATTCTTAACAAACTCTGGTAGTGTTTCAGGGCGCCCTGGATAGTAGACGCATCAAAAAGATCGGGATTATATTCCAGCTCCGCCCGCACGCCCTCGCGCCGCTCGATGAAAACCAGTTGCAGTTCGAAGGGAATCCCCAGACTGAACTTGGGCATCGGCGTCACCTTGAGCTGTTGCACCTGCCGAGGCTGCAAGAAGGCCGTCTGGTACGAAAAATAAAATTGAAAATTGAGATTCCGTCCGCCGGGCGAATTCATCGGCAGATTTTCGATCAGGGTTTCGAAGGGAAGCTCGGCGTGGCTCATTCCATCCAAAACGCTCTCGCCGGTGTGGCGCACCAGTTCGCGAAATGTGGGATTACCCGACAGGTTCAGGCGCAGGGCGACCGGCTCGGCGAAGGGCCCGATCAGCGCCTCGGTCTCTGGCTTGCGATTCGCAATCGGTGAGCCGATCAGGATATCTGTTTCCTTGGAGTACAGGGACAATAAAGTCGCAAAGCAGGCCAGCGTCAACGAGAACATCGTCACATTCTCCGCCTGCGCCAGGTTTTTGAGAGACTTCATCAACTCTTCCGGCAACAAAAGCGACTCCATTGCACCCTGCGAAGCGGGCCGGTTCGTGGAAGGCCGGTCCAGCGGGAAGTCGATCAGCGGCAACGGCGCCGCAAGTTGTTTCACCCAATAGTCCAGGTGTTCCCGCATCTCCGCGGAAGCCGACCGCTCCTTTTCCCAGGCAACGAAGTCGCTGTATTGGATGGGCAAAGCGGCGAGCGCCGGTTCCCGGCCTTGAAGCAAAGCCTCATACGCAGTCCAGAGTTCGCGCTGAATGACTCCGCCGGACCACCCGTCGGCGAGGATGTGATGGATCGTCGTAACCAGCACGTGGTCGTCGGGAGCGATGCGGAACAGGCGCGCACGGAATAGGGGGCCGGTCCCAACATCAAACGGCACACCCGCTTCTTCGCGGACAAGTTCCCGCACACGCGCCTCGCATTCGGCTTGGGGCAGGTCGGGCACGGAACTGATGGCAAGCGAGAATGTCCGTGTGGCAGCGACCATCTGCGCGAGCTCTCCGTCGAATTCCTCGAAAGTCGTGCGCAGGGTTTCATGCCGATCGACGAGCAGTTGCAGGCTCTTCTCCAGGATTTCCAAGTCGATCGGACCTGCCAGGCGCATACACGACGCCATGTTGAGCCCCGGATTGCCAGGCGCTAGTTTGGCCAGCAGCCAAAAACGCTCCTGGGCAGGACTGACCGGCATTGCGTAATATTCGGGCTCGCTGATCGGGCCATTCGGTTCCCGGCGACGGTCGAGCGTTTGATCCGGAGGCAGAGGGAACTCGGAAAGGCGGCGGCCCGGATTTTCCGCAATGCCTTCGAGCAGCTCGCGGAAGCCGGCCAGCATCTGCTGCGCGGTCGATTCCTGGTACAGGCTGGTGTTGTAGTCCAGGGACAGCCGCCAGCCGGCCTCGCGCTGCACCATGAAGAAGTTCAAATCGTAAAGCGCGCCCATCGACTTCGACGGCATGGTGTGCACGGCCACATCGCCGAATTTGTGAACGAACGTCGAAGCCCGGGCATACTCGCGCTGGCAAACAAAATTGATGGAAAGGAAGGGATCGCGTAGCGGATCCGACTCGGGCCGAATCGCCTGTACCACGTCTTCGAAGGGAATGTCCTGATTGGCAAAGGCTTCCCACACCGTGTCCCGTATGGTCGCCGCAAACTCCACAAAGGCGGGATCGCCGGCCAGGTTCGCGCGCAAAGTTAAATTGTTAAACAGGAGTCCGACCAGACCCTCAATCTCGGCGCGGTTTCGTCCAGCCAGCGGCGAAGCTACGCTGATGTCCGTATTCCCGGTGTAGCGCTGTAACAGCATCATGCAGGCTGACAGCGCCGTCGTGTACATGGTGCCGCCCATTTGATCGCTGAATTTCTTGAGCGCATCGGTCAGCTGACCGGGAAGCATCTGCGAAATAATCCTGCTGCCGATCTGGCGCCGCGAGGTTGGAGGAAAATCGGTGCGGGGAAGATCCCCGGCAACATCCAGGCGGCGATAGCCGGCCAGTTTTTTCTTCCAATATTCCAGTTGCTGGCGGATTTCCGCCGATACCATCCATTCCTTGTGCCAGACCACGTAATCGCCAAATTGAATGGCCGGGTCCGGCAACGGAGATTCCTCGCCTTTTTCGTATGCGCTATAGATGGCCTGCAATTCTTCCATCAGAAGACTCACCGACCAGCCATCGATGACGATGTGGTGCAGGGTAAGCGTCAGTACGTGCCGGTCATCTTCCATTCGCAGCAGTCCGACGCGAAGCAGCGGTCCCGTCGCAAGATCGAAACCCTTTTTTGCCTCCATCGTGCAGATGTCATCCATCTGGGCCTCGCGCTGGGTCGTGGGCAAAGAGCGCAAGTCTTCAAGAGTGATTTTGATTTCGAGCGATGGAGCGATGAGCTGCACGAGCTCATTTTTGTCTTCCGTGAAGGTGGCGCGCAGGATTTCATGCCGCCGCACGACTTCGTTAAACGAGCGTTCGAGGATGGCGCGATCGAGTGTCCCGGTCAGACTCCAGCGGAACGAGGCATTGAGCAGAGAACACCCTCGCCAGAATCGATCGGCCCGCCACATGGCGGCCTGTCCCGGAGTCAATGGAAAGGCGAGGAACTCGCCGTCGCCGTCAGGCGCGATCAAGGGCGTAGCCTCCTGCGTCGCCAATGTTCTGGTTGCGTAATCCAATGCCTTTATCCCTTCGTCTCCAGAGGAAGAAGATAGTGAAGCTAACGAGTGATCCGGTATTTCTGCCGGGCCACGGGAACAATCGCCGGCGCCTGCGCCCGCGGCGTAACTTGCGCCTTGCCCATTTCAGACAGGACGCTGCTCACGGTGCGTTGCTGCAACAGCAATCGCGGCGTGACCGGCAATCCTGCCGCCATCGCGCGCGAGGTGATCTGGAAAACATGCAGCGAGTCCGCGCCCAACTCAAACAGGTTGTCGGTCACGCCGACCCGCTCCAGATGCAGAACCTCAGCAAGAATTCCAGCCAGAGTTTTTTCCTGCGGCGTGCAGGGAGCAACATACTCGCGAGTCCGGGCGGCGACGCCCAAATCCGGCGCCGGCAACTTCGCCCGATCCACTTTGCCGTTCACCGTAAGAGGCAGGGCCGGCATCGACACGCAAGCATAAGGAATCATGTGGGCCGGAAGTTTCGATTGCAGATACTCGCGCACGTGCGCAGTGTCCGGCGTGCTGCCGTTCGCGGGAACAATGTAGGCGACCAGTTTGTTTTCGGCCGGACCGTCTTTGTCTTTATCTTTATCTTTGCCGGCCCTGTCTTTCCGGGCGATAACCGCGCACTGCCGCACATCGGGATGCTGCGCCAGCGCGGCTTCGATTTCGCCAAGCTCAATACGGAAGCCGTGAATCTTGACCTGATCGTCACTGCGCCCGAGATATTCCAGATCGCCGTTATTCAGGAAGCGTCCCAGATCGCCGGACTTGTACATCCGCGCATGGGGACGCCCGGCAAAGGGATCGGCGAGGAAGCGCTCGGCATTCAGTTGCGGCCGGTTCAGATACCCTTTCGCAACGCCGTCGCCGCCGACGTAGATTTCGCCGGCAACGCCCACGGGAACCGGCTGCTGCCGCGCATCGAGCAGGTAGAGACGAAGATCAGGGATGGGTACGCCGATCAGGCTGCGGGTTTCGCGTTCAGCATCGGCAACAGTCAGTGGACGGTAGGTGACGTGCACCGTGGTTTCGGTGATGCCGTACATGTTGACGAGTTTCGGATGCGCGTCGCCGTGACGCTTGAACCAGGGGCGGAGATTGGCAAAGTTCAGAGCTTCGCCGCCGAAGATTACATAACGCAGCGCAAGCGGCCTGACGAATCCGGACTCTTCCACCTGGACCACCTGGTAGAAGGCCGCCGGCGTCTGATTCAGCACCGTGACTTTTTCCTGCGCCAGCAGGTTGTAAAAATCCTGCGGCGACCGCGTTACCCAGTAGGGAACCAGCACCAGCCGTCCGCCGGTCGTCAGCGATCCCCAAATCTCCCACACCGAAAAGTCGAAGGCGTAGGAGTGGAACATCGTCCAGACATCGTTCTCGTCGAAGTCGAACCAGGGCTCGGTGGCCTTGAGCAAACGGACTACGTTCGCATGCGTCACCATTACGCCCTTCGGCTTGCCGGTCGAGCCCGAAGTGTAAATAACGTAGGCGACATGATCGGGACCAGCCGCGGATTCAAGGTTGTCGCTGGGCTGAAGCGCAATCAGGGCCCAGTCTTTATCGACGCGGATGGCTTCGGCATTGTGTTTTGGCAGGCTGTCGGCCAGGCGATCCTGAGTAAGGAGCACGGCAGGCGCGGCATCGTTGAGCACCGCGCTCAGTTTTTCTGCCGGATAAGAGGAGTCAATCGGAAGGTACGCGCCGCCCGCTTTCAATACCGCCAGGAACGACATGACCATCTCGAGCGAGCGCTCGAAGCATACGGCGACCAGCGAATCCGGCCGTACTCCCTGCTTCCGCAGGTGGCGAGCCAGTTGGTTCGCCCGCTCGTTGAGCTCACGGTAGGTCATGCGCTGCTCGCCCATGACGACGGCAACGGCCTCGGGAGTTCGAGCGGCATGTTCTTCAAACGTCTGGTGAACCGTGCGGGTTACCGGATGTTTCGAGGGATTCGGATTCCAGGCCCCGAGCAGCGCAGCGACTTCCTCGCCAGTCATCAGCGGCAACTGATCCACCGGCAGGTCGGGATTCGCAACCGCGCCCAGCAGCAGGCGCTCGAACTGTCCCAGCCAGCGGGCGATCGTCGATTCATCAAACAGTCCGGTGTTGTAATCGCAATCGATCATCAGGCCCCGATCGGACTCGACGATGTTGAAGAACAGATCGAAATTCACCGCGCTCTTAGGATTGGGATCGATGGTGGCTTGCAGCCCGCCAAACTCCGTGCCCGCGCCCAGGCGTTCCAGATTGAACTGCACTTCCATCAACGGCAGACGGCTCGGGTCGCGGGGCATGCTCAGTTTCCGCACCAGCGTGCCGTAGGTGTAGGACTGGTGCTCATAGGCATCGAGCACCGTCTTTTTGACCTGGCCGAGCAGCGCGGCGAAAGTCATGCTTTCTTCGAAGCGGGCGCGCAGCGGCAGGAAGTTTACGCAATGGCCGACCAGTCGGCCGTCGTCGAGCAGAGACTGACCAGCCGCGGGAACGCCCGCCACGATGTCGTTCTGATTGGCCAGCCGGTGCAGCAACGCCTGGAAACCGGCCAGCAGCGTGGCAAAGAGCGTGCAGCCTTTTTTCGATCCCATGCTCTTAATCTGGCGATAGCCTTCGGCGTCGATGCGTGCGCGATAAGTAGCACCGGCGTAGTTCTTCACCGAAGGACGCGGGCGATCCACGGGCAAGTCGAGTGGCGCGGGAATGTCTTTAAACTGGGCCAGCCAATAGGACTCGACTTTCGCCGTTTCTGCGGAATCTATTTCGCGGCGCTGCTTGCTCGCATATTCGCTGAAGCGAAGCGGCGCGGGAAGATGCTTTACCGGAAGATCCGGCGGGCCTTGCACACCAGTGGTATAGAGCTGCGATAACTCGTCGATCAACACGTTGGTCGACCACCCATCGCAGACGATGTGGTGCGAGGTGAACAGCAACATGTAATGATCGGCTTGGAGCTTCACGAGCTCGGTGCGCACCAGCGGGCCGGCCGTGAGGTCGAAGGGCGTGCGCGCATCCTGAGCCAGCAGTTGCTTCAACTCAGATTCGCGCATTTCCGGGTTCAGCGCGGAGAAGTCGCGCAGCGGCGTCTCCAGTTTCAGGGCAGAAGTAAAGTGCAACTGGCTGCCGTTCTTGTCGATGGTGGCGCGCAGCGCTTCGTGCCGGGCGATGACCGTATTCACGGCGTCACGCAGCTTCTCGACATCGAGCGCCCCGCGAAGATAGATGCTGAAAGACTCATTGAACGAGCATGAAGCATCGTCGCCGAGGTTGGCCGCCAGAAAAATCTCATGCTGCGGTTCGGTCATGGGCGCTGGGGTCGCGAACTGCGGAGCGGGTGAAGCGCTGACGGTTGCGACAGAGTCTTTCCCATTCCGTTCCGGCGCCGGAAAAAATCCGGCCTGCTGCATCTCGGCCACGCTTTCTTTGAAGGCCCGCACGATCTGCTCGATATCGGCTTCGCTGTGGGTCGTAGTCAGGAATGTGGGGAAGCCTTCGAGGATATGGATCCCCTTGGCCCGCAGAAAGTAATAGAAGAGGCTGGCAAAACGCTCCTCGGCCGGGAAGCTGAAATAGAAGACGCTGCCAAAGCTTTGAATCCGCGTCGGCACATTCTGTTGTTCGAAGAATTCATTCAGGGTGCGCGCCAGGCCCGTGGTTCGGGCCGTCAACTGCTCTTGCAGCGCGGGGCCTTGTTCTTTGAAATGCAGCAACACGGCCTTCATCGCCGCCAGGGTCAGCGGATGCCGCACAAAAGTTCCAGCGAAGAACGTGACGCCGACTTCAGGAACCGATTCGTCGCCGAACTGCCACGCGCCGCCGTCGAGCGCATCCATGAACTCGGCTTTGCCGGCGAGGACGCCGATGGGCATTCCCCCCGCCACCACTTTGCCGTAGGTGGCCAGGTCGGCGCGGATGTCGAACAGTGCCTGGCATCCGCCGGGATGAACCCGGAAGCCGGTGACCACTTCGTCCATGATCATCGCTGCCCCAGAGTTTTGTGTGATCTGGCGAATTTCCTTGAGGAATTCGGCTGGCTGCAGGTTCGGATGCCGGCTCTGCACCGGTTCGACCAGCACCGCCGCGAGATCTTTCGCGTTTTGACGGATCCAATCCAGCGCTTCCGGCGTGCCGTAGTCGAGTACGGTGACATGGGCAACCTTTTCCCGCGGAATGCCGGGAGCGATCGGCGCAGATTGCGGCGCACCCGCGCGCTTGAACCCTTTGACCAGGACTTCGTCAAACATTCCGTGGTAGGCGCCGGCGAACAGCGCAACTTGGTTGCGGCCGGTGACGGTGCGAGCCACGCGCAGCGCGGCCATCACCGCTTCCGACCCGGTATTGCAGAAAGTCATGCGCTCGTTGCCGGTCATCTCGCAGAACATCTGCGCCACTTCGCCGGCCAGCGGCGTCTGCGGGCCAATCTCGAAGCCTTCGTGGAGCTGCTGTTCGATCGCCTTTTCGACGAAGTCCGGACGATGGCCGAGCATGATGGGACCGAAGCCGTTCAGGATGTCGATGTATTCATTGCCGTCCACATCCCACAGGCGCGAACCTTTCGAGCGCGTAGTAATGATGGGATAGACCATTTCCTTCCACTCGCGGCGGAAGCCGGAGACCACTCGGGGATCGGCCAGCCAACGCCGCTTCTCTTCCGTCATCTGCTTGGAGCGTTGGGTGCGGCTGGTGTAGAACTCGATCAGCCGGCGCAGGCCCTGCTCTTGCTGCGTGGTGAGCCCGCCTGAGGTCGCCTTCTGAATCGGCTTGTACGGACCAAAGGGTTTGAATTCTTTTTCAACCGGGACGGGAATCGTTTCGGGCTTCGCTGTTGCCGCGATGGGATTTGCCACCAGAGTAGGTGTAATTCTTGCCGGCGCGAACGCGGGTGGGACCGGCGCGGATGAGGTCGTCGCTGCTCCTGCAGTTGTGCCCCGAAACGTCTCCAGTTGATTCGCGAAAACTTGATTCATAGCCTGCAACTGCTCGCGCATGAGGCGTTCGAGGGAGGATTCGGACAAGGCGTGATCTCCGTGGCCATTGGTCGATGGGATTGAAAATTGCGTGGGTGCGGAGTGCGCCGGAACCGCGGCGGGTGACACAACTGCAATCGACGCTGTCGCCGGTTCGGCGAGCGCCACCGCCGGAAGCTTGCCGTCCAGGTAAGCGGAGAGCGCGTCCAGCGTCGACTGCTCGCCCATCAACTGCCGGAACAAAATCTTCATGCCGAACCTGGCTTGCAGAGCCTGCGTCACCTGGGTCAGGAAGAGCGAGTCGAAGCCCATCTCCAGAAAAGTCGCCGACCCGTCGGCCTGCGACACATCCATGCCGGAGAGTTCTTCGATCAGTTCCAGAAGCTGGGTGCGAATCTTGGCCGAGCGCTTCACCGGGATCGGTGCAATTGCGGATTGCGGATGACTCACTTCTTTTTCCTCCGTCAGAGTGGGGGAGAGACGGCTAAGTTGAGATTCCTGAATTGTGGCGGAAGGCCTGGACTCGGGCGTTGCTTCGGTGGACTTGTTTTCCAGCCAGTAGCGTTTGCGTTCGAAGGGATAAGTGGGCAACGAGATACGCTGGCGGCGTTCGCCTAGATGCAACTCTGCCCAGCGGGGCTGAACCCCGGCCGTCCACAATGCACCCAGAGCGTTCATCAGGCTGGCAGCATCGCCTTGGCCGGAATGGCCGTCGGAGAGTGAGGAAACGATTAAGTGGTCGGCGTGAAATCCGGAGTGCTGCCGCGCCAGTTGTCCCAACACATTGCCGGGTCCCACTTCCAATAAGACTGCCGCCGGATTCTTTCGCAACTCGGTTATAGCCGCGGAAAACTGCACCGGCTGGCGGAAATGCCGTGACCAGTACGCCGGATCGGTCGCCTGCTGGTCCGTGATCCAGGCGCCGGTGACACTGGAAACATAAGGAGTCGACGGAATATGCAGTGAAATTTCCTGCACACATTTCGTGAAGGGCTCGAGAATCGGATCCATCATCGCCGAGTGAAAGGCGTGCGAAGTGACCAGACGGCGGCAGATCGCGCCTTCGCCGGCGAGTTTGTTCTCAAAAGTGTCGAGCGCGTCGAACGGCCCCGCCACTACGCACAGCGCCGGCGAATTCACTGCCGCCAGCGATAGAGAAGGATGGCCATTCAACCGGGCGCGGACTTCGGCTTCCGGCAGGCGCACCGAGAGCATGCCTCCCGCAGGCAGAACTTGCATCAGCTTTCCGCGCGTGGCGACGAGCTTGAGCGCGTCTTCGAGCGAGAACACGCCCGCCAGGCACGCCGCCACAAATTCGCCGATGCTGTGACCGAGCATGGCTTGCGGCTGGATTCCCCAACTCATCCAAAGCTGCGCCAGCGCGTACTCGATGGTGAAAATTGCGGGCTGAGCAATGACGGTGTCGGTGACCCGCCGCTTGGCCTCGTCGGAAGCCCCGTCGGGCGGATAGAGCAATGAGCGCAGATCCCCGCCCATGAGCGGCAGCAGAATCTCGGTGCAACGGTCGACGGCGGCGCGAAATACCGGCTCGGTCTGATAAACCTCGCGCGCCATGTTGGCGTGCTGCGAACCCTGCCCGGGGAAGAGAAAGAACACTGCGGGCTTTTCGACGGGACGTAACCGACTCTGCACTCTCTTCCGGTCGCGCTGCGTAAGAGCGGTCACCGCTTCGGCCGTATTGCTGGCGACTACGCTGCGGCGGCAGCCGAAATTGCGCCGGCCGACTTGCAGCGTCCAGGCCGCATCCGCCAGGCTCTGGTTCGGAGAAGCTTTCAAGTGTTCGAGCAGGTTATTGGTGGCGCGATCGAGCGCCACTTCCGTGCGTGCCGACAGAATCAGCAACTGCGCGGGTTTCGCCGAAGGAATGGAAGGGCGATCCGGCGCCTGCTCCAGAATGACGTGCGCGTTGGTCCCGCCCACGCCGAAGGCACTGACTCCGGCGCGCCGCGGCGATCCGCTCGACTTCCACTCCGCGCGTTGCGCGTTCACGTAGAACGGGCTGTTCTCCAGATCGAATTTCGGATTCGGTTTCGTGAAGTTCAGCGTCGGCGGAAAAACGCCATCGCGTACGATGTGCGCGGCGTGAATCAGGCCTGTGACGCCGGCGGCCACGTCCAGATGACCGATGTTGGTCTTTACCGTTCCCACTGCGCAGAATCGATTGCGGTTCGAGCGAGCGCGGAAAGCCTGGTTCAGCGCCGCCAGTTCGATCGGATCGCCCAGCGGTGTGCCGGTGCCGTGGGCTTCGACATAGCCGATGGTATTGGGATCGATCCCCGCCGCTTCGTGCGCCAGCGCGATCACGCGGGCCTGGCCCTCGACGCTGGGAGCGGTGTAACCCACTTTGGCCGAGCCGTCGTTATTCACCGCGAAGCCGCGAATCACCGCATAAATCTGGTCGCCATCCCGCACCGCATCTTCCATGCGCTTGAGCAGAACCGTAGCGACGCCGCTGCCGAAGACTGTGCCCTGCGCATCGGCATCGAAAGTGCGGCAACGGCCGTCGGCCGATCCCATGCCGCCTTCCTGATAGTGGTAGCCGCGCTTCTGCGGGAAAGTGATTGATGCGCCACCCGCCAGCGCCATGTCGCTTTGATACGTCAGCAACGACTGGCAGGCCTGCGAAACCGCAACCAGCGACGTCGAGCAGCCAGACACCATACCGAATGCCGGGCCGCGCAGGTTTAGCTTGTAAGAAACCCGCGTCGCCAGAAAATCCATCTGGTTGCCCATCATCTCGGCGAAGTTTTCCAGTTGATAGCCGCTCGTGAACCTGCGGATGAATTCGGGGTCGGCGCACAGCCGCGATAGAAAATAAGTCGCGTGGCTAGCTCCGCCGAACACTCCAATCGCCCCCGCATAGGCAAAAGGATCGTAGCCGGCGTCTTCGAGCGCAACCCAGCAGCACTCCAGAAACAGCCGGTGCTGCGGATCCATCAGCTCGGCTTCGCGCGGATAAATGCCGAAGAACTCGGGATCGAACAGATCCGCGCCTTCGAGCACTGAATGCGCCCGCACATAGTTGGGATGGCTCGCCGTCGCCGCGGCGTTCGGAATTTCCAGCTCTTCGACGGTGAAGTGCGAGATCGACTCGACGCCGGCAAGCTGGTTTTTCCAGAACTCGGCCACGCTGCCGGCGCCGGGAAAGCGCCCACCCATGCCGATAATCGCGACCCCGTCTACCAGAGGAGTGTCGAGCAGCGGGCTCTTGTTTCCTTGCGAACTCATTGAGAACCGCCTCCCCTGCGCTGGCGTTGCCGGGCAAACGCGTCGCGCTGCCGCTGCGCCTGCTGCTGCTGTTCGGAAAACGCCGGACCCGGAGCATTCTGCTCGCCGACACCCGCGCTAAGGTGCCGGCTCAGGCTTCGGATGGTCGAGAACTCGAACAGGTCGGTGACGGGAATCTCGCGCTGTAGCTTCTTTTGCAAACTGGAGTGCACGCCCACGATCGTCAGCGAGTCGGCGCCCAGATCGAAGAAGTTGTCGTCGAGGTTCAATGGCTGCACCTGTAGGGCGCGTTGCCATAAATCCTTCAATGTTTCTTCCAGCGCGGTCGACGGCGCCTGCGGTGTAGGGGTGGCTACGCCGCCCAACGGCGCGGGAAATGCCGCGCGATCGACTTTGCCATTCGGCGACAGCGGCATCGCCGCGACGGGGACGAAGAACGCGGGAATCATGTACTGCGGTAGCCGTGCGCTCAGGTAAGCCTTCAACTCGCATGCGGCCGCGCCTGCACTCGACCCGGCGATGTAGTACGCGACCAGCCGCTTCGATCCGTTGCCGTCGCTGTGGGGAACCACGCAAACTTGCTGTACGCCGTCATGCCGCGACAACACGCTCTCGATCTCGCCGGGCTCGATGCGGTGGCCGAGAAGCTTGAGCTGATTGTCGGTGCGGCCGCAAAACTCGATCGTGCCATCCCCGCGCCAGCGCCCGAGGTCGCCAGTGCGGTACATCCGCGTCTCGCCATCTTCGACAAAAGGATCGGCAAGAAATTTCTCATCGGTCAGGTCAGCGCGGTTGAGGTAGCCGCGCGCCACGCCGTCGCCCGCGGCATAGATTTCGCCAACTTCGCCGGGCGCGACCGGTTGCATCTGCTCATCGAGAATGTAGACCTGCGTGTTCGAGATCGGTCCTCCGAGAGGCACGGAGTCCGGGATGACATCGCCCGACTGCATGGGATGGCAACAAGTGAAGGTCGTGTTCTCGGTGGGTCCGTAACCGTTGATCACGCGGCATTGCGGCAGATTCTGCAGCGCCAGCCGAACATGGCGCGCCGAGAGCACGTCGCCGCCGGCCAGCAACTGCTGCACGGATGCAAGGTCGCTGAGACGTTGCTCCACCATCAGATGGAAGAGTCCGGAAGTCAGCCACAGGGTGGTCACTCCCTGTTCGCGGATGGTGCGTCCCAGATCTTCCAGCGAGGAAGTCTGCGGCGGCATCACCACCAGCCTGCCGCCATTCAGCAGGGCTCCCCAGATTTCGAAGGTTGAGGCGTCGAAGGAGATCGGAGCGAACAGGAGTTGCACCTGGTCGGGGCCGAACTGACAATACTGGGTATTGCGGACCAACCGCACGATGGACCGGTTTTCGATCAGCACACCCTTCGGCCGCCCCGTCGATCCGGAGGTGAACATCAAGTATGCGAGGCTGCGCGGCCCGCCGGCAGGTTGCGGATTTTCGTCATCCGCTGACGGCATCACCGTAGCGGGCACTTCATCCACCGAAAGCGAAGCCAGATTGCGTCCAGCCAAGACCGTTGCGGCGAGGGAACGTTGCGTGAGCACCACGGCGGGGCGAGTTTCTTCGAGCAACAGATCGAAGCGCTCCTGGGGGTACGCGGGATCGAGAGGCACAAAAGCGCCTCCGGCTTTCAGCACGGCAAGCAGCGCAACGATCAGTTCTGTGGATCGCTCGATACAGCATCCCACCATCGTCTCTGTGGTCACGCCCATGCGGCGCAGGCGGTGCGCCAAGCGATTGGCACGGCGGTTCAACTCGCCGTAGGTGATTCGTTCTTCGGCAAATACAACCGCGATGTTCTCCGGAAATTGGGCGGCAACTTCCTCGAAGAGTTGGGCGACACTTTTGTCACGGGGATAATCCGTCGCAGTGTCATTCCATACCCGGAAAGGTTTGGGCAGCAGGATGGGTACAGTCCTCGGCGTACTCGGCTCCGTCGCATCCAGTATCGCGATTCTTGTTTTTTCGTAGGTCATGTCGGTCGTCAACCGAGCGGGCATAAGCGCGCCCCTAGGAGAGAAAAATCTCCTTCTCGCCAAACAGCCGCTCGGCGGCAATGCCGCGTTCCCGGCAGGTTTCGAGCAGACGCGTCGACTGCACGATCGGGTTCGACTTCTCCGTGTACTTGATGCTGGAGATGAACGTCAGCCAGGGCTCCTGCCCCATGGCGTACACATAAACCTGTTGGCAATGAAACTGATTGACGATATCGATGGCGCGCTCGAAGTTCGATCCCGCCAGCCGCCGGGAATGGTCCTTGGGCCGCTCCAGCCGCTGCGTCAGCAATGGGCCGTAGATCCAGGAGACCGGAGCGCCGTCGCATTCCATGCCCACGAACAGAGCATCCACGTCGCCGACTTCGCGGTGAATGTGCTCGTACATCTTCGGCGAAATGTTGCAGGAGTCCGCCGCGAACATCAGCTTGTGACCATTCACCCGCAACAGATAGGCGGACTTGGTCAGCACATTCAAGTCGCCGTGCTCGCCTAGGAAAGGAATGGCCGTGATCGATCCCCGCTCGAACGGAATCTCTTCCATCTCGGAGAGTTCAATGACGCTCGAAAAGCCGCATTCCTTGAGCAGCAGCTTCAACGAAGGATCCTGCAAGGCGCCGCCGCCGCTGCGCGGCACCACCACGTGCCGGATACGGTGGCGCAGTTGCAGCAGAGTCTCGAACAGGATGTGATCCTGATGATTGTGGGTGATCAGCGCATAATCGATTACATCCGGCAAGTCCTCGTAGGTATAGCGCGAGATGTCGCTCTCGTAGGTGTAGCTGAGAACCGGATCGAGCAGAACAGTGACGTCGCGGGTCTCGATCAGAATGCAGGCATGGCCAAAGTAGCGCCAGCGCGCGCCCTCGCCTTCGTACTTCGGGTATGGCTTCGGTTTCTCCGTGGTCAGGAACGAGCGGAATAGCGCTTCGTCTTCGCGGCTCAGGTCGAGCGTCTCGCGCAGATCGGCAAGCGTTGTCGGTTCGTGCTTCATGCGCGCCAGAGCGTCGACTTTTTCGCTGGCGAAGGGGATGGGCAGATGCACCGCATCCCGCCGGTCGAGCCGCGGCGTGCTGAATACGAACGGGCGATCGTCTCCGCCGATCTCCGACAACATCACGCTTTGCAACGACGAGTCATAGAACCGGCTCTTATAGAGCAAGGGCTCGATCAGGCGGAATGAAGGATGGTTGTTTAAGTCGTAGACCAGCTCCACATACCCTTGCAAATTCTCCGGAACTTCGGCGTACAGCGCTTCCAGACTGTAACCCGTCCCTTTTTCCCGCAGCAGGGCGTCGAGTTCCTCGATCGCGCGCGATAGTTCCAGCAGCGGTTTGCGCTCGGCCAGCGTGCGCTCGCGTAACCGATTGACTGCTTCCACCCGGTTCTCCTCGAAATCCATAAACGGACCGCCCAGCAGCGCCGGATTTTTCACAGCCGACTCGTGCGTCTCCGGGGACTCAATGTACGAATTCATGATCCGCAGATGGCGCTCAGTCATATTCCTCGCTGCCGTGGCCGGCGGAATCAAGTGGGCCCAGGCATACCAGCCATCGACCAGAGGTTCAATCACGACATTCGGCTTTAGATACACGGGTTCCTGTGCACTCGAAGGGGACAGGGAGGAGGATTTCGGTGTGCCGTTAAACAGTGCAGTTGCCATGCCAACAACTCCAGGATCCAGCTTTATTTATCAGCTACTTAGGTCGGATTCGATTGGTTTCAAAATCCAGTATGCAATTTCTTGCATGTACCCGTGGTTGAGGGGGAAAAATTAGAGCGAATTCGCAGTCTCTGGCCACAAGGGAGGAGTCTGTGGGTCGCAGAGGACGCTTTCAGAATATCAGCGAACAACGGTCGCCTTGGGGCGGTTCCAGAAACGGAAGTACTAGCCTGGTCACCAAATTTTGTGCACTTCCGAGTGGGGATGGTCATCGACCCTGCGTTACCTTTCGGATTGAACCTTAAGCTTCTATGTTGAAGTTCACGATTCGAAAAGACCGGTAACTCTATGAAATCTATCCCCCACTCGGCTGATCGTGTCTGCGTTATTGGCTTGGCGACGCTCTTAAGTCTGCTTTCGATCTGCGCTGGTTGCGGTTTCTCCACCGGAAAGACTTCTTCTTCGTCTTCTTCCCAACTCGCATTCACATCGAGCACGCTTGCAGGCGGGACAGCCGGAACGGCATATTCTCAAGCGGTTTCTGTATCGGGCGGCGCTACACCTTATTCG
Organism: Candidatus Sulfotelmatobacter sp.; assembly: GCA_036500765.1. NCBI lineage: Bacteria > Pseudomonadati > Acidobacteriota > Terriglobia > Terriglobales > Candidatus Korobacteraceae > Candidatus Sulfotelmatobacter > Candidatus Sulfotelmatobacter sp. The sequence continues at coordinate 559,577 of DASYBM010000016.1, forward strand.
TTTGCGGTGGCATCGGGAGCTTTGCCGGCCGGATTGAAGTTGAGCGCCGCGGGCACGATTTCCGGGACGCCTACGAACATAGGGCAATCCACATTCGCGATAAGAGTAGCCGATTCCAATTCGCCGCAGCAGAATGTCTCGCAAGCTTTCATCATGATGGTCGATCCGGTTCCGCCCAGCGTCATCACCGACTCGCTGTCGAATGGAACGATCAACAAGTCCTATTCGACCACCCTGGCGGCCTCCGGGGGCGAAACACCTTATAGCTGGAGCGTCTCCTCAGGAGCCTTGCCCGCAGGTCTGAGCCTGAGCGCGGCCGGAACGATTTCCGGCACACCCACCACGACAGGATCGTCCACTTTCACGGTCAAGCTGGAGGATTCGTCCTCACCCAAGCAAAGCGCCACCAAGTCGCTCGCGCTTACCGTGTCAAACTCGGTGCAGCCGCTTTCGATCACGACCTCGTCGCTTCCGAATGGAACCAGCGGTACCGCATACTCGTCGACTTTGGCTGCCACCGGTGGGCTGACTCCATATGCCTGGACCATTTCGTCGGGCGCCTTGCCTGCCGGCCTCACTTTGAGTCGTGCCGGAACCATCTCCGGCACACCGACTACCGCCGGTTCCTCCGCCTTTACTGTAGAGGTTACGGACTCGTCTTCTCCGAAGCTGACAGCCACGAAAGCGTTCACCGTCACCATTGCCGACTCGGTGCAACCGCTGGTGATGAGCCCAACTACGCTGCCGAACGGCACCAACGGGACCCCCTACTCGTCCACGATTTCCATATCCGGTGGAAAGAGCCCTTATTCCTGGAGCATTTCTTCCGGAACTCTGCCGGCCGGCCTGACGCTCAGCAACAATGGAACGATTTCCGGGACGCCTACTGGCAGCGGAACCTCGGCTTTCACCGTGCAAGTATCCGATTCCTCTTCGCCGAAGTTAACCGCATCCCAAACCTATAGCGTCACCATTTCTGCGGCGACTTTGACCATCACATCCTCCAGTTTGAGCAACGCCACCACGGGTGCGCCGTATTCCGCCACAGTTTCTCGCACCGGGGGAACCGCGCCTTTTACCTGGTCGATCTCTGCGGGCAAGTTGCCGGCGGGCCTGTCGCTGGCTGCCACTACAGGAACGATTTCCGGAACCCCCAGCCAGGCCGGGGCCGCGAACTTCACAGTTAAAGTAAAGGATTCGGGTTCGCCGCAGCAGAGCGCCACCAAAGCGTTCACCATAACCGTCAGTAATTCCCTGTTCGATCAATATGGCGGCTTGATCGCCATGCCCTCCCCGAACCAGCCCACGACCTACTTCCGCACTGAAAAATTCGGCAACAAGTGGATGTTCGTCGATCCGGCGAACAACGGCTTTTTCATGATCGGCATGTACGTCCTCGACCAGGACACCTCCGTAGACGATATGGGCAGCAGTTACTACAATCGCACCAATGCGAAGTACGGCGACACCGGCCCGACCTGGGGTCCGGCGCAGTTGCAGCGCATTCAGTCCTGGGGATTCAATTCGGTCGGTACCTACGCCTCCAGCTATGTGCTGCCGGTTACGAAGGATTCCAGTTGGGGCGGCGACCAGACCAATCCGGTCAAAGTTCCCTTCGTCGGCCTGTTGCGGCCCGCCTACTACGGGATGCTCAACCAGAGTAACTGGGCGCCGCAGCCGATCAAAAACATGCTCTTTGGCCTGAGCCCTTACTACACCGGCTACATTCCCAGTAACGGGGTAGCCGACTATTACGACAACAACCTCACTACCTTCTACACCAACGAACTGGCCAACGATTCCTACGCTCTGTCCGTCAAGCCCTCGGCCTATAAGCAGTACATGATCGGGATGAGCATCGACGATGGCGATGAAATGTACGGCTTCGGCAAAGGACCGGACTTCACCGGCGGATACAACAATTCGCACCTCGGCTGGATGGTGCTGACTCTGTCGCCGGTGCAGACGGCTAATTCGGGCAAGGGATTCGTCTACTCCGATACCACCGTCTATTCCAAGCAGGCTCTGCAAAGCCAATTGGAAGCGAAATATGGAACCATCTCCGCGCTCAACACCGCCTGGGGATCGGACTATACGACCTTTGGCTCTTCCGGCAAAACCATCACCGCGGAGACCGTGGGCACGGGCAACGCATCGACACTCACGTTCAGCAAGACCCTGGGCTCGCCCACGGTGAGCAAATATAGTCTCCAGATTCTGGTTGCCGGCTCGCCAGTCGGTGGCGATACCGGCGGCGGCCAACTTTGGGGACCGCACCTTAGCGGCAGCATCAATTACTCGACCGGAGCTCTGACCGTGACCTTTTCGAGCGGTCACGCGCCGGCCAGCGGGTCGGCCGTTACCGCCAACTATGTGCAGAACGGCTGGGGCATCGGCAGCGGACTGATGGACGAAGACGCCCGCGTCTCTCACCGCGGCTGGGTGGGCATCGACTTTACCTTCATGACGGATGTAAATCCCAACACCAAGACCGATCTGGACAGCTTTCTCTACCAGATCGCGGCGCATTACTTCTCCATGTGCAAGAACGGCATTGAGGCCTGGCTGCCCGGCATGATGTATTTCGGTCCCGATACCCTCGGCACCTGGGGCGCGCCTTCCAATCGCAACGTGTTGCTGGCGGCGGCGCAATACATCGACGTCATGGCCATGGGTGGAGGCTGGCCGCTCAGCCAGGCCATGATCGATTTCATGTACGCTTACTACGGAGACAAGCCGTTTTACTTCGGCGAATTCCGTACCGCCAATGCGGACTCGGCATTTTATCGCTATGCAGCTTCCGTGCCGCAGACCGACTTTACGACTCAGGCACTCCGCGGCGCGAATTACTCCTCGATCGTGACCACCTATCCCAATCTGGCCTACACCGCCAACGGCAGCCGGCCGTACGTCGGAATTTTGTGGTGGCAGTATCTCGACAACTGGGGCGAAAAAGATGACTGGGGTATCGTCAGCCTGTCCGACAATGCCTACGACGCCCACGAAGCCGTGACTGGCACGGGCGGAGCGGGTGTGCGGACGGTAACCTGTTCGGCGCCGATCCAGCAATATCTCTGTGGCGGCGAAGAACGCAACTACGGCGATGTCATTACTTCGATTACCAGCGCGCATCAGACGATCCAGCAAGCGGTTCAACACTAACCTTCAGCTATCACATCAGGGCCGGAGACTCGCTCGGCCACACGAGCTCTGGTAGTTCGTTTTTCCCATGTCCGACGGGAGTAGCCGCGGCCGGCTGACGCGATGCCCATCGCGCATGCCCTCGAAAAGATCGCGCCAGGGTTGGAGCGATCGGCGGCGCAGCGAGGCGAACGACGCTACCAGCCCATAGCCTAAGTTCATCCAGTAGAAGCAAATTCGATGGAAGACTCCGGAGCGCCAGTTGCGGTAGTAGAGATAGTGATTGGATTTCGCCTCCCGGCTGGTCCAGTGCTTCTGCGACCGTCCAGCTGGCGACTGGTTATGCACGAGCCGGGCTTTGGGTGTGATCAGCAGCAGCGAGCCGGGTTTGAGATGAGCGCAGAAATCGACATCCTCGCCATCGGAGACTCCGCTCAGGTTTTCATCGAACCGAACGTTCCGGATGGCCTCGGCGCGAAAGCTCATCAAGCCTCCGCCAAAGCGGCTGACCGGAACCGGATCTTGACCGCGCAGGCGCGAGGCATTCCAGTAAACCGGCTGGCGATCGTCATGAAACTGTCCACGCACAAACAGCGTGCGCCAGGCGAGCGCGGACCAGGGTGGAAGACTGTAGTTGGTTACAATTCCAGAAACGCCGGCCGCGGCCGGGAACTGACGATAGGCGGCCAGCAGTTGCTCGATGAAATCCGGTTCCAGATATACATCGTCGTCGAGAAAAAGCCAGATTGCGCCATCGGCAATATCCATGGCGCGGTTGCGCGCCTGCGCTCCGCCCGTAATCGCAGGGTTGAGAACATAGTTGAGGCGGACGCGATCTCGTGTCTCCTGCGGCGCTTGTGCCAGCAGGCTGCGGATTGCGCACTCACTCTCGTCCCCCGAACTCTGGTCGACGATGACAAGCTGATCGGGTAATACGGTCTGCGCGAGCAGCGTCTCGACCGTCAGCTTCAGGTCGTTGAGCCGGTTCTTGGTCGGAATGACGATGGAGATCGAAAACACGGAACTTGTTCCCCTTCGGTTAAGAGCTGAGTAGAAGAACTACTTGCGATTGTTCGCTACGGTCGGCGCCGTCGCCTCGGATGGCTGAAGAATCTGCTGGATTTGTGAATGGGCACTTTTCACCCAGGAGACCACGTCGCCATAATCGCGCCGCTCGCCTCCGCAGTGATAATTCGTGAGCGGCGGCGAGCAGGGAATGTCTTGCTTCGAACTCCCGGTCGTGCGCGCCTCGTTGCCGTCATAGGCGTTGTCGGACAACGAAACCAATCCCCAGTCGTTCTTCTCGCTCCAGTTGTCCAGATACTGCCACCACAAGATCCCCACATAGGGGTGGACACCACTCGCCGAATAAGCAAGGTTGGGATATGCGGTCACAACTTTGTAGTATGCCTCTCCGCGGTCATTCTGCGTTCGATAGTCGCTCTCCGGCACGGAGGCCGGGCGCCGCATCGCCGAATCCTGGTTGGCGGTGCGGAATTCGCCGACATAAAAAGGCTTGTCGCCGTAGTAAGTGCCGATGAAGTCCACCATTGCCTGCGACATCGGCATGCCCCCACCGATCGACATTACGTCAACGTATTGGCCCGCGGCTTTCAGAACGTTGCGGTTGGAAGGCGCTCCCCAGGTTCCGAGCGTGTCCGGTCCAAGATAGAGCAGACCCGGCATCCAGGCCTGAATCCCCGACTTGCACATGGAGAAATAGTGCCCTGCGATGTGATAGAGAAAGTCATCGAGGTCGGCCTTCACGTTAGCACTTATGCCTTTCAGGAACGTGAAGTCTTTGCCCACCCAGCCTTGATGCGACGGACGGCCGTCTTCATCCATCAATCCTGTGCCGATGCCCCAGCCGTTCTCGACATAATCGGCGGTGATGGCTGCGCCGCTCGCGGGAAAGTGTCCATCGGCAAACTTCACGCTGACTTCGCCGGTGGCATAGTCAATGGCGCCGGAGACGTGCGGACCCCACAACTGTCCATGAGCCTCCGGCTCCAGGTCGCCCGCCACGGTTAAGCCGTCCATTTTGATCGCGACCGACATCGGTGTGATTCCAAGTTTGGACAGCTTTGCATGGAATTCGGACTGCGAGCCGGTGCCCATGCCAATCTTGTCTCCGGTAACTGCCGTCCCTGAGGAGTCGAAGGTCGTATAGTCGGATCCCCAGGCCGCATTCAATGCAGCGATCGTTTCATACTTCGCCGTCAACCGGTCGCGGAGCGCGCGCTTGGAATAGACCACCGCATCCCGGTAAACAAAACCTTTGTTGGGATTGGCGGTTTGCATCGGCGACATGGTCAGAACGATCCAGCCCAGGTGAGCGCTGTTGTAACCTCCGCCAAAATCCGGGCCCTTGCCGAAGCCGTACATCTGATCGCCGTCATCGACGCTCATGCCGACCATGTACTGCTTGTGGACAGAGGCCTTGATGGCCTGCGTGTACGGATCGAATTTCAATTCGTTGGCATAGAACGTATCGAGGTTGCCGTCATAAAAATCGGCGACGCCGCTCCCGGGACGATAGCCGTTGCTGTTGAGATAGTAGGGGCTCGCGCCGTAGATCATGTCCTTTACCGGCTGAGCGGCCCACTGATTCTGATTCAGCATCCCGTAGTAAGCCGGACGCAGAAGCCCGATGAAGGGCAGCTTCAGCGGCTGAGTTTGATCTCCCGGCAAGCGATAGTCTTTGGTGATGGGCAATACATAGTCCGAAGCGTAAGGCGCGAGGGCGTTGAATCCCCACGATGTGACCCTCCGCAGTTGAGCGGTAGCCCAGCTCGGCCCCGGGTCGCCATACTTCGCGCTGGTGCGCTGGTAGTATGTCGTTCCGGTATCGCCGGTAGACTGATCTTCGCTGAGGGCATAAACGCCGATCATGAAGAATCCATGATTCGCGGGATCGACGAACATCCACCGATTGCCAAGCTTCTCGACCCTAAACTGTCCGGTCGCGCGATTCGGCGACGATAAGTTGCTGAATCCGCCAAACTGGTCGAGCGCAACGGCTCTCGCCGGCGTGGGCGCAGCCAATACAGTCTGTGGCGCCCGCACGCAAGCCGGGAACGTTGCGAGCCCAGCGAGTACCATGGCCCACAAGCCGCTTCGTGTCGGTAACAGATTCATCGCACCAATTCGTTTCCCACAGTCCCAAGGACTGCGGTGGCGGCATACCAAAGTTCGGGTTCCGGCTGAGAATGCTCCGTTTCTTTCTTCGCAGGCTCCCGCTTGCGGAGTTTCCGGCGCTGCTGCGCCTCGAGCACGGGCAGACACATGGAAAGAAACAACAGCATCCAGAACGGCTTCAAATACTGCCCGGAGAGAAACATCAGGGATACCGAAAAAGCGACCAGCCCCACCTGCATGGAAGTGGCCGCCATGTTCAATAAGTTCGCCTTCGCGCCGCCGGTCCGCTGGCGGACGCGGCCGAGCGAAATGTAAGTCGTCACCAGAATGCCCACAAACACGAGCAGTCCGATTAAACCCAGTTCGGCTCCGAGTTCGAGAAACGCATTGCAGGCCAGGCCCTGCACTTTGTCGGTCACGGTTCCATACAAAGCGCTGCGGTCTTCATAAACTCCACTCATGTGCGCGAAGTTGCCCAGGCCCACACCGAACAGCGGGTGTTCCTGGATCATGCGCCAACCCGCGCGCCACAGCACGATCCGTATATCGCTTCCCAGATTGTCGGCGTAGTCGGGTTGCAGCAAGCGACGGAGCGGGGACGAAGGCGCCAGCAGAACTAGCGGCCCGATGGTCAATGAAACCAGGACCAGGTTCCGCAGCTTTGCTCGGGATCTCCAAATGATCATGAGCAGCCCCGCCAGCAGTCCGAGGAAGCCTCCCCGCGACGCGCCCAGCAGCATCGCCACCAGAGTCAGCCAGATCGAAGCCACGCATAACAGCCGGACCCAGGTCCGGGCCGTGCTGCGCCAGAAGTAGTAGGCCATGGGCAGGGTGATCAGGGCGGAAGCCGCGAAGTAGTTGCAGTCCCCGGAAACCCCGCCCGGCCGCAGCCCGGGATAAATGTTGTGATACACCTGCCATTCGCGCAGGACATACAACGAGGCAACCGCCGTGGCCGCGATCATGGCCAACAGCACATAGCGCAGACACTGCAAGGAATCGATGAGCACGAGCGTCACAAAGAAGAGCAGGCCCAGAGAAACATAAATCTGGAGCATTTCCCGTCTCAGCTCGAAATCTTGCCCATTCGCCGCCAGCGATACCGCTGCGATGACCAACAGCAATCCATAGAGACGAGCCTGCCAAGCGCTAAAAAAGCGGGGAGACTCGTTGCGACGGAAAAAGTGAACCAGCGCGCACACCGCAATCATGAGCCCGAGAGCCTTGATCGGAGTCACGCCGGCCATCGTCCGCGTCCACAAGGGATGCGTCGTCAGCGGCAACAGCAGAATCAGGAAGTAGAAGAGAATCACGTGGGTTCCAAAAAGTGGGTCACGAAAATTATTTTTGAATTATTTCGATACCTGTTTCAGATTTGCGGCTGCGTTCGGTGGCGGGCCAGACGAAGCATCAGGTTCGGCCGCCAGCGCTCCAGTTCCGCCAGATAACGCAGCGTGCGCCGCTGGACCGGCGTGCGCTCCGCCCACACCTGCGCAAGACCCCGCAGTCCGTGCCAGACTCCCCGGAAGAACGCCCGCACCCTATTGGTGCGCAGCGAGAAATAAAACATCATAGCCAGCTTGGGCAGCAGGAAGAGCAGTCCCGGCCAGACGCGATAATCTTTGGCCGCGATCCAGATATAGTTTCGCGTGTAAAAATAGTAAGGCCGGTCCGAGGTACGCGTCTCGGCCGACATCAAATGCAGCACGCGGATATTGGGCGTGTAGAGGATGCGGAAGCCATGATCGAGGATCCGCATGGCCAGGTCGTGTCCCTCGCAACCGATGAACAGCCGATCATAGTAATGACCCGCGTGTTCGAAAACTTCCCGCCGCAGGGCGCAGGCGCCCTCGACGAAATAAAACGTGTCGAATTCCGTCTGCCCAAATTGTTTCCAGTTCCGGGCATGGCACCACTCCCGTATCCGAATCTCTCCCGTGCCCGCTTCGCACATCTGAAACGCCAGCACGTGAACGTCCGGCCGCTCCCTCAGCTTTGCCACCACTTTGGTCAATTCGAACGAGGAGGCGAAATGCACGTCGTTGTCGAGCGTAATAATGATCTCGCCCTGGGCTTCGCGAATTCCGGCGTTGCGGCCGCCGCAGGTGCCGCGATTCTCCGGCAGTTCGATCAGCTTAATTCCGGGATCGAGACTGTTCACCAGGCCGGCGACATCTTCCTCGGAGTGATTGTCCACCACAATAATCTCCCGGTTGGCATAAGTCTGCTGTAACGCCGATTCGATGGACTGCTGCAACGCGCTGAGACGCTTGTAATTCAGGATCACAATGCTGATCCGAGGCGACTCGGGCAATGCGGGCAATTGAGTGAATGTCATTTCGTGATTCATGATCGGTTCTGGTATCGATGGCTAGGTTCGAGTGAACTCCACGAACTGGTGATAATTCCGTGCAATCGCGGCAGCGAGAGCAGCCCACTCGCTTGCCGTCCCCGGATGCGCGACATTGACTTCGGGAATGACCGGGAGCAGGCTTCTCCACTTTGTCAGAGATTCGTCGCGCTGGCTACGCAACAGGTTTGGCAGCCGAAAGAATAACTGGCAACCCGCCGCGTAGATGCTTTGACGAGGAGAGTTGCGGACCGCGAGCCTTAGCCAACGCATCCAGTTTCTCCGCATGGCCGCGCCGTCTGCGTCGCGCAACACGCGAGCCCAGCCGCGCAGCCGCACTGTCCAGGGTTGCGAGCTTGCCCAGCACGCCAGCAATTGTTCGTCGGATAATTTGGGATCGAGCTTCAACAGGCGGACCAATTCCCATTGCCACAGCCGATGCGCCAGGCGGACTCCTTCGATCAGTTGCTGGTTGACGCTGAGAGTTGCTGACGCTGCCACCGAGAAATCCGAGGATGCAAGTTTCAAGCACGTGCAATGCTCTACTGCGGAGGTGAACTCGGACAGAGAGAAAGGCGCGTCTGCCACCGGCATCGTCGCCGCAAGCTGGTTCAGTTCGTCGATCCGCCGGCGATAGGTGGGCTGGTACGCTCCGGCAAAAACCAGAAACGACGTGGCCATATCGAGATACAACTTCACCGTGGCGTATTGAGTTTCTTTCGATCCCCGACCCGACACGGCGACCAGTTCAAGCAGTTCGATCATGCGGTTGCATAGCAAACGAACTGCGTCGTCGAGCGGAATCCGGGCAGCCTCCATCGCGGGCACGCGCGCCAATGCATTCGCATCGCCCCAGATTACCTGGCCGCAGGAGCGCAACTCGTATCCGAAAATGTTGGGAACCATTTCCTCAAGGAACATGGTCGAGACCGGAGAGAGGCAGACGCGGCACCGCAGATTGCGATCCAACAGCCGTTCTTCCACCTTTTTCGCGATCCGTTCAGCTGCGTCAGGCGCCGGAACACGACTGTTCTCGGCGAACACCAGCAGAAATTCGGCATCGCCGCGCACCACCGTCATCCCGTGATCGTTCGCGATGGAGGCCTCATCGCGCGCCATGCTCCCCGTCAGAATGATTGCGTCGAGTCCGGTCAGGCCCGCGCAGGCAGCCGCAGTTTCTTCGCAGACGATCTGCCGGACGACTATTCCCGGGAGGATTATTCCTGCGACGATTGCCGGGCGAACAGACGCGGGAGGCGGCTGAAGCGCCACGTTCATTTCGTTCGCGATAGTGATGGACTCTGACATAGCAAATGCGGCGGCTCAAGCCGTGGTCGCGTCGAGCTCCCAACTCCGGCCGTCAGTCGAAAGAAAGTCCCGGAAGGGACTTACCGGGAAGTCTTCGAGAATGCGCAGAAGTTTTTCTTCCGTCCAGCGCAAGTTCACGTACGACTTGAAGCGCCGCGAGAAGCTCATGCGCAGCCGGGGGTGATCGGGATCGATCTCGCGGGGATGAATGTAGAACACCACCGGCCGCCCCGAGTCGAGCACCTGGCGTGTCATCCGCCGGATCAGCCAATAGGGCGACAGCCGAAGATATCCGCCACCGAAGAAGCACATATCCTCCGCTCCGAAATCGGTCACCGTCATGGGAAACTCGACAATGCTATGGTTGCCCTGGGCTACGGTATGGGGAACGCGTGGAGCCGCCGGCATGCCGCCGTGGCCGCGCCTCGCCGGGAATACCGACGAATCGTAGACATAGCCGGCTTCAGCCAGTTCCCGAAAAAACCAGGGTGTCGCATCGGTCATCGAAAATCCTGCCGAGCGGTAGCCGAGCACGGCTGAGCCAGATAGATCTTCGAGCAGCAGCCGCGAATACCGGGCATCTTCGCGGAACTCGCGCGCCGCCATCTGGTAGACCAGACGGTGCGAGTATCCGTGGGAGCCGATTTCGTGGCCGCGTTCGACTGCCTCCGTCACCAGATGCGGGAATTTTTCCGCCACCCAGCCCAGGAAAAAGCACGTGACCTGAACTTTCTTCATGCTGAACAAGTCCAGTAGCCGGTAGAAATTGGCCTCCACGCGCGAAGGCATACGGTCCCACACAGAAATCGGCGGCGCCGAAGGCACATCCAGAATGTGAAACCAGTCCTCCACATCCACGGAGAAGACGCAACGCGCGCGTGCGGAATGGCCTCGTGGACCTGGCGCCGCTACGCTTTGCGCAGGTTTGCGGGTCAGCAATTGTACTTCAGTGATGGACATAGGTTTGGTGGGGGGAGTGGAACTGGGGTGGCGGAAACGGCAAGACTGCCACGGGAACAACCGCGGGGGAGTAAGAGCGAGGGGAGTTACGTTAAATGCCTGCCAAATACTTGATCAAATGCGGGCCCAGTACATTGGTGAGCGGCAAAGGCAGCCGTTGCCACATCCACGATGCCAGGCGAAAGGCCGGGCTCGCTCCCTTCGGCTGTGCCAGCGGCGCGCCGTCAGCCCGCCACTGGTGCCAATACAACGGCAATTCGCGGGCGCCCCACTGCTTCTTGAAACGGTAGGTGCCGGAGTCGATCGAGCAGCGGCCGAAGTCAAACGTGTCGTACCCGCGTTCGCTGGCAAAGCGGAACATGTGCCAGTACATAAACATGTTCGGTTTCATGTCGAGATACTTATAGAGCGACGACGCCCAGACCGCCTCGATAGTATTGCGGAATCCATATAAGAACGCGCCCGCAATGGCTTTGCCCTGATGCCGCACAATGCAGATGTAAGTGTTGGCGGGGAGCGCCTGGCGAATCTCCTCGAAAAAGCGCCGCGCATATGCCGGCGAGCCCAGCTCGCGCATGTTTTCGCAGTAAATCTTATAGAACTCTTCCAGGCAGCCTTCGCTGTCGAAGTCTACAGTCAAGCCTTGCTTCATGGATTTGCGGACCATGTTGCGGGCCTTACCGTCGAGGGCCTTCAGCATTTTTTCTTCGTCGCGCTCCAGACCGACCACGAACGTGACTTTATCGGTACGCGCCGGTAGTCCGAGGCAGGACTCCGACAGGGAAGCATGACGCAATTCGAGGCAATCGGTTTTCAAGTGCAGCGCCAACTGTTTGGCTTCGGCCAGAAGGCTCTCGGCGGCTTCAACACTATTGGCCAGAATTCCGCCGCCCTTCAAATGGGGCATCGATACCAGCGCAGACGTGATGGGCCAGTTACGTTGCCAGATCAGGGGCAAGACGCCGCATACTTCGCCATCTTTTTCCGCGATCAAGTAATAGGGCTTCCATCCGAATGAATTCGTGAAAACCGTCCGCCACGCCCAGGCGTGATAACTCGTCGACTCCGGATGACCGGCTACAAAGGCTTCCCAGCGCGCCGCATCGCAGGCAGTAGTCGCCAGGCGGGTGGTAACTGCGGCATCGGATGCCGCCGTCATTGATTCTGCTGCCGTCGTCGCTTGAACCATCGTGGTGCTCATGCCGCCCCCTGTCGCCCGCGCGAAAGCTGGGCAATATCCCAAACCGCAAACCGCCGGCCCAGCAGCGCCTCGGCGATTCCGCGTACCGCGGCGACATTCATCAGCAAGAAGTAGAAGGGAAGCGCGATGATCCGGCCTGGCCTTTTCCCCTGACGGCTCATCAGCCAACCCATGGCGGCGAGCGCGAAGAAAACACATTGCAGCCCCAGCAATGCGGCATACCAGCGGTCCAGCCGCAAAGCCACGCTGGCCACGAAAATTGTGAACATGGGAGCGAGCGAGAACCAGCGCAGAAATTTCCGTGAAAAGAACTGCCATGCCCGCAGCCCGGTCAGTTGTTCGCGCAAGGTCCACAGGCCGAGAATGCCCTGGCCGCAGATGCGCTTGCGCCGGGAAAACTCCTCGCTGGCGCTCGGCGTGGTGTATTCGCGCGAGCGCGCGCTGGGTTCGTAGAGCACCCAGGCCCCGCCCCGTCCCACCCGCAGCGGCAATTCGAGATCGTTGGCCAGCTCCGGACGTACATCCCGATAAAGAGTGCGCCGCATGCAGAATATGGACCCGTCACAGACCAGCACGGAACCTAAATCGCTTTCCAGTCGGTTGATCGCGGACTCATACTCCAGATAGGCGCCGCCACCCGTCGAAAGCCCCGCTGCTGGTTCGCCACTCACGGCGTCTTCCACGCCGGTCACGCAGCCCACGCGCGGGTCCGCAAAATGCCTCACCATCCGGCGCAGACATCCCGCATCGATGTCGGAATTGGCATCGGTAAAGAAGAGCAAATCGCCGTTCGCCATCGCGGCCAGCCGGTTCAACGCCGAGTTCTTGCCCACGCGTTCCGGCAAACGGATGAAACCAAATCGCGGGTCGCGAATGGAGTGCAGAAGAGCGTCGGTCCGGTCCTCGGAAGCATCCGACGCCACCAACACCTGCAATTGTTCCACCGGATAGTCCCATGCCAGAGTCTGGCGCACCTTCCATTCGATATCTTTTTCTTCGTTGCGGGCGGAGATCAGCACGGACACCGTGGGCAATGCATCACCCGCTACGGGATGAACGCGCCGAAAGCAGCCGAGAAGCCAGAGAGCGATGGGGTAGCCGGCATAGACATACAACAGCCAGCCGGCGCCGATCCAAAAAACGATTTTCATAAAAAGTCAGGAATTACCGGTTCCGAATGCAACTCGATTGAGCGAATTCTCAGACCGCCGTGCTCGAAGTTTCGGGCCGGGACTCATGCAGGGTCGACCGGCCCGTCTTGCGGGAGTAGGTTTGCCGATAGAGTTCCGCGGTGCGCCGGATTTGCTGCGCCTCGGTAAACTCCTGGAGAACCCATTGCCGTCCCGCGGCTCCGAACTGCCGCCGCAATTCCGGAGAGTGCAGCAGCAGGCAGATGGCTTGCGCGAGTGCTGTGGAATTGTTGGGCGGCACCGTCAGCCCGGTCTTTCCGTGGACGACAATTTCCGGAGTTCCGTCGACATCGGTTGCGACCACGGGCACGCCGGCAGCCAGGGACTCGATTGCCACCAGCGGCAATCCCTCGTAAAACGAGGGCAGCACGCTCATCTGCCCGAGCGCCAGCCAGTCCTGCACATTGTTCTGCGCTCCGACGAATCGCACATTTTGCTCCAAACCCAAAGCACGGGCCTGACCCGCCAATTCAGCGCGCAGAACGCCCTCACCCACGCAAACCAGCCGCGCATTGGGAAATTCCGCAAGAATCGCCGGCATGGAGTTGAGCAGAACCCGGTGTCCTTTCTGGGGTTCGAGACGCGCCACCACCACCACCAAGGGGTCGGACTCTGCCAAGCCCAAATTTGTCTTCAGCGCGACCCCGGGTTTGTACTCCGGATCGAAGCGGCGAATGTCGGAGCCGTTGCGAATCACTTTGACTTTCCCGGCCGGCAAGCCTTTCTCCTGAATCAGGTACCGGCCGTTGGCTTCGGAGACAGCGACGTAACGGTCTACACATCGTCCGACCGCGCGGTCAATCGCGAAGTTTGCCTTCCATCCTTTTCTCCACACTTCCCGCACATGCGTGGTTTCGATCACCACCGGCACACCACAGAAATGCCCGACTGGCGAGGCAAACAGGCTGCTCCAGAACAGATGGGAATGCAGCACATCGACGCGCCTGCTGCGCAGAATCTGCCGCAGGCGAAATGCTGCTGCGCCATCCCGCAGACGACGGAAGGTGAGCGGTATCAGTTCCACATCCTTGGGCACGTCGGGACGCATAAGTTCCGCAATTTCCGGGTCGCATACCAGGCTGAGCCGAAATTGTTGCCGGTCGAGTCCGCGCAGCAGGGTAAGAATGTGCTCCTCGGCGCCCGCGCGCGCGGTTGCATTGGTGAAATGCAATACCGAGATCGGCTGATGCTTCATGACTTCTCGGGTCTGGAGGTGGATGGCGATCTCGTTGATCGAACTCTTCATCGCGCCGTTCCTAGCGCCTGCCGCAGGCATTGATAAACGTCCGCCACCGAGCGGATCGCGACCGGCGGCTTTTCACTGCTCAGAAAAACTCCGTCGGAATAGGCGTCGTCCGGGTGATATCCGTGCATGCCGATCGGATTCCAGCCCTTGCCATTGAAGTCGCTGCGCGAAATGAGCCAGCCCGGATGCAAAAGGAAAACGATCTCGCCATAGCGCTGGTCGGGAAAGAACACGCCAAGTTCCCGCAGTTCCGCATTGGGCAAGACGCGTCCGCAATTGAGTTCTGCCAGACGCTCGGCGATTTTCGCCCGGCTTTCGGAGTTGAAGAACCAGAACCGCGCCATAGTGGAATCGTAGACCGCCAGATAATCGTCCGGCATGGAGAAGCCCAGAGCTTCGATCGCCCCCACCAGATCGAAGCGATCCGTCACCGGAGTCATCCCGTGATCGGAAAAGAGAGTCAGGCTGGCACTGGGGTCGATCCGCTTGGCATCGCGGAAGATGCCGCGCAGATGCTCGGCATAATGGTCCAACCGTTCCGCCAGCTTGCCTCGATCGAGAATATGGCGGTGCAACAGGGAATCGATTTCGCAGAGATAAATGAAGTAGAAATTCGCGGCCCGGGCCTGAACATCCAGCGCTGCCTGCTTCAGGATTTCCTCGTCGCCCTGGTGGTGATAGGAGTAGACCTTGTAGGGCGCTCCCTGCTCGGCAAGACGATCGAAAATCGAATGTGCGCCCGAAATCCCGTCTTTATCGTAGATGTTTTTCTTCTCCACCCAATTGAACCAGGGCAAAAGCCGCGGACTGACGAAGCACTCAAACAGCGGCCCCATGCCCAGCACGTGACGGCCGAGTTCCTTCACAATCTTCTGGGTGATGCGGTGCTCAAAGACGAAGTCGGGCAGAAACTGAAACCACTTCAACCAGCCAAAGGGCGAGCCTTGCGGGTCGTAGTAGAAGAGATTCCAATGCCCGGTTTGTGCGGGAGTCTTACCGGTCAGGATGGTTGGAATTGCTCCTGAACTGAAACCCAGAATCGTGCGCAGCGGCTGCCGATGCGGAAGGATGTCATTGAGGAACTCATGTTCCTTCAACACCTCCCAACCGAGGGCATCGATCAGCACAAACAGGCGAAGGTTAGCCTCGGGTTGAATCGACTCGGAACTCGAAGAAATCGTCTCGGCTAACGTGTACATGCCACCTCAGGCGATCTGTGGAAAGTAATGGGAGTGGGAATTCGGGATGTCTTCACCGCGAACCCCGCGCCAGAAGCACCGTCTTGATGGTGCGGAAAATGATGAAAAGGTCGAGTCCGATCGACATATGCTTGATGTAATAAAGGTCGTACGCCGCCTTTTCGATGTTGTCCTCAATGCTGGCGCAGTACCCGTGATTGATCTGAGCCCATCCGGTGACGCCCGGCTTCACCGCCCAGCGTTGGCTGTAAAAGGGAATCTGGCGCGCGCATTCCTGTTCCTGGCTGGGGACGAAAGGTCGGGGACCGACGAAGTCCATGTGGCCGCGCAGAATGTTGAACATTTGCGGCACTTCGTCGAGCCGGGTGCGCCGCAGCCACCGCCCGACGCGGGTAAAGCGGTCGTCGTTGGCCTGGGCCGGCCGATGCTGGCCGTCGGCGTCCGCGCCGTCGAGCATGGTGCGGAACTTGTACAGCGTGAATTCCTTTCCGTTTTTTCCCACCCGCTTCTGGCAATAAAATAGCGGTCCCTTGGAATCCAGTTTGATGGCAATTGCAATCACCACCAGAACCGGCAAACTCACGAGCAAGCCCACCAGCGACAACACCAGCGAGAAGGCCTGTTTGAGCAGCAGAAACTTGCGCGAGGCATGCGACGATGAGGAGAACAGCAGCCATCCCTGGCGCAGCGAGTGCAGCGGAATTTTCCCGGTGACGCTCTCGTAGAGGTCCGCTCCCTGCTGCACCACGCCGCCGGCGGCCTGCAACGCCATCAGATCATCGATCGGCAGGTTGCCGCGCCGGTCCTCCAGCGCGAGCACGAGGCGGCCGACTTTTTGCTCGCGCGCGACCTTTCGCAGCGCCGACAGTTCCCCCAAAAAGGGCAGGCCGTCCATGGCAAAACCGTTCTGCGATACGTCCACCCAGCCGACAATCTCCAGGCCCAGCTCCGGCCGCACCCGCACTTCGCGCGTCAGGGCCTTGGCCAGCGGACCATGTCCGACGATCAGCGTCTTCTCCGACATGCGTGGAGACTTGACCAACCGCCGAAACACTTTCCGCCACAAGATGAGGAACGGAATCATCAGCAGCAGCCCGAGCAAGAATACGCCGCGCCCTAATTGCGCTTCCGGGTACACGTAGTAAAAAATGGCGAGCATCACGCTTCCGAGGCCCAGCACCTGTAATTGCCGGGTCAGGACTTCATGAGGATTGCCCAAAACCTGTGATTCGTAGAGGTCGAGATAATACATGCACAGTAAATAAGTGCTGGCCACCAGAGCGATCTTCAGCAGGCCGTGCTCGTCGGCGAAGAGCAGATCGGCGTCCTGGCCCATGCGGACAAACACCGCCAGCGTAAAGGCCAGGCAGACCAGCACCACCTCCGACACCCCCAGCAATACGGTCCGGGATGGAAAATAAACGTTGAGAATACGAATCACAGGCTGCGTCGACCTTTCTATTTCTCTGAATGAGCGCGATTCACGCTCTGGTTGTAATATTTGCGGTAATAGGTATGTTCCGCCGCCGGCGCGTCGTTCATTACAACCCCCAGCAGATTCACGCCGTCCAGATTCCTGAGCCCTTTTTGCAGAAGCTTTTTCGGAGTGTGACCCTGCCGCACGACCAGCAGAACGCCATCCGAGTAGTTCACCCAGGAATGCACATCGGCGACCGGGAATAGCGGCGGCGTGTCGATGATGATCCAGTCGAAAAAGACCGAAATTCGATCGAGCGTGGCCGCGAAGCGGCTGGAGTTCAGAATCTTCAGCGGATCTTCGGCCGGTTCTCCCGCAGGCAGCAGGAACAATTGCGAAGCGCCCAGCCGGTAAATGAACTCGCCGATCGGTTTGTCCTCCAGCGACCATTCGTTCAACCCGCGCAGTCCCTGGAGTCCGAACTGAGCGCTGGCCGCGGGCTGGCGCAGGTCGCCTTCGAGCAGCAACACGCGTTGCGAATTGTGGTGTGCCAGGCTCATGGCCAGGTTCGACGAAACCACGGTCTTTCCATCGTCCGGCACTCCTCCCGTCACTACAATTCTCTTGAGCGGAGACTTTTCCCGCAGATGACGGAGCCGCGCCCGCAGCAAACGAAACTTCTGCGCTCCCAGGCAGTCCGGGTCGGTCAAGGTCACCATGCGATGTTCTTCGCGGGCCGCCACATTGACCACTTGCACGTCGTCCATCCAGTTGCGGTCGACCTTCTGCTGCTTCATCTCATCGCGCAGCAACCGGGTGGCAAAATCCCCCAGTTCAGAAACGTCCAGCGATCGCCCGCTGCGCTCCGTTTCCGCCTGCTTCAGTGCATCGAAGACGTGACTCATTCTTTAGGGTTCCCTTTCGTTGCCTAGTCGGTCTTATTGGGGAATTACGCTGCTTTTCTCTGCTGCCGCCGGGGATGGCCAGATCACACCATCGGGCCGGCCTTGACTCGATCGCTCCAGTGTTTCGAGCAAATTTAGAAATGTACGAAGCAACGATTCCTGTTCGCTGGTCATGACTGGGCCGGTTATGACGGGAGTGGCCGCAAAACCCGTCGTCGGAGCCGACTTCACCACTCCCAGACGGAATTCGCGAGCGATCTCTTCCACCATCTCGGGCTTTACTTCCGAACAACGCGCGGCAAAGGCGGTAATCAGCGCGTTTTCGCAAATCGTATTGATCAGGCGAGGAATCCCGCCGGAACAGCGGTGAATCGCCGTGCACGCCGCCGCCGGGAAGATGAACTCTGCCTGCTCACCCGCCCCCGCTTGCCGCAGGCGGCGGGCAATATAGCCGCGGGTTTCTTCCACGGTCAGCGACTCCAGGCGGCAGCGCAGGCCGATGCGCTGCTTCAATTGCCGTAAGTCATGGCTTTCGAGCTTTTCCTCCAGTTCTGGCTGACCTACAAGTAAGATCTGCAGCAGTTTCTGCTGCGAGGTCTCCAGATTGGTCAGCAGCCGAATCTCCTCGAGCACTGCCGCCGAAAGATGCTGGGCCTCGTCCACTACCAGTACCGTCGTCTGCCCGTTGCGGTGGCGTTCGATCAGATAATGATTCAGTTCCAGCAGCAGTTCGCTCTTGGGCTGATTGCGCAACTTCAATCCCAGGTCGCCGGCGATGTAGCGCAGAAAATCGAGGTCGGAAAGCTGGGCGTTGAATACGTTGGCGAAGGCAATCTGCTGCCGGTTCAGCAGTTCGAGCAGACAGCGCACCAGCAGCGTCTTGCCCGTTCCCACTTCTCCGGTCATCACCACGAAACCCTTCCGGCGGCAGATTCCGTAATAGATCGAGGCCAGCGCCTCCCGATGATGCAAGGTCGGGAACAGGAACTGCGGATCGGGCGAGATTTCGAAGGGACTGCGCTTCAGTCCGTAAAAAGTTTTGTACATAGGCTTTACCCGAAGTAGTACGTCGCGAACAATCCCATCGCAGTCGCCGCCAGCATCAGGCTTGCAGCCAAACATTCGACCCAGAAGCGGCGACGAGCCCACGATTCTTCAGCCACGGTGCGCAGTGTCGGAACCTCGCTCAGAATCGGCGCCGTCACCACGCCTTCGAGATCGCTCTCGCTGTGAATGCGATCGTCGGTCAGTTCCAGGGCACCCGTGATGGCAGCCGCGAGCACGCAGCCCAGCAGCAGGCCCAGGCCGCTTAACAGCAGGCGGTCGGGTTTGTAGGGCTTCTGGGGCAGGCTGGCGGGATCGAGGATACGGAACTGCTCCCCCTGCTGGCGCTCTTCGAGATTGGTCGCCAGTTCGGACTGGTTGCGCTTGGCCAGCAAAGATTCGTAGTTGGCCCGCGACTGATCGTAATCGCGCGTCAAGTCGGCCAGTTGCTGTTCGCGAACCGGGGCCTCGTTAATGCGCTTCTGATAGTCGTCGATCTGCGCTTCGACGGTCTTCACTTGCTGCTGCCGGTTCGCGATCTCCACTTCATTGGCCTTGAGCTGGCTCTCGATCTGCAGCATCGCCGACATGTCCTTCAAATCGCTGTAGGTGGTCGGCGTCTTATCGTCTGTTCCGGCCGCCGGCGTCGTCTTGACCTCGGCTGCGATCTTGTCCCGCATGCGCTCGGCAGTCTGCAACTGCTCTTTGAGCTTTTTATAGTCGGGATGCTTTTCGGTATAGCGCGCCGCCACTTCCGCCAGTTGCGCTTTCAGCCGCGCGATTTCTTCGTCCAGCGCCGGCGGCAGTTGGCCTTGATCGCCGCCGCGGCTCAGGCTGTCATGCACTGCCCGGTACTGCGCCAATAGAGATTCCAGATAGGTCTTTTGCTGCCGCGACTGGCTGAGCGACTCGGTCGCGCCCTGCAACCGGGCCTGCAACCCGGTAAGAATCTGCACGTTGCTCTGCATCTGCGTGGGCAGTTCTCCCAGATAGTGAGTCTTGAAGTCGCGCACCCGCTCTTCCTGTGCGCTGAGCTTCTGGCGCGCCTCCTGCATCTGGCTGTCGAGGAATCCGGTCGTGCTTTGCGACTGCTGGCGCCGCGATTGCAAATTGTCCTCGATGAACAGCGAGGTCAGTTCGTTGGTTACTTGCTGGGCCACGAGCGGATCGCGCGACGAGTAGCTTACCCGGAAAGCCGAAAGATCGTCTTTGCGACCGGGCGCTTGCACCAACTGAATCTCGATGTCCTTGCGCATCCGGTCTACCATCTGCTCTTCGGTCATGCGCCCGCGGCTTCCGGCATAAAGGTCGAATTGTTCGATAATCCGCAGCAGCCGAGTGCGGCTCATGATCTGCTGCGTCATGCTCTGCAATCGGTCCTGTAGATCGTTGGCAACGTTCGAAACCACATATTGCTCCGGCACCTTCTGCTGTTCAATCAGAATCAGCGTCTCCGATTTGTAGGACGCCGGGAGAAACCAGCTGACACCCCAGACTGCCGCCCAGACGAGAAACGCCGGCAAAATAATCCACCAGCGGCGCCGCGTTACGATTCCCCGGTATTGCTCAAGGGTGCGCGAAGGGGACGAGCTTTGCTCCAATTCTTCGATCATGTTTTTTCTCTGTCCTGTTTCCTGTGTCCGGTCCGTTTTCCGAGGCTCGGTCTTGCTACCGACCAAGCGGACGGCTGAAGAAGTAACTCACGCTTACCATCGCCCGGTTGTGGTCGGGAAATAGTTGGGTGGGAATCACCACGCCGTAGGTTTGGTGGACCCGGGTGTAACTGGCTGCTGCCGCCATCTGCCGTCCAATTCGCCGCTCGGCGCTCGCACTTCCGGAAAGCGTGCGGTATTCCCCTTCCGCGCCATCCAGGGGACGGTTGCTGTCGTAGATGAAGTTGATGGCGCCGGTCCAGTTCGGGCTGAATTGCCGCCGCACCGTGGCGATCCCGCTGTACCGGTCGACCGTTCCCAGGATGCCGCCGCCGGACTCGACGCGCCGGCTGAAGGTCGCGCTCACCGCAGTGTGTGTGCCTTCCCATCCAAGCATTACCCCCGCACTGGGCGACCATTGTGCCGAGCCGGCCGTTGCGGTCGTACCGGAAGTCACGAGCGCTACCTGTCCATTCGTAAGCGAATGCGTGGCGCCGCCAAATAGCGACAGCGTCAGGTGAGACTGAATCGTAATCGTGTCGAACAGCAGCGCACTGTGGCTTTGGGTTTCTTCGAGGCCGCCGTCGAAGCTGAGGCGCTGAAAACTATAGGTCAGCCCGATCCAGTGCTTGGGCAAAATCCTGTGCTGGTAGAAAATCTCGGCGCCGGTGGTTCGGCTGTCTATCAAATTAACGCCCAACTCCGCACCGGGTCCGCTTTGCAGGTTGCCATAGCTCAACAGCGAATAGGAACCTGTGCCGCCCACAATCGTTCCCGCGCCTATCTGGTAGATCAGATCGCTTGCCGCCAGATTGCTCACAGTCCGCGCCAGAGGCATCAGCACCGGCTGCGACGGTTCGTGCAAGACACTGCCGGGTGCATCCGCAGTGGTATTGGTCCAACCGTTATTCGTTGCGACGAATGCGTCGCGAATTCTCCAGGTGAGGTTTTCCGTCAACCGAAGCTGCGAATTCATCCCGGCATTCTGGGTCGAGCTGTTCAGCTCGGGCAGCGCCTGGTTCACGGTGAAGCCTGGGCTATAACTCAGATCGAACAGTCCGTGCGGCCGGGATTGCTCCCAGGACAGGCTGGGCAGGAATGAGACGCTCGCATTGTCAACCTGGCCGCCGTTCTGCGTCAGTGCGTTCTCGTCGTAACCGCTGGCAACAGTCATTCCGCCGGAGATCTGGTTGTTTCGTTCGAGCTCTCCTGCGAAAGCCGCCGACGGCGTCTCGCCATTAATCAGCACCGGCAGCCACGGCGTATTCGGATTCGACGAGTCGACATCAGCCTCCGCTCCCTGTGAGCTGCCTGCAAACGGAATGTAGCCGTACGCCGCCGCGGGTGCAGCCGAGGTAGAAGCGCTGGAGGAAGATGCGGAAGCGAAAGATGCAGAAGACGAAGACGGGCCGGCGATTGCAGGCAACGTCGCCGACGATACCGCGGCCGCTGCCGAGCCGTCCCCCTGGGACTGTCCCAGCGCGATCGCGCTCACCAACATCGCGACGAAAATGGATGAAAGAATTCGCATGGCGGCTCTCACGGGATGTAGATCGTGTCTTTCGGCTCGAGTTCGACATTTTGTCCCGGATTCGTACCCTTGATCACGTCTTTGTAGTTGAATGGCAGACTGCTTTGCTTGCCGTCCGCTTCCAGGCGCAGCACTCGAATGCTCTTCACTTTGGCGAAGTCCCGGAAGCCGCCGGCGATCGCGATCGCATCCAGGACTCTCATTTCTCCGCTCAACAGGTACGATCCCGGCCGCTGCACCTGGCCGAGGATGCTGAACCTGCGGCTCTTGCTCTCCTGCACAATTACGGTCACTTCTGGTTCCGAAATGTAATCGCGCAATCCTTTGGCAATGTCGCTTTCCAGTTCCTTCGGAGACTTTCCTGCGGCCTGCACTTCGCCCAGCAGAGGCAGAGAGATCTTTCCGTCGGAGCGCACCGGAACCAATCGGGAAACGTCAGGCTCCTTCCATACATTGATCGCCAGCACGTCTTCGTTTCCGATCAGGTAGTGTTCCTTGCCAGTTGTTGCCGCTAGCACCGAGCCGGTGGATCCGGCGTTGCCGGTTACCAGCTTCGCGTATTCCTTCGACGGCGCTACGGCTGTGCTGTTCTGATTCTGCCCCCAGGCCGCAGTCAGGCTCCCGCACAGCATCGACATGGCGAGTGCCGCCGCAGAAAATGTTGTTTGGTTTTTCATCGTTCCTCCGGAGAATCTAGGTGACGCGCTGGAACTCGGTGGGAGTAAGGCCCTTGCCGCACGGGAGTTGCCGAATCCCATTCCGACTCCTCTGTCAGCGAGTGCTGGCGGATCTTGTAGAGCAGGCCCCGGTAACTGATGTCGAGCAGCTTGGCCGCCCGCTTGCGATTCCAGCCCGTATCCTGCAACGCTTTACGGATGGCTCGAATTTCAGCCTCGTCTTTTATGTTGCGCACTAATGCTTTCAAATGGCAGGCAGGACCTTCCTCATTTCCAGGCTGTTGGGAGGCTTGCCGAGCGGAAGCTCCTTTAGGAGAACTCCACTTGCTTCCCTTGGCGTGCTGCCGGCCAGCGCCGGAACGCAGTTCCCCATGTGCGATGGCTTCTTCCCCCATCACCAGGTAGCGCTTTACGAAGTTTTCCAGCTCCCTTAAGTTGCCCGGCCAGGAGTAGTGCAGGCAGGCATCAAGGGCGGCGCGAGAAAATGCGACCGGGGGCCGCGAATATTGCGCTGCCAGGCGTGCCATGAAGTTCTGCAATAAGGCAGGCATGTCTTCCCGCCGTTCCCGCAGAGGCGGCAACTGAATCACGAAAGCGCTCAGCCGGTAATAGAGGTCTTCGCAAAGGTTGCTGTCCGCCCGGCCGGCGTCGCCCTCCGTGTTCGTCGCCGCCAGGATCCTCGCATCGGCCTGAATGGCATCGTCCTCACCCAACCGGAAATACTGACGCTCCTGCAACACCTGTAACAACTGGGCTTGCAACCGCGCCGGCAGGGCCAGCGCTTCATTCAGCAACAACGTTCCCAGGTGGCACAACTCGATCTTTCCTTGCCTGGCCGCGCTTGGTTTCTTTTCCTCGCCGCCAAACAGCTCTCTTTCCAGCATCTCGCCGGCAGACGCGGCACAATTCACCTGCAAAAAACGCTCTCGCGAGCGCGCCGACAACTTGTGGATCAGGCGAGCCACCCCCGCTTTGCCCGTCCAGTTCTCTCCCAGGATCAGTACGGGAGCGTCGATATGGGCCAACCGCTCGGCTTGACTGCGAATCCTCCGCATTGCGGCGCTCGCCGCCACCAGATATTGTCCGTCTCCCAAATCTTCAACCGTCTCTCGCACCAGCGACAGGCTTCGCGATGCGGCGGACTGCGCATGCCGCCGAATGACCTGCTCCAGCTCCCTGCATCCCACCGGAATCGTCAGGAAGTCGCGAGCCCCCAGGCGAATCGCCTCCACAATCTGGCGAGTTTCGTGATGATCCGAGACCACTACGATTTTGACTTCCGGACAGAAACGCAGCAGATTCTCCAGTGTCCGCAAGGAGTACTTGCCACCATTCAGTTCCAGCAAAACCAGGTCTGGAGCGGGATGCTGACGAACTCGTAGCAGAGCCTCCGCTTCGTTCTGCACCAGATGGGAATGGCAAGCCCTCTCTGCCAGCAAGCCGCTCACCGCCCGGGCGCTCGCCGCGCTTTCGCTCATCACCAGGATGTGCGGCGAGGTCATTGCTATTCGCCGTCGTTGTTCAACAACATCGATCATGTGAATTTATGAGCTGAAACTTACGAGGTTTGATACAGCTCCGCCCCTTCAGTCCCATGCGGTTCATGGGCCCAGCGGATGCTGATGGACGCTCACTTGGGGGAGAATTTGTTGCAAGGAGGGGGATGTCGCAAGCCTAAAGACACATGCAAGTGCCTGCAAGAGGTAGAGTTCCCCGGTGGCATGTGGCTCATCGGGGATACGTCCGTTGTTCCCACAAGCTGGAGAACTCTGGGCGTGAGACACATGTCTCTATCCCTGTGCTCCGAGGCTCCTTGCCCCGCTGATCAGCTCTCTTAAGTCGGGGAATACAACACCGATAAATACTGAAATAGGAGAAGGTTAGCGGGATGAGTTACTTCGGTGTTGTGGATTGGTTACTAAAACGTAGCGTTCGACTCACCCGCGCTGAATCTTGAGAGCGTTCGATCGTTCGATCGTTCTTAACAATTTGTGTCATGAAGAGCGCAATTTACTTCGTCGCGCTGCAAAAAATCTGCAATGTCCAAAAGAATGCAACCTTCGCACTTGAATCGTCTCGGTTGCAATGTTACTATCACATTAATTTGTACCGGTCGCGCGCCACTTTGAAGTATCTCCCCACGCGATCTTCATCTGTATCTGTGTTAGTAGTGCTCAACTTCGGTCTCTCTCCCGGACCGGTTCGTTTTGAGCGCTGGGCTCAGTGCCTCTCCCCCGAGTGAAGATGTTCCTTTAGACGATGCATTGGCTCCAACGAGCATCTGTCTGTGGAACCTGGCTGCTGGATGCGAAGGGGGGAGTCAATGGGCGTACGCGAAGTTCCGGAAGGGCGTCCGATACGCGTGATCGTGGTCGACAGCAGTGCGCTGCACAGTCAACTTCTGGCCGAGGGTATCCAGCGAGTCGGGAAATTGCAGGCGCTTTCTGCCGCCACTCCTGCCGACGTTTTCGAAGCGGCCGCTCAAGACCAGATTGATGTTGCTGTCGTCAGCTCGACTCTCGATGAACCGGGTCGCGGCTTCGAGGTCCTCCGTACGCTCCGCTCACTACATCCGGACCTGCCCGCAGTCATGCTGCTGGAATCTTCCAAGCGCGAAGTCGTGGTGCAGGCGTTTCGCGCCGGCGCCCGAGGCGTCCTCGGCCGCCAAGCCTCGCTAGCGGATCTCTGCAAATGTATTCGTTGCGTCGATGACGGCCAGGTCTGGGCCAGCGCCAAAGAAATGTTGTTTGTCCTGGATGTTCTTGCGAGCGCACCCGAAATCAGCGCACTGGATTATCAAGGCATGAGTCTGCTCTCCGAGCGCGAACTCGAGGTCGTTCGCTCCCTGGCCGAGGGACTCACCAATCGCGAGATCGGCGATCGCCTGGGCCTAAGTCGTCATACCGTAAAGAACTACTTGTTCCGCATTTTTGACAAGATCGGCGTTTCGAGCCGGATGGAGCTTCTCCATCTGACCCTGCGTCCGTCCGCCCCGTGGCGAAGCTCCGCCCCAAATCCCGACCTCGAAAAAAGCCCCATTTCGGAATTCGAAATCTGCCGAAAAGAAGCGACCGAGGGTTCGCCGGAGGCGCAAATCGTTTTGGCCGAGCTCTACCGCAAGGGCCAGGGAACCTCACAGGATTCGGTCGCCTCTTACATGTGGTGCCTTTTGTCGGAGCATACCCTTGTGGACTTGCGCGAGCGAATCAATAAGGTCAAGGCCCAATTGCAGTACTCGATGAATTCTGTCGAAATTCTTGAGGCTCAACAGCGCGCAAGCGAATGGCTCGAGAGGTCTCGAAACCAGCTGTTCCAAAATCAAAACCATGAGTTCCAGAACCATGAGTCCCAGAACCATGAATCTCAGAACCATGAGTCTCAGAACCGGGAGTCTCAGAACCATGAGTTCCAGAACCATGAGTCTCAGAACCATGAATCTCAGAACCAGGAGTTCCAGAAAGACCACTGCGAGACCATCCCCCTCCGCCGGGTTGGTGTGCAAAAGGAGTCTGCTAAATTTTCCATCGCCTAGGCGGCACAGCCTGATTGACACAGGAGAACACCACTGAACCCCGACCACGCCCCAGGCTCACCGCTAGCCAAAGAAAGCTACTAAAAAGAGATTTTCGGTCTCATCCACTTCTCATCCCATTCGCACGTGGACGGCAAGTGGCGGCTTAGTTTCGCAGATCGCTGCGTCCGCTGTGCGCAGCCTTTCTTCGGGCAAAAAAGAACAGAAGTTCTGAGGAAAAAATAACCTGCCCGAGCAAAGTCGAAGGAACTCGCGCCGAACCGCCCGGCGCGTAAAGCCAAGCCGCAAAGTGCCGTTGGCCCCGAATCTGTACCGATTCCAATTTGCTCTGCTACAATTTAACGACAGGGCAGGGACAGCTGACCCTATAGACCACGCAGTTTCCGAGCAGCGCAAAAGTGGGGACGTAGTTCAGTTGGTTAGAACGCTGCCCTGTCACGGCAGAGGCCGCGGGTTCGAGTCCCGTCGTCCCCGCCATTTCGAATTCAGTACTTGCGGAAATGGCGCCGTCCCGGCATAGGCACAAAGGCACAATCCACAGGCCGGGAAAAGCGTCCTGCCAATGCTTCGGACCGCAACCTCCGGGCGAGCACCAAGTTTCTTTCGGTTCGTTTGACCGGGATGCCCGCATTCGGCGAAGCGCACGCGACAGCAGAGACGCCGACAGTTGGAAATTAGTGCTCTTCCTATATCAGCTGCACGCCACCGAACTAAGGCATAGGGAGCAACTAAATCCCAAGACCGTGGAAGAACGACAACAAGAAAACGCGGAAGAAGAGTTTTCGCAGGTGGCCGATCAAAGCGGCAAATCGGATCACCACTAAGGGGAACAGCTGCGAACAACTCGCCTCCCAATTCCCTAACAACTCGCCTCCCAATTTCCTATTGATAGAACTCGCCGGCAGCAGTTCCCGGTCATCGAACGACAGCACGCTCCTCGCACCTGTTGGCAATTGCGAGAACTGATAGGGCAAAGTCCAGTAAATGTTTCTCATGCTCTGAAACTGCCTATGGGTTTCACTTAGAGCATTGAGGATCCAAAGAGGGCAGGTTTGTTGGCGCTTTGGAGATAACTCAACGGTTGCCGACAAACCAATATCGATCCGGATCAACCTTTAACTGGCTAGTTTGCTCAGAGACAAAATGGTACCAAGGCTGGCGTGAGATATCGATTACCAAAAGCCTTCTGAGTGCGGTGAATGCAGGTTTCCGGGGCAACTCGGAAAATTATCACCGGCGGGCTTGGACCTGCTGCCCACAAAGGTTCAATCGCGCTTAGGCCGTTTTCCCCCACCTTTCAAAATCCGAACAACCGCGACTATGGTGTTCCAATTTCGCGTCGTGGCGCGGGCGCCGAAGAGTTTGTCGATTTGGCCAAGGTACCCGATGGTTTTCATGCTGCGACGATACTCTCCGAAGACGAAACGGTCTTGGGAGCCGATCACGCGCACGAACCACTCTCCGCCTGGCGGAAAGGTGCATGAAATAGACGTCCGACAGCGACCGGCCTTCGGCAGGATGCTTACGAATCGGACGACGTCGGTGCGCGATGTGGCGGAGGCCTCAAAGGGATTTTCCCTCTCCAGGCGGACAAGATCGCGACCATCGCAGAACACCACTTCCGCCGCAAATGACAGCTTGCGCAGCACTTCGGCGCGGAACTTCGCGCGGGGTCCCGGTTTGCGAACCACGAACGTGCCGGCAGCGCCCACATTCACTATGTCATAGTCGCTCAGTTTCTTGGCGAAGAGGGTGGGGCGAAACCTTCTGAAACCGCCCACATTCATGCCCCTGAGGAAGACAACGAGAGCCACAGCGGGATTATAGAGAAGAGGGACGACTAAGGCCATGCCCTTGGGTACTTGGACCGGCGCCGCGTGGAAAATCGCTGTCGTCGTTTCTATACCGTTACAGTTGTAACATTGCATTCGAGCCTGGCGGCTTGCGCAAGTTCGGTCCGGTATGCTAGAAAAAATCAGGATCCCAAAATCCTGCTGTTAGGGCTGAAGATGCTGCGGCTGACAAATCCCGAAAATGGCTTGAGCAAACGGTGGTGTGCCGTAGTGGTTTTATTTGCCGTATGCGCACTCACTGTGAGCGTGGCCACGCGTTATAACTTCGCGCGCGGGAGAGTGAGCGGGTCGGCGACTACCGTGCACAAGCATATCTCGCCGGAGCGCGCCCGGCAGCGCCTTATCAAGACTGTCGCTAGCTGGATTCCGGTGTCGGCTACCGCCGTGATGCAGGCCCCGAGTTCGTATCCACGTATTGCGCCGTCCGGTCCGCCCATCGCGAGCCTTCTTTTCGAAAAGAGCCTCTATAAGCGACCTCCGCCCGCCCTTAAGTCTCTCTCCTAGCCCGTTCCTGGAGCAACTATATTGCCGGTAATTCGATCTTATCTCATCGAATTTGCCGGCGCGTCTGGCTCATCTCATCGCAATAGACGGTTTCTGGGGTGGATGCAAGACGGGTCCTGAAAGGAAACCCACATGGCCGTTGCACCCTTGTTGACAGAAGAAGAGTTGGATGCGCTTCGCCAGTTCGATACGTGCATGGTCGCGAACGCCGTCGAAACTTTTAACGTCAGATTGCGCAATACAGGATTCTCCGACGCCAGCATTCGGTCCATGTTCTACGAAGGTTCGTGCAACGAAGGTTCGTGCAATGATCCCTCCAGTAAAGTTACCTTCAGCGCCGCGCCACCGATCGGCGCCGTTCCACCGATGGTCGGGTACGCCGTTACCGCCCGTCTCCGTAGCGGCGAACCTCCCATGCGGGGCGGCACCTTCCATGATCGCGCCGATTTCTGGAACTACATTCTTCAGTGTCCTGCCCCGCGCGTCCTGGTCTTGCAAGACATGGATAATCCTCCTGGGCGAGGCGCCTTTGTCGGCGACATGCACGCTGCGATTTTGAAGGCGTTGGGCTGCATCGGGTATTTGACCAATGGCGCCGTGCGCGAAGTTTCGTCCGTACGCACAATGGGATTTCGGCTGTTTGCCGGCAGTGTCGCAGTCTCGCACGCCTACGCCCACATCTTCGATTTCGGGGCGAAGATCACGGTAGGAGGTCTGGAAGTCCATCCGGGAGAACTGCTGCATGGCGACGCGAACGGCGTGCTCTCAATACCGCTACAAATTGCCTCAAGGATTCCGGCGGTTGCCGCCGAACTGCGCGCAGCTGAACAGAAAGTAATCGATTTTTGCCAATCCAGCGCTTTCTCGGTTGCGAAGCTGGGCGAGATTATGAAGAAGATACTCTAGTGAACGAAACGCGGAATGAATCGCGTCCCCCGCGGCGATCGAGCGGATCGTTCGGAGAAACAGAAGAAGAAACGGCAGAAAAAAAGGCTGGTAACACGATGACTCAACATGCTTGCAAATCCGGCACGCCGAGAGCACACAGGCGCCCCGGATCCGTTCCACTTGCTCTAGCGGCTGCTGCCGTCGCATTTGCCGTCCCCTTGTCTTCTTGTTCAGGAAGCGGGGAAAAGCGAGTAGAGGCGGGCGGACCAACGATCACGGTCGGAGTTGCGAAAGTAGTCAAGAAATCTCTCGGGCAGCAAGTCACGCTTTCTTCCGAGTTGGTGCCTTTCCAGGAGATCGATGTCTATGCCAAGGAATCTGGCTACATCAAGAAGTTGATGGTCGACTACGGGACGCCGGTGAAAGCGGGCCAGGTCATGGCCATTCTTGAGATTCCTGAGTTGGAAGCGCAACTGCAAGAGGACCAGGCGGAGATCAAAAACGCGGCCAATCAGGTGACGAGAGCGCAGCACGAATTACAACGCTATCAGGCTCAGTACAACGCACTGCATCTGCAATACACACGCTTGAACGGAGTCTTCCAGAGCCAACCGGGAATCGTGGCCCAGCAGGAAGTGGATGACGCTCAGGGAAAAGATTTGGCGGCGTCTTCGCAAGTCGATGCCGGACAGGCCAGCCTGGAAGCCGCCGAGAGCCAGCTCTCCGTCGCCAAAGCGAAGCTCGCTCACGACCAAAGTCTGTTTGACTATTCAAAAATCACGGCGCCATTTGCCGGCACCGTCACCGAGCGCTACGCCAATCTCGGAACCCTCATGCAGGCCGGCACCGGCTCGAGCACGCAGGCGATTCCTCTAGTAAGGCTCTCGCAGGACGACCTGTTTCGTCTGGTCATTCCGGTTCCAGAATCCTACGTGCGCTACATCAAGATCGGAGATCGGGTGAACGTGAACGTTCCCTCTTTGAATCGCACGTTTCCCGGCAAGGTAGCACGATTCTCTGTCGACGTCCGCGCCGATACGCGGACTATGCACACCGAAGTCGATGTCCCCAATCCTCATCGTCTTTTGCTGCCAGGCCTCTATGCCGAGGCTCAACTCAATGTCGACGAGAAAGTAGACATTCCTGCCGTACCCGTTCAGGCCTTGAGTCATGAACGCGACAAAACTGACGTTTGGGTCGTCAACTCCGACGGAATGCTGGAAGAACGAGCGGTGCAGGTGGGACTGCAAACCAGCAGCGACGCCGAAATTGTTTCCGGACTGAGCGAAGGCGAGGAAGTCGTAGTCAGCGATCGCAGCGGCTTGAAACCTGGGCAAAAAGTTCATCCTCAATTAGTCGCCGTGATGGAGTACCACGAGGGGGGTACGCAATAAACAGTGCGGCAGAGCGCACGGGGTTCCTTCGTATTTCGTGGCCTTCGTGGTTAATGCCCTAAAGGTTTTACCACGCAGTCAGATTGGAAATATTTATGCCAGGCTTCTCCATACGTAATCCGTATTTCATTATCGTGATCTGCCTGACACTGGTGGTCATCGGTGTGACCAGCATCGCGCGCATGCCGGTCGATCTATTTCCACCGATCAACTTGCCGGAAGTTGTGGTGGCGACGTTTTACTCCGGCATGCCGCCCGAGGACGTCGAGACCGACATCACCGACCCGCTCGAGCGCTTCTTTACTCTAGCGGCGGGCGTCGATCACTTTGAGTCGCGATCGATGCTGGGCGTGAGCATCATCAAAGTCTATTTTCAGCCCGGGACCAGCGCCGATGCCGACGTCACCGAATTGTCCAACTTGGCTCTCGCCGACCTGAAGCGTCTGCCGCCGGGCACGCTGCCTCCGGTCGTGCTCAAGTTCGACGCCTCCAGTTTGCCCGTCGCACTGGTTACCGTGAAAGGCGAGGGCCTCAACGAAACGCAGTTGCACGATTACGCCCAGTTTCAGATTCGTAACCAGATCACCTCTGTGCCGGGTTCCTCGATCCCCGGCGTATTCGGCGGAATCTACCGGCAGATCATGGTCTACGTCGATCCTTATAAATTATCTTCTCGCCAATTGAGCCTGATGGATGTGGTGGGCGCCGTGAACAGCGCGAACCTGATTCTGCCCGCCGGCGATGTGAAGATGGGCCCTTACGATTACTTCGTCTACTCCAACAGCCTGGTCAACAGTATGGACGAACTGGGCAAAGTTCCGCTCAAAGTCGACGGACATTCCTGGGTCACGGTCAATGACGTTGGCAAAGCCGAAGATTCTCACGGGATACAAAGCAACATCGTCCGCATCGACGGTCAAAAGTCCGCCTACATTCCCATCATGAAGCAGGGCGGCGACAGCAACACCATCGCTGTGGTCGATGGAGTACGCGCCCTCATCAAGCATCTTTACGATATTCCCAAGCAGATGGTCACGAGCATTGTCTTTGACCAATCTGTGTACGTGAAGGAAGCCATCCACACCGTGCTGCACGAAGGCGTTCTGGGGCTGATTCTTACCAGTCTGATGATCCTGATTTTTCTGGGCAGCTTTCGCGCGACATCCGCCGTGTTGCTTTCGATTCCATTATCGGCGTTGGCGGCCTTTGTGGTGCTGGCCCTGCTGGGCGGCACCATCAACACCATGATCCTCGCCGGCATGGCGCTCGCCTTCTCGCGCGTCATCGACAACTCTGTGATCTCGCTCGAGAACATCTATCGCCATCTCGAGATGGGCGCTGCGCCGATGATCGCGGCCGAAGTGGGCGGAGCGGAAGTGAACCTGGCAGTTCTGGCGGCGACCTTGGTCGACGTGGTCGATTTCTTCCCCGTCGTATTTCTTTACGGCGTCGCTAAATTTCTATTCTCCGCGCTGGCGCTGGCGTTCTGTCTGTCGCTGCTGGCCTCGTTTGTAGTAGCCATGACGGTGATTCCTCTTTTCTGTTCGCGCTTTCTGAAGGCCAAACCTCATGGTGAAGTTCACGACACCTCGGAGTATCACGAGGAGTACTCGCCCTCCAGGATGGAGAAGTTCAATGCCCGCTTCAATCGCGTGTTCAACAACCTTCTGGAGTTCTACGAGCGTTGGGTGAGGCGCGCCCTGTTGCGCCCCGGACTCACGGTTCTGCTTTTGAGCGGCGTGTTCGTGGCCAGCCTTTTGATTTATCCGCTCATGGGACTAGCATTCTTTCCCAAGACCGATGCCGGCCAGTTCACCATCAATCTGAAAGTTCCTACCGGAACACGCATCGAAGTGACCGACCAATACGTCGCCAAAGTCGAAGATCTCATTCGGGGCGCGATGGAAGGTCAAGACCTGAAGAGGATCGTCTCGAACATCGGCGTAGTCCCCGATTTTTCTTCACTGTACACGACGAACTCCGGCCCTTACACGGCGACGGTTCAGGTGCAGTTAAGCGAGTCGCACAAGCTGAGCAGCTTCGAGTATATGGACCGCGTGCAGCAGCGCATGGCCAAAAACTTTCCTGAGGTTCGCACATTCTTTTCCAGCGGCTCCATGGTCGACGCCATCTTGAACACAGGCATGCCGGCTCCGATTGATGTGCAGGTGAGCGGTTCCAGTCTTGCGCAGGACAATCAGATCGCGCAGGACCTGGCCGCTCAGATTCGTCAGATTCACGGCGTAGGCCAGGTTTACGTTCCGCAAGACATGAACTATCCAGCGCTACGACTCAACGTAGACCGAGTCCACGCCGGCGAGTTGGGACTCACGCAAAAAGACGTGGTCGATAACGTCATCACCGCCCTCAACTCCAATTACATGATCGCTCCCAATTACTGGGTCGATCGCAAAAGCGGTAACGACTACTACCTGACCGTGCAGTACTTCGAAAAAGGCCAGGCCGCGATTCACAACCTGGCCGACCTGGGTCAGATTCCTTTGCGCGATCCAGCCACAGGCAGCGGCGTGAACTGCGGGCCGTCGGGGCCGCCGCGACTCGGAAACGGTCAACCGTCCTGGGCCTGCTCCGACGGAGGCAGGCCAACCACCGTCCTCAGCAATGTGGTCAGCGTCAAGCAGGTCCAAACCCCGACCGAAGTCGACCATTACCAGATTCAAAAGGCCATCGATATCTATGTGACCCCGACCGGAGAAGACCTGCAACGCGTGACCGGCAGGATTCACGACATCCTCAAGCATGCGAACGTTCCCGAAAACGTTCGCGTCAACCTGCGTGGCATGGTGGTCGGCATGCAGCAGTCGTTCAAGAGCTTTGCCTTCGGCTTCCTGATTTCGTTTCTTCTGCTTTTCCTGATTCTTACCGCGCAGTTCAAGTCGTTCATCGACCCGTTCCTGATCATGTTGGCGATTCCCATGGGATTCGTGGGCGTGCTCATCATCCTGCCGCTCACCGGCGCAACGTTAAACGTGATGTCGCTGATGGGGGTGCTGATGTTGGTCGGCATCGCCGACTCCAACAGCATTCTGATCGTTGATTTCGCTCACAATCTCGAGAAGCAGGGATTGTCGCCGAAGGATGCGGTCATCACCGCCTGCCGCGTGCGCCTGCGGCCCATTCTGATGACTTCGCTCGCCACCATCATCGGCATGATTCCCATGGCATTGAGGTTGGGCACCGGCGCCGAACAATACGCGCCCATGGCGAAGGCCATCATCGGAGGCCTTACCTCCTCGGTGTTGCTCACAATTTTCATCGTGCCCGCCGCTTACTTATTGGTCTATGGCAACCGCGGCGAAAAGAATCCGGCGGCGCCGGCGCAGGAGGTGCAAGCATGAACCGCCCGCGGCAGGCTTTTCGGGGAGTGAGAAATGCGATCGCAAGAACAGCGATACTGGCGTTGCCCTTGGCCGGAGTAGCGCAGGACGCCAACTCTGCGAAGCTCTCAACTCTGCCTTCCGCGCCGATGCCGCAAACGGCCACTCAGTCGATAGCCGGTTCAAGCTCCGGGACTCACGCAGGCACGATGAACCGACAAATGCCGGCGCAGGCCCCATCGTCACAGAGCGCTTCGGGTGCGCCGACGCTGCTCTCAGTAAAAGACGCGGAGGCGCTCGCCCTTAAGAATAATCCGCAAATTTCGGTCGGCCGCTTAATCGCTCTCGCCTCGCGGCAGGTGACACGCGAATCTAAATCGGCTTTATGGCCGACAGCGGAAATTGATCTCACCGCCGTGGATGCCAATCCGGGAACCCGTATCACGGCCGGCGCGCTGAACAACCCGACCGTTTACCAGCGCGCCGCAGCCGGCGCCCTGGTGACTCAAATGATCACGGACTTCGGACGCACCACGAACTTAGTCGCCAGCGCGAACCTCGCCGCCAAAGCCGAAGACCAGAATGCTCTGGCCACCAGGGAACAGATTCTTCTGGCCGTCGATCAGGCCTTTTACAACACGTTGCAAACCCAGGCGGTTCTCATTGTGGCGCAACAGACGGTCAAAGATCGGCAGACGGTCTCCAATCAGGTGGGTGCATTGTTCAAGAGCAAATTAAAGTCGGAGCTGGACTTTACTTTTGCCAACGTGAACCTTGCGCAGGCGAAACTTCTGCTGCTCGATGCCCAGAATAATCTGAATGCCGCGCAGTCTTCGCTGTCTGCGGTTCTGGGTTTCCAGAACCTGCAAAACTTTCAACTGGTGGGAGACTCATCTCCGGTCGCTCCACCCTCCGATAACGTCGACGATCTGATCCGAGCAGCTTTCACCATGCGCCCGGAGATTCTTTCTCTCGAGTTTCAGTCGGAGTCCGCCGAACGTTTTCAAAAGGCGGAACGAGACCTGCTCTTCCCGAATATTCGGGCGCTCGGAGCCGTGGGTGACACTCCGGTTCGCAATCCCATCATTTCCAGTTGGTACGGCGCGGTCGGAGTCAATGTCGAAATCCCTGTATTCAATGGATTTCTTTTTACGGCTCGCTCTCACGAAGCGTCGCTCCGTGCACAAGCCACGCAGGAACGGTTGCGGGATCTACGTGACCGTATCGCCCGCGATGTGCGCACCGCATGGCTCAATGCCAAAACGTCCTACGACCGCCTCGCGGTAACGCAACAACTTTTGGAGCAAGCCAACCTTAGCCTCAATCTGGCGCAGTCCCGCTACAACCTGGGATTGGGTTCGATCGTCGAACTCAGCCAGGCGCAGCTCCAACAGACTCAAGCCCAGATCGCCGATGTAGGAGCCGGTTACGACTACCGTCTAGCCCTGGCCGTCTTGCAGTACCAGACCAACGGAATCTAGAGGGAGGCTTCGCTGGGCCCTAGTAGTCGTCCATTCTTGAATCGATAAACCGCGGCGTCAGCCTGAGCGGAGCGTTCTTCAGGCGAAGCGAGAGCCTGCCCTGAGCGAAGTCGAAGGGGATCTCCCGTTAATCCAGCGGGGAGCGTAAGCCACGCACCTCGCCCTCGAGTTAGTGCGCCGGCGCCGGTTGCGGATTCCCCTGCGGAGCGGGCGCGAAATTTACCTTCGGAACCTGCCGCGACCCTTCCGAGGCGGTGAAATATGCGTCGTTCACCTTGAACCCGGCCCATCCCGCGAAAATGCTGTTGGGAAATTGCTGTACATACGTGTTGTAGTCTTGCAGCGTGTCGTTATAGCGCTTACGTTCCACGGCGATGCGGTTCTCGGTGCCCGCGAGTTCATCTTGCAGGCGCAGAAAGTTTTCGTTCGACTTCAGTTGGGGATAATTCTCTGAGATGGCGAGCAGGCGCCCGATCGCACCATCGAGTTGTCCGTTCGCGGCAATCTTCTGCTGCGGCGTCCCCGCCGAAAGCAGCGCCGAACGCGCCTTGGCGATGTCGCCAAACACGGTCACTTCCTGCTGTGCATAGCCCTTCACGGTCTCCACCAGATTCGGAATCAGGTCCGCACGCCGTTGCAGCACCACGTCCACCTGCGACCATGCCGATTTCACCGCCTCATTCTTTTGAACCAGCGTGTTCTTCACGCTCACATATTGCCCGAAGAAAACCAGCGTAAACACCGCCAGAATCACCAGAATTACGATGACAACCAGCAAGCCCTTCCCCATACGCTTCCTCCTCCGAAATCTGAAATCAAAACTCGAAAATCTAAAATCGAAATTCTGCAATCGAAAATCAGCAATCGAAATTCTGCAATCGAAAATCAGCGCCCCGATGCTTCTGAGTCTAACGCCTCATCGACCGCGGCCGTCACTTTCTCTACCGCCGCCAGGTAGCGCGCTGCCAGATCGCTGCCTTTAAGTTCATTCCGCTCCAATTTCCCTTCCCGCACATCCAGCGCCTGATGGATCGCCGAGAGATCGACTCCCATTCGCTTGGCCAACGCATCTACCGCCTCCCGCCTGCTCGCCGGCGCCGCCTCCCCCAGCGCAATCAGCGCATGCCGAAACAACGTGCCAAACGAGGGCACCGAACGCAGCAGCAACTCCGACAACCGCGCATCGTTTCCCGCCGCCAGCAGCACCTGCTGCCGCAGGAGAATCAGTTTCTCCCGCAGTTCATATTCCACCTGCACCCGGTGCACATGCAGTGAAATTTTCAAGCCCTGCACGGGATCATCGCCAAACAGCACCCGATGCTGCTGCTGTATGTCGAGCAATTCAATGCTAAACACATCCGTCGACCGCTCCAGTTCCCGCCGCGTCATGCACAAAGGCGCAGGCTGCTTCTGCTTGCCCCACCATTTCGCGACCGGCCCCAGAGCCTGCAACCCCGCGAACGAACTATCGCCCAGCACGCACAACAGATTCAGATTCGACTGCCCTGGACGAAAATCACCCGCCACCGCCGATCCAAATAAAATGACGCTCTCCAGATTCGTCCCCGCTGCTTCGCGAAGCCGCTTCACGAACTCGTCGAGCTTATCCTTATTTTTGCTGTCTATCGTGCCGTCGACTTTGTTGTTCATGTTCCGTTCGTTCCGATTTGCAGAAACCATCGCATTCCTCGTTTGCTACCAACTGCTGCTGGCGCCGCCGCCTCCGGAACTGCCCCCACCAAAACCACCGAACCCGCCACCCCCACCCCCACCACCAAAGCCTCCCCCACCGCCAAATCCACCGCCACCGAACCCGCCTCCGCGCCCGCCAAAAATCTGCGAAAAGAGAAGCCAAAAGAACAGACTACGCAACGGCGTCAACAGGATGATCAACACCACCACGATGATTGCAATCACTCCGCCAATCGAAATCCCTCCGCTTGGTTCGCGCACTGCGGGAACCGGGGCGGGAGGCGTCGCTCCCGTGAGTTGCACGCCCGCATCCGCCGCGATGACGTTCGCAACCCGGCTCGTTACCAGCAGTAAAGCTTGGTTGTACTCCTGGCTGCGCATCAGCGGAATCGCTTCCCGCTGAAATCCTCCTACTTTGCCGTCGGGCAAAATCGGTTCCAGCCCGTACCCCACTTCAATGCGCGCCTTGTGATCCTGTATGGCGTACAGAATCAGTACTCCGCGATCGGTGGACTTTGCGCCAATGCCCCATTTCTTAAATAGATCGACGGCAAAGGTCTCGATATCCGAGCCATCGAGCGAATTGATCGTCACCAGGGCGATTTGGGCATGAGCCTTTTCGTCGACTTGCTGGCAGGTATCGGTGATCTGCGCAGTCGTCGTCTGATTCAGCACATGCGCGAAATCGTTGACGTAGCCGGTGGGTTGTAGTTGAGCGACCGACTCCGCCCGTACTGCCGCGCCCAGCGACAATACCAGCACGGCAGTCAGACATATTCGCGCGCGCCAACTCACCCGCAGATTGTACAGAAAAGCCAGGCGTCAGGCGTGAGACCCCCGCCGGTGTAGAACGGACACTCCAGTCCGTCGCCCTTGACTTTGATCCCGATTCTGACCTGATCTCAAACATGGCGGGGGTTTACGACCATCAGAACGAATGGGTCAGTAGCAATGGACTCAGCCTGAGATCTCTTATCCGGAGATGTAAGTAGTAGGTCCGCTGCCCGCCGCCGCCCAATCACCTTAGTAATTTGCCGAAAGCCCGGTCGAGCGTTCATCATTATTGGCGTGCCAAATTCTGACACCACCCGCCGCTGGCCGCGACTTCCCGTCGATATGCCTGTCCGCGTCGTTACGTCCAGGGGCTTTTCCACCACGGTGGTGGAGGGTCGCGGCACGGAAATGAGCGAAGGCGGCATGGTGTTGTACGCTGGTATCCTGTTGAACCCCGGCGACTTACTGGAAATTGAATTCGATACTCCCACGCCCTCGCGTCTCCCCGCCATCGTCCGCTCCCGCAACGGCTTCTGCTTCGGCCTCGAATTTATCACGCCGCTCCCGGCGTGATTTTCTGGTGTTTCTTCACGATCCAGCGATCGGCGAGACAAGCTCACCGTGCGCCGGTTCAGCGGTGCCGAAACAGCGAGAGACTCAGATGGCTTTTGCCCGCTGGGGTTTGGCCTGCACAATCGCAGCCGCTGAAGCCGAAATCCAAGCCTGCACTTTGGCAGGATTAAAGGGCCTACCCCGGTACAATCCAACAGGCCACCGTGACATTCTCCACCCCCTTGTTCTAGCATTCCCTAGCTATGTTTTTCGAACAGTTCTATCTCGGCTGTCTCGCCCATGCTTCCTACATGCTCGCCTCCGAAGGCGAAGCCGTGGTCGTCGATCCGCAACGCGATGTCGAGTTATATCTGAAAACCGCCGCCGATCACCGCCTTACTATCCGCCACATTTTTGAAAGTCATCTGCACGCCGACTTCGTCTCCGGACACCGCGAACTCGCCGCCCGCACCGGCGCTGCCATCTACATGGGCGCGCAAGCCGGAGCCATTTTTCCTCACGTGCCCGTCACCGACGGATTCGAATTGAAATTCGGCAGGGCCTCGATCCGCGTTCTCGAAACTCCGGGGCACACTCCAGAAAGCATCTGCATGGTCGTCACCGACCGCATCGCGGATGAAGAGAAACCTTCTGAGCCCTGGGCCGTGCTGACCGGAGACACGCTCTTTATCGGCGATGTCGGGCGGCCCGATCTTTCGCCCCGCCACACTCCGGCCCAATTGGCAGGACTGCTCTACGACAGTCTGCACACGAAATTGCTGACGCTGCCCGACAAAGTGCTGGTCTATCCCGCGCACGGCGCCGGTTCTCTTTGCGGAAAAAATATGCGCGCCGAGCGCTCATCCACCATCGGCACCGAACGCCTCACCAACTACGCGCTACAAATTAAGAGCAGGGAAGAGTTCGTCGCTCAGCTCACCAGCAATCTTCCCACACGTCCGGATTATTTTCTGAAGGACGCCGAGATCAACCGCACTGGCGCCGCCGCATTGTCCGATCTTCCTCCGCTGCGCGCCCTTGCGCCCGCCCAATTGAACATCCTGTTGAACGCCGGTGAGATGGCCCTCGACGTTCGCCCCAACGAGGAATTCGCCGCCGCGCACGTGCCCGGCTCGGTGAACATCGCACTCGGCGGCCAGTTTGCCTCGTGGGCCGGCACCGTGCTCGGTTTATCGGCGCATCCCGTGCTGATCGCCGCCTCGGACGAGCAGATTGAGGAAGCCCGACTCCGCCTGACCCGCGTCGGCATTGAAGTTCTCAACGGATATCTCGACGGAGGTATCGCCGCCTGGAAGCAAGCAGGTCTTCCTTTAGCGACCATTGCGCAACTCACTGCCAGCGAACTCGATACGCAAATAAAATCCAATCCCGTGCAAGTGCTGGACGTGCGGCGCGAGTCCGAGTGGGATGCCGGGCACATCGAGAGCGCCACCTGG